>JBJEUJ010000037.1:0-3832 GCA_051883775.1 Aristaeellaceae bacterium | reverse complement strand
CTGCCGGAGCGCGGCGGTGGAGATGCTCTGCGCGCCGCCGGAGGCCGTCAACACCATTGATGTGCCGGACGCCGTTGCCCCGTTTGTCAGCCAGGTGGACGCCGAGGGTGGGCTGACCTTCACCTTCCCTGGCCACTCTGTGACCATCCTGCGCCTGCGCCGGTAAAGGCGCGGAGCCTGCCCTGAACAGCCCTGCAGCCGGCGTACGTCAAGGGATGGCGGCTTTACGGCATGGGTGCGCGGGAAGGAGTGTCCAAGCGGTCAGCCGGATCGCTCAGCAACGGTTGAACCAGCTTGTCATTTTCATCCTGGACAATTTCATGCCGCGCACCAGCTTGCTTCAGCAGCTGGCGGTTCTGACCATCACCATGGCGATTCTGACGGCGATCACCTGCGGCCTTCTGCGAACGCCCCTGAAAATCGTGATCGGGAAATAACATACGTAGGGGAGGAAAGTGCCACATCGCTTCTGCGTCTGCCCGCGCTCATCCGGCGGTGCGCCGCTGCTTCCGCGAGGCAGGACGACCGGGCGGACAGCAGAAAATATGACAAAAATCCTTGACAGTAAACACCGCGATTGATATAATGTGGTAAGAAAAGTCCCGCATCGGACAAAACCGCAAAGGAGGAATATCCCTATGAAAAAGGTCCTTGCAGTTATCCTTTCTCTTGCGATGCTCCTGTCTCTGACCCTGCCCGCCATGGCGGACGGTCTGGCCGTGGGCACCTACGATCCTGCTTCCGCCGGCGAGTATGAGTTCAACTTCGGCTGGTGGGGCAACCAGGTCCGTGACGAAGTCACCAAGGCTGCCGCCGACTTCTTCACCGAGAACTATCCCAATGTGACCTTCAACCTGAACGCTCAGGGCTGGTCCAACTACTGGGCGCTGATGAGCACCTATTCCGCCAACAACGACCTGCCTGACATCATGCAGCAGGACTATGCCTACATCGAGCAGTGGGTGGAAGCCGGCGATCTGCTGGACCTGACCCCCTATGTGGAGAGCGGCGCGCTGGATCTGTCCAAGGTGCCCCAGAGCATCATCGACACCGGTAAGGTGGGCGACGGCATCTACGCCGTGTGCGCTGGCGTGAACGCCCCCTCCCTGCTGTACAACAAGACCCTGACCGACTCCCTGAACATCGAGGTTCCCATGAACCTGACCTGGGATCAGTTCGTTGAGATCTCCGAGAAGGTCTATGCTGAGACTGGTGTGGGCGCCGTCTATGGCCATAGCAACTCCGAGAACCAGCCTACCTATTACGCTCGCGGCCTGGGCTACACCGAGTTCTGGAACGCCGAGGGCATCGTGCCTACCGCCGAGGAAATGACCGGCTACTATCAGCGCCTGCTGGACGGCGTGGCTGCCGGCTGGCTGTTTGACACCGACAAGCTGGCTGGTGTGAACACCACCGACCTGGCCCAGGATCCCCTGGTCTATGGTACCAGCAACGACGTGCGCAGCTGGTGCGCCTTCGCCTTCTCCAACCAGATCGCCGCGTATCAGGCTGCCGCGACCGCCGATGGCATCGAGCTGGGCCTGACCAACTGGGCCTCCGCCGATCCCGCTGCCTCCAACTACATGAAGCCCAGCCAGTTCTTCTCCGTGACCACCGACACCAAGAACCCCGACCTGGCCGTGGCCTTCCTGAACTACCTGATCAACGACGTGCAGGCCAACACCATCCTGCGCGCTGAGCGCGGCGTGCCCGCCAACAGCGAAGTGGCTGCTGCCATCGCCGACGAGGTGACCAAGATCGACGCCACCTATGGCATGGTCGTGGAATATCTGGCCTTCGTGGAGGAGAACTCCAGCCCGATCTTCCCGCCGCTGCCCAGCTATGCCGGCACCGTGCAGACCGAGGTCATCCAGACGCTGTCTGAGGAGTGCCTGCTGAAGGGCACCTCCATGACCGCTGAGGAAGCTGCGCAGACCCTGGTTGAGCTGACTGCGGAGATCGCTTCCGACTATTGATGGAACAGCGGTTGAGCGCAGCGCAGTGCCATCCCTGACAGCGCTTGAACAGAGAACAAAGGGGGGGCGTTCATCGCCCCTCCTTTCTCATTCATCCCCGGGTCAATCCTTTGCAAGGAGGCACACAACATGACGGCCATTCCCAACCAGAAGAAGAAAAAGACCCTGGGGACCTGGCTCAATCAGGAATCTACGGCGGGGTATGTGTTCAGCCTGCCGTTCATCTTCGGCTTCCTGATGTTCATGGTCATCCCCATGGTGCTTTCGCTGTACTATTCCTTCTGCAAGTATGACATTCAGAACCCGCCCACGTTTATCGGTCTTGATAACTACATCAAGATCTTCACGGGAGACTCCACCTTCTACAAGGCGCTGAAGGTCACCTGCTACTACGCCTTCATCGGCACGCCGCTGAAGGTCATCTTCGCCCTGATCGTGGCCCTGATCCTCAACCATGAGACCAAGGCTGTCCCGATCTACCGCGCGACGTACTACCTGCCCTCCATCATCGGCGGCTCCGTGGCTGTGGCCATCCTGTGGCGGCGGCTGTTCGAGTCCAACGGCACCATCAACGCCCTGCTGTCCAAGATATTCCCGGGCCTTGCGGGCTTCAACTGGTTCAGCGAGGGTCCGGCCATCTGGGTGCTGATTATCCTGACGGTGTGGCAGTTCGGCTCGTCCATGCTGATCTTCCTCTCCGCGCTCAAGCAGATCCCCAAGGAGCTGAACGAGGCTGCCCATGTGGACGGCGCCAACAGCGTGCAGAAGTTCTTCAAGGTGACGCTGCCCCTGCTGACCCCCACGGTGTTCTTCAACCTCGTGCAGCAGACCATCAACTCCTTCCTGGCCTTCACCCAGTGCAAGCTGATCACCAACGGCGACCCCCGCAAGTCCACGCTGTTCTACACCGTGTACCAGTACAACAAGGCCTTCCCGGCGGTGGGCAAGAGCCAGATGGGCTATGCCTCGGCGCTGGCATGGATCATGCTGGTGCTGATTACCGCGGTGACTGCGCTGCTGTTCTGGAGCAAGAGCAAGTGGGTCTACGAGGACTGATGTGAAGGAAGGTGCAAACATATGGTAGGCAAGAAAACCTACAAGGAAGTTATCTATCATGTGCTGGTCGCCTTTGGCGCACTGGTCATGGTCTATCCGCTGCTGTGGATGGTGCTGTCCTCCTTCAAGCCGACGGATACCATTCTCCCCACGGCCGCACAGCTGATCCCCACCACCTGGACGCTGCGCAACTACATCCAGGGCTGGAAGGGCTTCATGGGGTATACCTTCGGCACGTTCTTCCTGAACTCGTTCGTCATCTCCATCACCTCCACCTTCGGTACGCTGATGTCCTCGGCCTTTGTGGCGTATGCGCTCAAGCGCCTGAAGTTCAAGCTGCGCGGTGTGCTGTTTGTGCTGGTGCTGTCCACGATGATGCTGCCCGCGCAGATCCTGATGATCCCGCAGTTCATGTGGTATCGTCATCTGAACTGGGTGGGTACGTATTTTCCCATGATCCTGCCGTACTTCTTCGCCATTCAGGGCTTCTTCGTGTACCTGATCATGAACTTCATCGGCGGCATTCCCTCGTCTCTGGATGAAGCGGCGAAGATCGACGGCTGCTCCTACTATGGCATTTTCTTCCGGGTGATCCTGCCGCTGATCGTTCCGGCGCTGGTGACCTCGGCCATCTTCTCCTTCATCTGGCGCTGGGACGATTACCTCTCCGCGCTGCTGTACGTCAACCGTGCCAGCATGCGTCCGGTCTCCCTGGCGCTGCAGCTGTTCAACGATCCGTCCTCCGGCTCGGACATCGGCTCCACGCTGGCCATGTCCACCCTGTCCATCGTGCCGGCGAC
>JBJEUJ010000036.1:0-3854 GCA_051883775.1 Aristaeellaceae bacterium | reverse complement strand
AGGTTTCTGACAAAAAGCGTCAGCACCCGCTTGCACAGCGTCATGGTTCCTGTTACAATAGGAAGTGACTAACAGAGCAAATGAGGACATTACGTATGACCATGACATCCCGGATCAAAACCTTCTTCGGCGTGCAGGACATGACCCAGGGCAGCCCCATGCGCGGGCTGATCAAGTTCTCCGTGCCGCTGCTCATCGGCAACCTGGCCCAGCAGCTGTACAACACGGTGGACTCCATCGTTGTGGGCAGGTATATCGGCGATACCGCCCTGGCCGCCGTGGGTACCGCCGGCCCCATCCTGAACCTGCTGCTGGTGCTGTTCATGGGTATCTCCACCGGCGCGAGCATCCTGTCCGCCCAGTACTTCGGCGCGAAGGATCGCCCCACCCTCAACAAGGTGGTGGGCAGCGCCATCACCCTCACCCTGGCTGCGGGATTGCTGATGACCGTGGTGGGCTATCTGGCCTCCCCGGCGCTCATCGCCATGGTCAAGCCGCCGGAATCGGTAGCCTCCGGCGCCACCAGCTATCTGCAGATCATCTTCCTGGGCATCCTGGGCTGCGCGCTGTACAACATTCTCTCCGGCATCCTGCGGGGCCTGGGCGACAGCGTGTTTCCGCTGATTTTCCTGATTATCGCCAGCCTGCTGAACATCGTGCTGGACATCGCCTTCGTGGCGAACTTCCGCATGGGCGTGGCGGGCGTGGCCTGGGCCACCATCATCGCCCAGGCGATCTCCGGCCTTCTGTGCCTGATCCGCCTTTGCACCATGCGGGACGTGGTGGATGTAAACCTGCGCACCCTGGTGCCGGACGGCCACCTGACCAGGAAGCTTTGCCTGCTGGGCCTGCCCGCGGGCATCACCCAGGCGATTTTCTCCATGTCCGCCATTGTGGTGCAGAGCCTGACCAACTCCATGGGCGAGACGGTCATGGCCGCCTCCACCGCCGTCATGCGTGTGGACGGCTTCGCCATGATGCCCAACTTCACCTTCGGCGTGGCAGCCACCACCTATGCCGGGCAGAACATCGGCGCCCGCAAGGCCGACCGGCTGCACAAGGGCGTGCGGGAGCTGCTGAAGCTGGGCCTGGGCTCCTCCATTGTGATGGTGACGTGCATCCTCCTTTTCGGCCATCAGCTGATGGCGCTGTTCACCTCCACCCCCTCCACGCTGGTGATCGGCATCCGCGCGCTGCGCTGGCTTGCGCTGGGGTACATCTGCTTCTCGGTGACGCAGGTGATGCAGGGCTACATGCGCGGCGCGGGCGAAACCATGCTGCCCATGTGGATTTCCATCATCAACACGGTGCTGCTGCGCATGCCCCTGGCCTATCTGCTTGCCTTCCTGACCCGCTCCGAGGCCTTCCCCAACGGTCACCCGGACGCGCTGTTCAGCAGCCTGCTGATCACCTGGATCACGGGCATGCTCATGTCGCTGTTTGTGTACCTGAAGGGCTGGTGGAAGCGCCGCCTGCCCGAGGAGCTGCGCAAGGCCCTGTAAAGCATGGTCTCCACCGCCGTCCGGCCGCCTGTGCCGGACGGTTTTTTCTGTCCCGGCGGCAAAAAAACGGACGGAACCTGCCCCCTCCCGGGCCCCGTACCCCTTGACAGCCAAGGCGGCTTCGCCGTATGATAATGCTATATTCACACGCCAAAGAAAGGTGCGATCCTTCATGACACTCGAACAGGCCGTTGCCAAGCTGAACGAATATCAAACCGCCGCCAGCGCCTACAATCACGCCATCAGCGTGCTGTACACCGATGGCGACACCGCCGCCCCCGCCGATTCCTACAAGGGCCGGGGCCGCACGATGGGGTATCTCTCCGGCATCACCTACAAGCTGCTGGTCAACGATGAGACCCCCGAAATCTGCCAGACCATCCTGGACAGCCGCGACCAGGTCACAGACATTGTGGCCCGGCAGGCCGAGCTGCTCAAGGAAGAGTATGAGGACATGACCCGCATCCCCCTGGAGGAGTTCACCGCCTACCAGCAGCTGCAGACGGAGGCCGCCGCCATCTGGCACCAGGCCAAGGAACAGAGCGACTATCCGCTCTTCGCCCCGTATCTGGAGAAGCTCATCGACTACAACCGCCGCTTCGCCGCCTACAAGAACGACAAAAAGCCCGCCTACGATGTGATGCTGGACAGCTACGAGAAGGGCGCGTCCATGGCCACGCTGGATCCCTTCTTCGCGACCCTGCGGGAGCGGCTGACCCCCGTCATCCTCGCCGTGGGCGAAAAGCCTGCGCCCCGCACGGACTTCCTGCACCAGAGCTTCCCGGTGCATATCCAGCGGGCGCTGTCCGACAGGCTGATGGCCATGCTGGGCATCGACCGCCGCCGCTGCTCCATCACCGAGACGGAGCATCCCTTCACCTCCGGCTTCAGCAAGTGGGATGTGCGCATCACCACCCACTACTATGAGCATGATCTGCTCTCCAGCATGTACAGCGTCATCCACGAGGGCGGCCACGCCCTGTATGAGCTGGGCACGGGGGACGAATTGCAGTTCACGGGCCTGGACACCGGCGCGACCATGGGCCTGCACGAGAGCCAGAGCCGCTTCTATGAGAACCTGATCGGCCGCAGCCTGCCCTTCTGCAAAGCCGTGCTGCCGGTGATGCAGGAGCTGTTCCCCGAGCAGCTGAAGGGCGTGACCCCCGACATGCTCTACGCGGCGGTGAACAAGGCCCAGCCCTCGCTGATCCGCACGGAATCCGACGAGCTGACCTATCCCATGCACATCATGATCCGCTATGAAATCGAGAAGCTGATGATGCAGGGCGATGTGAAGGTGGACGAGCTGCCCGGGCTGTGGAACCGCATGTACAAGGAATACCTGGGCGTGGATGTGCCGGACGACCGCCGGGGCGTTTTGCAAGACACCCACTGGTCCGGCGGCATGTTCGGCTACTTCCCCTCCTACGCCCTGGGCAGCGCCTACGGCGTGCAGATGCTCGCCGCCATGGAGAAGGACGTGGACGTGTGGGCTGCGGCGGAGAAGGGCGACCTGAGCCCCATCACGGCCTGGCTGGGCGAACACCTCCACCGCTACGGCCGGCTCCTCACCCCGGACAAGCTGCTCATGAACGCCATGGGCGAGCCCTTCGACCCCACCCGCTACACCGACTACCTGACGCGCAAGTTCACCGGCCTGTACGGCCTGTAATTCCCGGGAAGAAGGAGGCAGCACCATGACGCTGCAGTCCATCATTGACCAGAGCCGGCGCATCGTGTTCTTCGGCGGCGCGGGCGTATCCACGGAGTCGGGCATCCCCGACTTCCGCAGCGTGGACGGGCTGTACCACCAGCAGTACGACGTGCCGCCGGAGACCATTCTGTCCCACACCTACTTCATGCGCAACCCGGAGGGCTTCTTCCGCTTCTACCGCCAGAAGATGCTCCCCCTGGAGGCCAGGCCCAACGCCGCCCACCTGAAGCTGGCGGAGCTGGAACGGGTGGGCAGGCTCAGCTGCGTGGTGACGCAGAACATCGACGGCCTGCACCAGAAGGCCGGGAGCCGCAACGTGCAGGAGCTCCACGGCAGCATCCACCGCAACTACTGCATGAAGTGCCGCAAGTTTTACCCGCCCGAGGCCATTCGGGACGACCCCAGGCCGGTGCCCCTTTGCTCCTGCGGCGGGCGCATCAAGCCCGACGTAGTGCTCTACGAGGAGGGGCTGGACGAGGACGTGCTGGAGAACGCCGTCATGGCCATCCGCCGGGCGGACACCCTGATCGTGGCGGGCACCAGCCTGACGGTGTACCCGGCGGCGGGGCTATTGCAGTACTTCCGTGGGAAGCACCTGGTGCTGATCAACCGGGACGCCACCCCCATGGACGACGCCG
>JBJEUJ010000035.1:0-3857 GCA_051883775.1 Aristaeellaceae bacterium | reverse complement strand
CGGCAGGGTGTTGGCAAACCAGCTGCCGTCGATCTGCATGGCGGCCTGCTTGTCCCGGAAAAGCTGGCTGGCGGCGGCCTCGTTGGTTGCGCTGACGTTGGGCGCGAAGGCTCCCAGCTCCGCAAGGCGGCGGATCAGCCGCATGCCCTGGAAGAAGGCCTCCGGCGTGTCCGACAGCGTTTGCGGCCGGGCTATGTAGTCCTCCGGCGAGCCGCTGGCCAGGATGGCCCACTCCGCCAGGTAGTGGGGAATGTCCGACAGGGACACTGCAATGGGCACGATGCCCTCCTGCCGGAAGCGGAGAATCGCCGCCTCCAGGTTCTCCCAGGTGTCGGGCAGGGCCAGGCCATAGCGCTCGAACAGATCCACATTGACGAACAGCCCCTCCCAGTAGGGCCGGACGGGAATGGCGTACACCCGCCCGTCCGCCTCCCGCAGCACAGGGTTTTCCTCCAGGTGCAACTCGGGATAGGCGGCGTTGATCTCGTCAATGGGCACCACCCGGTTCAGGATGGGCGCGGAGTCCGCGCTGGCAGCGAAGAAGAACAGCACGTCCGGCTCGTTCCCGGCGGCAAAGTCGCTGAGCACGCCGGTCTTCCAGGTCTCGTCGCTGGTGGCGGAGCTGTCCACCACCGTGTTGCCCGTCCGGGCCTCGTAGGCCTTCAGCAGCTCCACGTAGGCCATGGCGGAGGCCGCGTCCGCCCCCGCGAAGGAGCTGACCGTCCACAGCGTCACGCCCTCCGCCCGGGCCGCGCCCGTCAGGAGCAGCAGCGCCAAAGCCAACGCCAGCACACGCCTCATGGCTCTTCCTCCTCTGCCTGCGCATTTTGGGGGATGTCCAGCCGCACGACGGTTCTGCCCATGTCGTCGCTGGTCACCCGGATGTCCGCCCGTCCGCCGTAGATCAGCCGCAGGCGGTTGCTGATGTTCGCCAGCCCCAGGTGCGTGCCGCCCTGGCTGTCCCCCGCCAGGGACGCGTCAATGCGCGCCCTGTCCTCCGGGGTCATGGGCCGCCCGGTGTTGACAACCTCCACCTGCAACACGTCGCCCCTCCGGCGGCAGTCCAGCTGAATCACCCCGCCCCCTGCCGGGCCGATGCCGTGCTCCACGGCGTTCTCCAGCAGAGGCTGGAGGGTCAGCAGGGGCAGCTGCGCGTCCAGGGCGTCGGCGTCGATGTGCTGATGCACCGTCAGGTGGTCGCCGAAGCGCTGCTTGACGAAGTAGAAGTATGCCTGGGCCACCACGGCCTCCTCGCTGACAGGCACCATGCGGCGGTTCTTGCGGGCCATGCTGGCGTTGAGCAGCACGCTGAGGGACTCCACCATGGTGGAGATGGCCTCCGAGCCCTCCATGCGGGCCTTCCAGTTGATGGACTCCAGGGCGTTGTTGATGAAGTGCGGGTTGATGCGGCTCTGCATGGCCTGGATCCGCGCGTCCCGCAGGGCGATTTCCTCCTTGTAGGTCTTGTCGATCAGCTCGGCAATGCGTTTGCTCATCTTGGAGAAGGACACGCCCAGGTCGCCCAGCTCGTCCCCGCCGTGCATGGGCACCGTCACGCCCAGCTCCCCCGCCTCAATCCGCCGGGAGGCCTCCGACAAAAGCGTGACGGGCCGGACAATCCGCTTGTGCACGAACCAGCCGATCACCAGCAGGATGGGGATCAGCATGATGAGCAGGCAGATCATCATCCGCCGAAGGGCCTGCATCTCGCCGTAGAGCCTGTCCCGGCTGACGATCAGCCGCACGTCGAAGGTGTAGTCACGGCTCCCGCACCGGGCGGTGTAGGCCACGCTGTCACGGTCGTAGCTGTCCAGGCCCTGGGCCAGGCTGTCCCAGGGAACCTCCACGTCGCCGGACTGCCCCAGGCGCAGCTGTGCCTGCGCGTCCCATTCCTCCGCCAGCGTCCAGAGCGGCGCCAGCAGCTGCCGGGTATCCACCCCCAGCACCAGCATGCCGTAGCGCTCCATGCGCAGGTTCATCAGGTTGCGCACCAGGTACACCTGCTCCCCCGCCTGCACAAACTCGCACCGGGTGTCCAGCGTCTCTCCCAGGGCCGCCACCGTATCATGGGCCGCCTGCTGGTACTGGAGCGCCTCGTTCTGTCCGCTGCGGGTGTACATGAACAGGCCCTCGTCCGCCACAGGGAAGTATCCGGCGAAGGTGAACAGCCCGTTGCGGCTGTACTTTCGCTCCAGGTATCCGCGGGACTGGCGCAGGTAGGCCGCGTCGCTGATGCTGCCGTCGGCGTACTGGCTGTATACCTCCGTCAGCTCCCCGTCGTAGGTGGCGCCCTTGGCCAGATCCACCGCCTGGTCGATGTTCTGGCGGCACATGGTCAGCGCGTACTCCGCGCCGGAGGACAGCGCCGCCTCGGTCTTCTCCCGGGCGTTTTTCAGGAACACGCCGCCCAGGTAATGCCCCAGCAGCAGCGTGGGCGTCAGGTAGCACACCAGCATCAGCGCCAGAATCTGAAAGCGCAGGGACTTGTACCAGGGCTTCCTCCCCGCCGGGGACGCGGCCTGCGCCCGCATACCGGCAGCCTGCATGGTTTTCATGAGCCTTCGCCCCCGCGCCTGGCATTTTTACGCCCCGTCAAAGGGCAGCTCCACATGGGAAGCCATAATCCGCACCAGCTCCCTGGCGTGGTTCAGGGTGTCCCGCTCGGCGAAGATGCGCACCCTGGGCTCCGTGCCGGAGAAGCGCAGGATGATCCACCCGCCCTGCAGGTAGACCTTGCAGCCGTCCATGTAGCTGATGCGCTCCACCGGCATACCGAAGTCCGGCAGCGCCCTGTCCACCATGATCTTCTGATGGATTTCCTCCTTGCGCTCCCCGGTCAGCGCCCAGTCGTACTCCGCCATGTGCATCTCGCCGTACTCGTCGTAGATTTCCTGCACCAGGGCGGACAGGGGCCGTCCGGTGACGCAGAGCATCTCCACCAGGAGCGAGGCCGCGTACAGGCCGTCCTTGCCGCTGATGTGCCCCCGCACGGTGAGGCCGCCGGAGGATTCGCCGCCGATAAGCGCGTCGTACGCATCCATGCCGGCGGAAATGTGCTTGAAGCCCACCGGCACCTCCACGCACTTCTCCCCGAAGCGCTCCGCCACCCGGTCCAGCAGGTGGGTAGTGGCGATGTTGCGCACCGCCGCGCCCCGCCATCCCTTGTACTTGAGCAGGTAGTGGTACAGAAGCACCAGCACCTCGTTGGCGGGGACGTAGTTGCCCTTCTCGTCAATGATGCCCAGCCGGTCCGCGTCGCCGTCGGTGGCGATGCCCAGGTCGGCATGGTGATCCCGCACGGACTCCTGCAGATCCACCAGGGTATCCGGGTTGGGGGCGGGCAGATGGCCGCCGAAGAAGGCGTCGTGGCGGTCGTTGATGGCGTCAATGTCGCAGCGGGCGGTGTAGAGGATGGTCATCAGGCCCGTCAGGCTCACGCCGTACATGGGATCCAGCACAATGCGCGGCCTGCGGCGGCGGATGGCCGCCATGTCGATTCTCTCCATGATGGAGTCCAGGTAGGCGTCCCGGGGATCAATGTAGACGATCTTCCCTTCCGCCCGGGCCTGGTCGAAGTCCATGGCGCGGATGTCCTCCTCCGCGATGGCGTTGGCCTCCTGACCCACGGGGTCGGTAACCTCCTGGCTGGCGTCCCGCCCGCCCCGGGTGAACAGCTTGATGCCGTTATAAATCGCCGGGTTGTGACTGGCGGTGACCGCCGCGCCGTAGGGCAGGTTCATATGCTTGACGGTGAACATGATCTGCGGCGTAGGAGCGGACAGGTTGACGAAGTAGAGCTTTACGCCCTCCCCCGCCATCACCTCGGAGAACCAGATGGCCGCCTCCCGGCTGAGGAA
>JBJEUJ010000034.1:0-20601 GCA_051883775.1 Aristaeellaceae bacterium | reverse complement strand
CGGAGGGAAAGCTGCCCAGGATCAGCGTCCGGCTCTCCGGGCCCGCCACCGGCGGGAAGGGATGCACGACCTCGTTCATGGCGCAAGCACCAGCCTTCCCGCGCCATCCGCCGGGCGGAAGCCGGCCTGCAGGCAGGCCGCCCTGCCCCGGTCGGAATACGCGCCCGCATCAAGCTGCACGGGCAGATGTCTGCCGAAGCGCTCCCGGCCAAAGGCCACACAGGCCCGGATGAACTGCTCGCCCCCGCCAAGACCCGTGCGTTCCGGGCAAAGGGCGGGGTACATGGTCAGCATGCCTTCCTCCGGCAGATACCACACCGCGCCGCTCAGCTGCTCCGCCTCGTCCAGCACGGCGAAGCGGCCGTCCTCCGGCATGCGGGGCAGGGGATAGCCCCAAGCCCGGCAGGCTGCCAGCTGAGCCTCCGCCATGGGGACGAAGCGGTAGGTATGCGCCTGGCCCGACCGATCCAGGTGCAGATGGTAGAAATCCGCCGGGAACACCTCGCTGCCGTCGAAGCGGGCATATTCGCCCTCGTGGTCGAACACCATGCCGCAGCGGCGCATCACATGCCCGGAGGCAGCGTTGGCCCTGGCATGGTTCGCGCAGAAATCCCGCACGCCGAAGGTGCGGAAGGCAAAGCCGATCATGGCCCGGGCGGCCTCGGTGGCATAGCCCCGGCCCCAGCAGTCCCGGCGCAGGTTATAGCCCACCTCCCAGGGATCGCCCGGCTTCTCCCCGGGGCTCACGCCGCCGCTGCCCATCAGCAGCCCGTCGCGCCTGCGGACAAAGCCGAACTCCCACTGCGCGTCGGCAGCGGTGGTCAGCCAGACGCGCACATCCTCCACCCGGGTATACAGGGAGTAGGGCATGAAGCGGTTGACCTGCGGGTCGCCGCACCAGACGAAGGCGGCTTCCGCATCCTCCGGGGACAGGGCCCGCAGCAGGAGCCGCTCGGTTTCAAGGACATAAGGGTGCATGGCTCGGCCTCCTTGCGCTTGGTAGAATGCCGCCAGTGTAACACAAAACCGCCCGGAGCGCAATCGGCTCCAGGCGGTATACGGCGCAGGACTTATTCCAGGACAATGCGGGGGTTGTCCTTGCTGGGGCGGTACATGACGAACCTGCGCCCGATGCACTGGACGGGCTCGGCCCCCAGCGCAGCGCAAAGCTCCGTCACCGCCTCCCGGGCGGAAAGCGGGCAGCCCTGCTGCACGGCGCACTTGATCAGCTCCCGGGCCTCCAGGGCGTCGCTGGCCTGCTTGATCGTCCCGGGGACAACCCCGTCCTTGCCGATGTAGAGGATGGTTTCCATGGTGTTGGCCATGCTGCGGAGCATGGCGCGCTGCTTGCTGGTCATATGAATCTCTCCTGTTTGTCAGTCGGTTTTATTCCTTCACGGCCCTGGTGGCCCAGTAGGAGGGAATCCCGTGGGCGGCCAGGTTGCCGGTGCCGTTATGGTCCTCGTACACGTGCGTCAGGCGCAGTCCCGCCTCCAGCTGCCCGCCGAGCTGCTCCTCCAGCGTGTGGGAAAACTGCACGCCCAGATCCTTCTGCTTCAGCTCCTCCATCAGCGCCGGATCCTTCAGCGGGTTGAAGGGCAGGCTGTAGCGGACGGTGGTTTCATCCTCACCGAAGATGAAGTTCATGCCGTTGTCCAGCCCGCACAGCAGCGCGCCGCCTTTTTTCAGCACCCGGAAGCACTCCCGGAAGATGGGCCGCACCTCCTCCACGTAGCAGTTGGACACCGGGTGGAAGATCAGGTCGAAGCTCTCATCGGGGAAGGGGAGGGGCCTGGTCATGTCCGCCCGGATGATGCGGATGTCGTAGCCCTCCCGCTCCGCCACCAGCCGTTCGCTCTCGCACTGGGAGGGGGAGTAGTCCAGCACGGTGCAATCCGCGCCCAGCGCGGTGAACACGGGCATCTGCTGCCCGCCGCCGCTGGCCAGCCCCAGGACGCGCTTGCCATGCAGGTCGCCCAGCCACGCCCGGGGAACGGGCCTGGTCGGCGTCAGGTACACCTGCCACTCGCCCTGACAGGCGCGCAGGTACGCTTCATGGCTGATGGGCACGCCCCATTCCCAGCCATCCCGGCACCACCTGTCAATGGCGTCGGCGTTCAGCTGCTGATAGTCCATGGTCAGCTCCTTTATTCCACAAAGTCGAATTCCATGTCGATGATGCGGACGGTGTCGCCCTCTTTGGCCCCGGCCTTGCGCAGCTCGTCGATGACGCCCCAGCGGCGCAGCGTGCGGTGGAACCAGTTCATGGATTCCTCATCGTCGAAGTTGACGGAATCCAGCAGCCGCTCCATGGAGGCGCCGGTGACCTCGTACACCGCGCCGTCCCTGGTCACCTCGAAGGTGCCGGGCTTGATGGCCTCGTCCAGCTCCACCTCTTCCTCAAAGTGGACGATGGGGGGCAGGGTGTCCAGCATGCGGGCGGTCTCGTCCAGCAGGGGGTCGAAGCCCTGGTGGGTCGCCGCGCTGACGGCGAACACCGGATACCCCAGCGGCGCCACATGCTCCTTCATCCGCTGAAGATTCTCCTCCGCGTCCGGCAGGTCGGTCTTGTTGCACACCACAATTTGAGGCCGCTGGGCCAGCTCACCGTAGCCGGCCAGCTCCCGGTTGATCTGGTCGAAGTCCTCAATGGGATCCCGGCCCTCGCTGCCGGAAATGTCCACCACGTGCAGAAGCAGCCTCGTGCGCTCCACATGCCTAAGGAAGTCATGCCCCAGGCCCGCGCCCTCCGCCGCGCCCTCGATCAGCCCGGGAATGTCCGCCAGCACAATGTCCTTGCCGAAGCGCCGGACAATGCCCAGGTTGGGGGTCAGGGTGGTGAAGTGATAATTGCCAATCTTGGGCTTGGCGGCGGTGGTCACGGAGAGAATGGTGCTCTTGCCCACGTTGGGGTAGCCCACCAGGCCCACGTCCGCGATGGTTTTCAGCTCCATGAGGAAGGTGTGAATCTCGGTTTTCACGCCGGGCTTGGCGAAGTTGGGGGCCTGGCGGGTGGGGGTGGCGAAGTGCTGGTTGCCCCAGCCGCCACGGCCGCCGCGCAGGATCCGCCGGGTCTCGCCGGGCTTGTCCATGTCGGCCACCACCGCGCCGGTGGCCTCGTCCCGCAGCACGGTGCCCACCGGCACCTTGATGACAAGGTCCGCGCCGCGCTTGCCGGTGCAGCGTCCGCCCGCGCCGTCCGCGCCGTTCTCGGCGGTGTACTTGCTCTTGAAGCGGAAGTCCAGCAGGGTGTGCATGTTGGGGTCGGCGTAGAGCAGCACGTCGCCGCCGTTGCCGCCGTCGCCCCCGTCCGGCCCGCCGTTGAGCACGAACTTTTCCCTGTGGAAGGACATGCTGCCGTTGCCGCCGTTGCCGGCCTTGGCCGTAATCTTCACATGATCGACGAAATTGCCCATGGGATTGCCTCCTGTTCTCACGAATGCCTCCGTGCAAGCAGGCATTCCCTTGTGTGTCCATAGGTTGCCCTGCATTATACCATAAATTCATGGGGATGAAAAGACCGCGAACGGTCATTTTTCAGCCGTAGAAGCGCAAAAAGGAACGGAGCATGCGCTCCGTCCCCTCTGTGTCAGCTTCCATAGCCTCTCAGTTCCGCAGCGAGTGCAGCGGCGCGGGAATCCGCCCGCCCCGGGCGATGAAGTCGTCGTTGCGCCAGGAGTTCACGGGCATTACCGGCGCATAGCCCAGCAGGCCGCCGAACTCCACCGTGTCGCCCGCCTGCTTGCCCACCGCGGGAATCACGCGCACGGCGGTGGTCTTGTTGTTGATCATGCCGATGGCCGCTTCGTCCGCAATGATGCCGGAAATGGCCGCGGCGGAGGTGTCGCCGGGAATGGCGATCATGTCCAGACCCACGGAGCACACGCAGGTCATGGCCTCCAGCTTCTCCAGGGTCAGCGCGCCCGCGGCGGCGGCCTCGATCATGCCGATGTCCTCGCTGACGGGGATGAAGGCGCCGCTGAGCCCACCCACATGGTTGGAGGCCATCACGCCGCCCTTCTTCACCGCGTCGTTGAGCAGGGCCAGGGCGGCAGTGGTGCCGGGTGCGCCAGCCATGTCCAGGCCCATCTCGGTGAGAATGTGGGCCACGGAGTCGCCCCGGGCCGGGGTGGGGGCCAGGGACAGGTCCACAATGCCGGAGGGCACGTTCAGCCGCTGGGCGGCCTCCCGGGCTACCAGCTGACCCACGCGGGTGATCTTGAAGGCGGTGCGCTTGATGGTCTCTGCCACCACGTCGAAGGGCTGGCCCTTGCACTTTTCGAGGGCCTTCTTCACCACGCCCGGGCCGGATACGCCCACGTTCACCGCGCACTCGGGCTCGCCCACGCCGCAGAAAGCCCCCGCCATGAAGGGGTTGTCCTCCACGGCGTTGCAGAACACCACCAGCTTTGCGCAGCCCAGGGAGTCATTCTCGGCGGTCATGGCGGCGGTCTTTTTGATGATCTCGCCCATCTCCCGCACGGCGTTCATGTTGATGCCCGCCCGGGTGCTGCCCACGTTCACCGAGGAGCAGAGCCGCTCGGTGGTGGCCATCACCTCGGGGATGGAGGCCAGCAGCCGCTCGTCGGCCAGGGTGGCCCCTTTTTGCATCAGGGCGGAGTAGCCGCCCAGGAAGTTCACGCCCATCTCCCTGGCGGCGCGGTCCAGGGCGCGGGCGATGGGCCGGGGATCCGCCTGGCAGATCAGGCTCACGGGGGTGACGGAAATGCGCTTGTTCACAATGGGGATGCCCAGCTCCCGCTCCAGGCTCTCGCCGGTGGGAACCAGGTTTTCCGCCATGCGGCAGATTTTGTCATAGACCCTGCGGCCGCACTTTTCCGCATCCGGGTCGGAGCAGTCCAGGAGGTTGATGCCCAGGGTGATGGTGCGGATGTCGAAGTTCTCCTCCTGGATCATGTGCATGGTCTGGAGAATCTCGCCGGTTTCAATCATGATGGCTTTCCTTCCTTAACATATTGGCGGTGGGAAACGGCGGCTCAGATGCGGTGCATGGCGTCGAAGATGTCCATGCGCTGGATGTGGATGGTCATCTTCATGTTGTCGCGGATGGGCTGCAGGGCCTCGTCCACGGCGGCGAACTCCATGTTCGCCCCGTCCAGGTCCACCACCATCATCATGGTGAAGTACCCGCCCAGGATAGTCTGGGTAATATCGAGAATGTTGATGTTCAGCTCGGCCAGCTTGGTGGCGACGCTGGCGATAATGCCGGTGGCGTCCAGACCGGTGACGGAAATGAGAGCCTTGGTCATGGTATGTCAATCCTCCCTGTGGCCCCGCGTCAGTGCGGAGCGGTTATCCTCTTGCATGGGCCGAAGGCGTCGCTTCAGCTTCCCTACACTATATCGGGAAATGCAGTCTTTGTCAAGCTGTGGCGCAGGGGGAGGATAGCATGTCCCGAACTGCGCAAAAAGAATTGTCAGTTGCGCAAAAATGCGCTTTATTGGAAATAGCCCTTGTGCATGATTGACAAAAGACGAAGCTTCCCGTAAAATACTTATAACAGTTATTCGCTTTATACAGCTTATTTGACTTATTTATGTATGAGAATCCAGTCACAATCCCATACCCAACGCGGACGGAGCAGGGCGATCAAACGGCAACGGGCCTGGTGAAAGCGTCGTTTCTGCGAAGTCGGCGTGAAGTAAATCGGTTCCCAGAACAATGGAGGCGATGCGAAGATGAAAAAGGCGGAACGGGTGGCACTGTACGGTTCCGGCAAGGAGTACTGGCGCCGGCTGGGCATGGACATCAAGGGCAGCATATGGCTGTACCTCTTGCTGATTCCCGGCTTTGTGTACTTCGTGGTGTTCAAGTATCTGCCCATGTGGGGCGTGGTGATCTCCTTTGAGAACTACGTGCCCTATTCGGGCATCTTCGGCAGCGAATGGGTGGGGCTGAAGTGGTTCAAGTACTTTTTCTCCAACCCCTCGTGGCTTCGGTATCTGAAGAACACGCTGATCCTCTCGGCCATGAACATTGTGTTCTTCTTCCCCGCGCCCATCATCCTGGCCCTGATGCTCAACGAGATCCGGCACCTGCGCTACAAGAAGCTCATGCAGACCCTCCTGTATGTGCCGCACTTCATTTCCATCGTGATCGTGGTGTCCATCACCTACGTGATCTTCGGCACCAGCGGCATCATCTACAAGCTGACGGAAATGCTCACCGGCACGCCCATCAAGTACCTCACCGATCCGAAGATCTTCCGCTGGATGATCATCGGCCAGACCATCTGGAAGGAAACCGGCTGGGGCACCATCATCTTCCTGGCGGCGCTGACCAACGTGGACATGCAGCTCTACGAGGCGGCCATGGTGGACGGCGCGGGCCGCTGGCGGCGCATGTGGCACATCACCCTGCCGGCCATCCGCTCCACCATCGTGCTGATGCTGGTTTTGCGCATGGGCAGCGTGCTGGACACGGGCTATGAGCACCTGATCCTGATGGCCAACTCCCTCAATCGCTCCGTCTCCCAGACGCTGGACGTGTTCGTCTACGAGCAGGGCATCAAGGCCGGCCAGTTCAGCTACGCCACGGCCGTGGGCCTGCTCAAGAGCATCGTCAGCGTGACGCTGGTGGTTACGTCCAACAAGATCGCGCACGCCCTGGGCGAGCCCGGTCTGTACTAAGGAGGTGGGCTGAAATGTTGAAGAAGCATGACAAGCAGGCGCAGCAGGAATTCAAGATTTCCTCCGGCCCTGTGGGTACTACCTCCTCCCTGGGCAGCCGCGTGTTTGACGCGATCAACTACACCGTCATCACCCTGGCGGCCATCGTGACCATCCTGCCCTTCATTTACATTGTGGGCGCGTCCTTTGCCTCGGAGTACGAGCTGTCGGTCAGGCCCATGTTCCTCATCCCGCAGGATGTGACCCTGGACGCCTACAAGTACATTTTCTCCTCCAACAAGCTGGTGCAGTCCTTCGGCAACTCGGTGTTCATCACCGTGGTGGGCACCATCATCAACCTGTTTTTCACGGTGACCTTTGCCTATCCGCTGTCGAAGAAGTATCTGCGGGCCCGCGGGTTCCTTTTGAACATGGTCATCTTCTCCATGTTCTTCTCCGGCGGCATGATCCCCAGCTACATCCTGATCTCCAACTGGCTGGGCATGAAGAACAGCTACTGGTCCGTGCTGATCCCCGGCGCCATCAGCGCCTACAATCTGATGATCGTGAAGAACTTCTTCCAGGGCATTCCCCAGGAGCTGGAGGAGTCCGCCCATATCGACGGCTGCAACGACCTGAGCACCCTGATCAAGATCGTTCTGCCCCTGTCCCTGCCCGTGCTGGCTACCTTCGGCCTGTTCTACGCCGTGGGCCACTGGAACGCCTACTTCGGCGCGATGATCTACATGACCGGCGCCCGGGAGAAGTGGCCCCTGCAGGTGATCCTGCGCGAGATCATCGTCATGAGCACCACCTCCGCCGGCGACATGTCCCTGATGGATCCCAACTTCGTGGAGCCCCCGGAGCAGTCCATCAAGATGGCGGTCATCGTGGTGGCCACCGTGCCGATCATGTGCGTGTACCCCTTCCTGCAGAAGTACTTCGTCAAGGGCGTCATGGTGGGCGCGCTGAAGGGCTGATGCAGGGAAACAATCACTACCGGTTATCAGCGGCGTGATGGTACGCCGCCGAAAGATAACAAATCTGCAAGGGAGGTACTTGTACTATGCGGAAACTGCTTGCTCTGTTCCTGTGCGCTGCGATGCTCCTGTCCGTGATGAGCTTCGCCGTGGCGGAGGAACCCCTCGTCGTCACCGTGATGATGCCCGACTTCTACACCGACGTTGACTTCCAGGTGGAAGGCAACCCCGTGCTGGACGCCATCGAGGCGGCCTCCGGCGTGCGGCTGGACATCCAGTGGGTGGCCAACTCCTCCTACGGCGATATGACCAGCCTGACCCTGGCCGATCCCGCCAACATGCCCATGCTGATGGTGCTCACCGGCGCCCGTGATCCGGTCGTGGTGAACTCCGCCCGCGCCGGCGCCTTCTGGGACATCACCGACTACATCGCTGATTATCCCAACCTTGCCCAGGGCAGCCAGGACATCTACAACAACATCTCCGTGGATGGCCGCATTTACGGCATCTACCGCTCCCGCGCCCAGGCCCGCGGCGGCATCTACTACCGCAAGGACATCGCGGCGGCCATGGGCATCACCGAGGAGCCCAAGACCATCGAGGACCTGACCAAGCTGGCCTACGCCCTGTCTGACTACAGCGACGACAGCTACGCCCTGAACATGGTCAAGTATGTTGCCGGCACCATCGGCATCATCACCGTGGCCCATGGCGCGCCCTATCAGTGGGGCGTGAACGAGGAAGGCAACATCTATCCCGCTCACGAGGATCCTCACTTCCTGGAGGGCCTGAACTGGCTGCGCGACCTGTACGCTGCCGGCGGCATCAACCCCGACTTCATGACCATCGAGTCCGGCGAGTGGGACAACATCGAGCGCACCGGCAAGGCCTTCATGCGCTTCGACTGCATGGACAACACCTACCGTCAGCAGGAATGGTTTGAGAAGAACGAGGGCGTGACCGAGGACATCTGGGCCATGGTTCCCGCCGTGGAGAACGCTGACGGCGAGCTGCGCATGTGGCCGCAGAACGCTGGTTACTCCGGCGAGGTCGTGATCACCAAGGCCGTGAAGGACGAGGAGACCATGAAGCGCGTGCTGGCCTTCCTGGATTGGTGCAACACCGCCGAGGGCCAGACCCTGCTGAACTGGGGCCTGGACGGCGTGACCTTCTGGATCCGTGAGGACGGCTTCCGCTACACCAACCCCACCGACGATGCTGACATGAGCCTGCAGGTGCAGACCATCCAGCACAGCCTGAACCAGCTGGGCACCAACGTCAACGGCGACCTGACGCCTCCCCAGAAGCTGACGGCCCTGCGCGACGAGTACAACGGCTATCAGGTGTCCATGAAGCCCTACATCATCAACGATCCCTGCCATCCCCTGACCAGCGAGACCTACACCAGCTTCGGCTCCACCCTGAGCACCATGCTGGAGGACGCGCATGTGCAGTACATCGCCGGCATCATTAACGAGGATGAGCTGCGCGCTGTGTGGCAGGCCTGGAGCGACGAGGGCGGCGCTCTGATGACCCAGGAATACAACGAAGCCTATCACGCCGCCAAGGGCGAGTAACAGGCTTGAAAGCAAACCCGTCACCGGGGGCTGCCGCGACCATCCACAGGAGGGGGCGGCAGCCCCTTTTCCATCCTGCAGGGCGCCGAAAGCTTGACGTTTGCGCCCTTTCATCCTATCATGGAGAAAAAAACAGGAGGTACCATCATCATGAACAAGGTCTACTGCTGCTATCCCGGCGGCAAGCACAAGGCCCTGACCCTCAGCTACGACGACGGCAAGCTGCAGGATCGCCGCCTGGTGGCGCTGTTCAACCGCTACGGCATCAAGGGCACCTTCCACATCAACAGCGGGTTGTTCGACGATCCCCGGCGCATCAAGCCCGAGGAATTCGCTGCGCTGTATGAAGGCCATGAGGTTGCCTGCCACACCGTGACCCATCCCACCATTGCCCGCTGCCCCCTGCCGGAGGTCATGGAGGAGGTGCTGGAGGATCGCCGGGCGCTGGAGAGCATCATGGGCTATCCCGTCCGGGGCCTGAGCTACCCCAACGGCTCCCTCAGCGAGGACATTGTGGCCATGCTGCCCATGTGCGGCATCCGCTACTCCCGGGTGGTGGGCTCCTCGGACAGCTTCGCTCTGCCGGAGGATCCCTACCGCTGGCAGGCCACCTGCCATCACAACCACCGCCTGCTGGAGCTGGGCGCGGAGTTCCGCGCGCTGTTCAAGAAGCAGTACCTGTACCTGATGTACGTCTGGGGCCACAGCTATGAGTTCGACGACAAGAACAACTGGGACCTGATCGAGCAGTTCTGCGCGGAGATGGGCGGCCAGGAGGACATCTGGTACTGCACGAACATCCAGTTCATGGACTGCATGGACGATTTCAAGCGCCTGCAGTTCGCCGCGGACAACAGCTTTGTCTTCAACCCCAACGTGCGGGACTGCTGGATCCGCGTCAACGACGGCGACCCCGTGTGCATCCCCGCCGGAGCGACGGTGCGCCTGTAAGGAGGGGCTGTCATGATCGAGTACCGCGACCCTGTGACCGGGTATCTGGTGCGCCGCTACACCCAGGGCCCCGAGCGCAACGCCAAGCTGTACTTCACCACGGAGAACTTCTCCGTGGATGACCGGTACTTCTACTTCAACAAAAACCAGACCAACGGCTGCAACGACGGCGGCTGCTACCGGGTGGAGGTGGCCACGGGCGACATGACCCTGGTGACTGACGCCAGCTACCGGGGCTTTGCCCTGGACCGGGAGAAGAATCAGGCCTATGTCTGCCGCAACAACACGGAGGTATTCGCCGTCAACCTGGATGACAACAGCATGCGCAAGGTGGGCGATCTGCCTGTGGGCGGCACCATCACCGGGCATCTGACGGCGGCGAACACCGGGCGCATTGCCTGCAGCTATCACCTGGCCAGCAAGATCTACGCGCTGGTGATCCTCGACCCGGGCAAGGAGGCGGAGATTGTCTACCGCAGCGACTACCGCCTGGGCCACGCGCAGATCTGCCCCACGGACGAAAACCTGATCTTCTACATCCACGAGACGGAGGGCGACGCCTTCCAGCGCACCTGGATGTGCGACGTGAAGGAGCGCTACATCCGCCCCTACTACGTGGAGCATCCCGACGAGTGGATCACCCACGAGGTCTGGGCGGCGGACGGCAGCGAGATGGCCTTCATGAAGCTGCGGGGCCGGGTGATGATCGGCGACAAGGATGGCCGGCACTTCGACCAGGCTGCGGAGGGCGAGCAGCTGCTGCACCCCTGCCTGAGCCGGGATCGGAGGTGGATCTGCGCCGACCGCATCAGCTACCTGGGGGTGACGGTGCAGGAGGGCGTGGTGCTCATCGAGCGGGCCACGGGCAAGCAGAAGCTCATCGCCACCACCGGCAGCTGCAAGACCGGCGCGGATCACCAGCACCCCTCCTTCAACCGGGCGGGAGACATGATCCTGTTCAACAACCCGGACGAGAATGGCATCGCCCAGGTCTGCACCATTGACCTGAAGCAGGTGCTGGCGGACTGGTAAGCACAAAAAAAGGGACTGTCGCGGGAAGCGGCAGTCCCTTTTGGCATGTCAGCGGAGGGAGAGGACGTAGACCTGGCAGGGGTTCCATTCGTCCCACAGGGTGGGGAAGACCTCGAACTCCTGGAAGCCCAGGCGGCGGTAGAAGGCGTTGGTGGCGTCGTACTCCGGGTATCGGCCCTCCTGTACGGTCTTGACCTGCATGAAGGCGTAGCCCTGCTCCGCGGCCCAGGTCTTCGCGGCCTGGAACAGCGCGGTGCCCAGCCCTTGGCGGTGGCAGCGCTTCACCACGCCCATGACGTACACCTCCACCGTGGCGCGGCCGGTTTCCTCCAGGCACAGGAAGCCCACGGGCGCACCTTCCTCCCAGGCGACGAAGCAGGGCTGGAACGCGCTGTGGCGGATGTAATCCTCCCGGGCCTCGGGGATGCCGAACCACTCGGGCAGGGATTCCAGGATGGCCCGGGCGACGGCCTGCTTTTCTTCAGGCTGATGAAGCTGACGGATCATGCTTGGCTCCTTTGTGTACGGGTCAGGCGGAAAGCTCCCCACGAAGGGGATTCCACGCGCCCCGCAGGTAGGTGATCAGGAACAGGACGAAGAGCAGCAGGTTGTGGGCAATCATGCAGGCCCAGGCAGACACCAGGCCCATGCCCAGCCAATGCGTGCAGATGAAGGTGCCCACAATGCGCACCAGCCACATGCCGCAGATGTTGAACAGGAAGGGCAATCGGGTCTTGCCCACGCCCTGCATCAGGCCCTCGATGATGATGGAGAAGCCGTAGAAGGGCTCGGAGACGGCCACCATCCTCAGCACCGTGACCCCCAGGACGATGACCTCGGGACTCGTGGAGAACAGGCGCATCAGGCCCGGCGCCAGGGCGAACAGCGCGCCGCCGGAGAGGATCATCAGCCCGATCTCGATGGGGATGAACATGGCAGCCAGGTCCTTCATCTTCCGCTGATCCCGCGCGCCGTAGGCGTTGCCCGCCAGGGTGGCGGCGGCGGTCTGCATGCCGTAGCCGGGGATGTAGAAGGCAGACTCGACAGTGTTGGCGATGGTATGGGCGGCAGTGGCCACCTCGCCCAGGGCGTTGATCATGGAGGCGAAGGCCACATAGCCCAGGGAGGTGCCGAAGCGCTGGAGCATGTTAGGCAGGGCCACCCGCAGGCAGGGCTTCAGGATCTGCCTGTCGGGCCGGAGCCGCTGGCCCCTGGGGGAAATGACCGGATGACGCCATATCACCCAGGTGATGTGCAGTCCGCCCCACAGGAAGGCCACCGCGCTGGCGATGGCCGCGCCGATGACCCCCAGCCCCGCCCCGGGGAGAACCACGCTCAGCCCGAAGAGCGTGACGGCTCTGGCGGGGTAAATCAGCAGGAAGTTCAGCGCCACGTTGATGCCATTGACGATCAGGCCGATCTTCATGGGGGTGCGGGTGTCGCCGGCGGCGCGCAGCACGGTGCCGAAGATGATGCTGGCCGTCCGGGGCAGCATGGGCAGGTAGAGAATCAGGAAATACCGGGAGGCCAGGCTGCGGATGGAGGCCTCCGTCTGCATCCAGACGGGGATGACGCCGCTGAGGGATACGGTCAGCAGGGTGAACAGCGTGCCTGCCACCAGCGTGGCCAGCACCGCCTGACCGGAGGCCCGCCGGGCGGAAGCCCGGTCGTCCGCGCCCAGGGCCTTGGCGATATAGGACAGAAAGCCGACGCCCAGCGCGCCGATGGTGCCGCCGATCAGCCAGTTGACGGTGGCGGTGGCGCCCACGGCGGCGGTGGCTTGCGTGCCCAGGGCGCCCACCATGGCCGTGTCGATGTACTGCACGGCCGTCTGCATCAGCTGCTCGAGCATGGTGGGCCAGGCCAGGGTCAGGATCGTGCGGATCATGGGCAGGTTGATACGTTTGTTGGGTCTTGTTCGCATGGTGCTCTCCGAAAAAATGAAGGTTTCGTGCGGCTTTTTGGCCGCAGGATGATTGTACTGTATTCCTTTCCGCAATGCAAGGGCGGGGCGCAGTTTTATTTCCCGGCGCTGCTTGACATTGCCCGGGCAGGCCGATATACTGTCACTGGACATGGAAAAAAGCCGGGCTTTTCCGGCCAAAGAAGGATACACACAGCAGTCGGACCGCTGCCCGCCTGCGTGAGAGGAGCTGTGTCATGATGGAGACCAGGAGCCTGCCGGATTATCTACGGGCGAATGTGAACGCCGCGCCGAGGAAGGAAAGCATCGTGGAATGCGGGGATGTGCGCATCACGGTGATCACCCCCTGCCTTGTGCGCATGGAGCAGGGCGCGTGGACGGATGACGCGACCCTGACGGTGATCCGCCGGGACTTTGGCGGCGTGGCGCCGGAGACAGAGCGGGCAGGGGAGGAGACGGTCATCCGCACGGGCATGCTGGAGATCCGCGTGCGGGAGGGCCTGCCCCTGGCCGAGGGCCTGACCATCCGCCGCCTGAGCGCGCCTGCGTTCCTGTGGCATTACGGGGACAAGCCCCTTCAAAATCTGGGCGGCACCACCTCCACCCTGGACGGGGTGGATGGCGAGTGCCCCATTGAGGACGGCGTCTGCTCGGTGGACGGCTTTGCCGTGATGGACGACAGCGGCACGCCCCGGCTGCTCCGGGATGGCTGGTTCGCTCCCCGGGAGGCGGGCACGGACGTGTACTTCTTCGGCCACGGGCATGATTACACCGCCGCCGTGCAGGACTACTACCACCTCACCGGCACGCCGGACATGCTGCCCGCCTTCGCCCTGGGCAACTGGTGGAGCCGCTACCATGCCTACACGGAGGAGGAGTACCTGTCGCTGATGGATCAGTTCCAGGAGCGCGACGTGCCCCTGAGCGTAGGCATTGTGGACATGGACTGGCATCTGACGAGGGGCGAAAACCGCACCTATCAGGAGGGCTGGACGGGCTACACCTGGAATGAGGCGCTGTTCCCGGATTACCGGCGGTTCCTCAGGGGAATCCATGACCGGGGACTGCACACCGCGCTGAACCTGCATCCCGCCTCGGGCGTGCGCTCCTACGAGGCCCAGTACGAGGATATGGCCCGGGCCATGGGCGTGGATCCCGCCTCCGGCAAGGCCATTCCCTTCAACTGCCTGGATCCCCGGTTCTTCAAGGCGTACTTTGAGGTGCTGCATTTCCCCTATGAAAAGGACGGCGTGGACTTCTGGTGGATGGACTGGCAGCAGGGCACGGACTACGCCAAAATCGTGGGGGAGGGCTACCAGCCCGGCGGACTGGAGTCCATCACGCCCCTGCAGATGCTTAACCACATGCATTACCTGGCCTCCCGCCGTCAGGGCGGGCGCGGCATGATCTTTTCCCGCTTCAGCGGCTATGGCAGCCAGCGGTACCCCATCGGCTTCTCCGGCGATACCTTCATTACCTGGGACAGCCTGCGCTTCCAGCCGTATTTCACCATCACCGCCTCCAATGTGGGCTATGGCTGGTGGAGCCACGACATCGGCGGCCACATGGGCGGCGTGCGGGATGACGAGCTGACCACCCGGTGGATTCAGTTCGGCGTGTTCTCGCCCATCTTCCGCCTGCACAGCACGGACAGCGCTTTCCTGGGCCGGGAGCCCTGGCGCTACAACAGGCGGGCCGAGCTGATCATGGAGGACTTCATGCGCCTTAGGCACCGGCTGTTCCCCTACCTGTACGCCATGTGCCGCCGCAACTGCCAGGAGCTGCTGCCCCTGATGCGCCCCATGTACCATGTGCATCCCGAGTGCCCCGATGCCTATCAGGTGCGCAACGAGTACTGGTTCGGCAGCGAGCTGATTGCCGCGCCCATCACCGATCCCGCTGACCGGAGCGACCTGGCTCCCGCCGAGGTGTGGCTGCCCGAGGGCACGTGGACGGACGCCTTCACCGGCTACATCTACCGCGGCGGACAGAAGCTGCGGGTGTTCCGGCGCCTGGAGCAGATGCCCCTGTTCATGAAGGCGGGCGCGCTGGTGCCCATGCAGGCCCACGTGCCCCAGAGCCGCCGGCTGGGCGGCGCGGAGCACATGGAGCTGTACGTGGCCCCGGGGGCTTCCGGTAGCTTCAGCCTCTATGAGGACGACGGCGAATCCCTGGCCTACACGAAGGGCGGCAGCTGCACGACGAATCTGTCCCTGGCCTGGCAGGAGCGGGAGGCCGTGCTGACCATTGCGCCCGTGCAGGGCGACGCGAGCCTGATCCCCGCCCTCCGCCGGTGGGATGTGCATTTCCGCGGCTTCCGCAAGGGCTGCAGCTTCCGCGTGAACGGGCAGGACGTCCAGGCTGCCTATGACCCCCAGACCAACACCTGCACCGTGACGCTGGAGCAGGTGGCGGCCGCGGAGGGCGCGCAGGTGACCGTCATCCACGATACCGCCCTGATCCACGACAACAGCGACGGCTTCGACCGGGTTATGGATGCCATCATCCGCTCCCAGCAGTCCCACCACAGCAAGGACGTGATGCTCTCCCGGGTGCAGGAGGTCATGAAGCGCTGGGAAAGCGGCAAGCGGGTTGATCCCTACCGCCTGACCGGCAACGGGGAGGCATTCCTGGGCGGGCACATCTACGAGCTACTGCTTCAGATGCAGTGAGGGAACGTACACTTCCGCAAAGGGCCGCCGGGGTTTCCGGCGGCTCTTTGGCATGCCGCGCCTTGTGGAAAGCATGAATGCGCTGTATAATGGATATATGCAGCCTGTGACGGGGAGGAATGAAGCGTGTACCGGATCCTGATTGTGGAGGACGACCGGGCCATTGCCCATGCGGTGCGGGAGCAGCTGGAAAGCTGGGACATGGAGGCCCGCTGCGTGCAGAATTTCCGGGACGTGCTGGGGGAATTCGCGGCGTATGAGCCCCATCTGGTGCTGATGGACATCCGCCTGCCCTTCTTCAATGGCTACCACTGGTGCTCGGAGATCCGCCGCACCTCCAGCACGCCCATCATCTTCATATCCTCCGCCTCGGACAGCATGAACATCGTCATGGCCATGAACATGGGCGGGGACGACTTCATTGCCAAGCCCTTTGACCAGAACGTGCTGATGGCGAAGATTCAGGCCCTGCTGCGCCGCACCTACGACTTTGCCGCCGCCGCGCCGGTACTGTCCCACCGGGGAGCCACGCTGAACACCGGGGACAGCACGCTAAGCTATCAGGGGGAGACCATTCCCCTGAGCAAGAACGAGTACCGCATCCTGCTGACGCTTCTGCAGTCCCGGGGCCAGGTGGTCAGCCGGGAGAAGCTGATGGAGGCCCTGTGGGCCACGGACAGCTTTGTGGATGAAAACACCCTGTCGGTGAACGTGAACCGCCTGCGGAAAAAGCTGGACGGGCTGGGAATAAAGGATTTCATCGTCACGCAGTTCGGCGTGGGGTATGTGGTGAAGTGAGGGAGGTACCATGGGCCTGATACAATACCTGCGGGAGCGGCGGCGGGCGCTGATCGCCTTCGGGGTGGTGTGCGCGGTGTTTGCCGCGTCCTTTGCGCTGTACCATCTGCCCCTGGCGGCGGTGGGGTATCCGGCGGGGCTGTGCCTGCTGGCCGGGCTGGTCTGGGCCATCTGGGACAGCCGCCGTCTGCGCCGCAGGCATGAGCAGCTGGAGCATCTGGCCGCCATGGGCGCGGACATGGAGCAGAGCCTGCCGGAGCCCCGGACCCTGCAGGAGGCGGATGCGCAGCTGTTGATCCGCGCCCTGTGCCGGGAGCAGCGGGAAACGGAGTCCCGCATGAGCGCCCGCTATGCCGACATGATGGACTACTACACCGTCTGGGCCCATCAGATCAAGACGCCTATTGCCGCCATGACCCTGCAGCTGAACCAGGAGGATTCCGCCCTGGGGCGAGGGCTGCGGGCGGAGCTGATGCGGGTGGAGCAGTATGTGGAGATGGTGCTGGCCTACCTGCGGCTGGATTCGGAAAGCACGGATTACGTGATCCGCGAATACGACCTGGACGGGATTGTCCGCCAGGCGGTGAAGCGCTTTGCGGGGGAGTTCATCGCCCGGAAGCTAACGCTGACCTACCAGCCGCTGGGAGCCACGGTGGTCACGGACGAGAAGTGGCTGCTGTTCGTGGTGGAGCAGGTGATCTCCAACGCGCTGAAGTACACGCAGTCCGGCGGCGTGACCATCAGCCTGGAGGCGCCGAAGACCCTGTGCATCCGGGACACGGGCATCGGCATTGCCCCGGAGGATCTGCCCCGGGTCTTTGACAAGGGCTACACCGGCTGCAACGGCCGCACGGACAAGAAGGCAAGCGGCATCGGGCTGTACCTGTGCAGGCGCGTATGCCGGACGCTGGGGCACGCTATCGACGCGCAGTCAAGCCTTGGGGAGGGCACGGAGATTCGCATCGACCTTGCTCAGCGGCAGCTGGAGCGGGAGTAATGCGAATCCTTACGAAAGTGTAAGAAATGACGGGCAAAATGTAAGCCCATTCGATGGCGGCGGGCATCTCCGCCATGCTATCATGATCCTGACAGCAAACAAAGGGAGGAACGATCATGAGCATGCTGGAAGTCAGCCATCTGAAGAAGGTCTACACCACCCGCCTGGGCGGGGCGAAGGTGGAGGCCCTGCGGGATGTGAATTTCACGGTGGAGGAGGGCGAGTACGTCGCCATCATGGGCGAATCCGGCTCGGGCAAGACGACGCTGTTGAACCTGCTGGCGGCCCTCGACCGGCCCAGCGGCGGCACCGTCGCCCTGGACGGCATCAAGCTGCAGGACATCCGGGAGTCGGCCCTGGCAGCCTTCCGCAGGGACAACCTGGGCTTTGTGTTCCAGGACTTCAACCTTCTGGACACCTTCACCCTGGAGGACAACATCTACCTGCCCCTGGTGCTGGCGGGCAAGCCCTATCAGGAGATGAAGCAGCTGCTTGCGCCCATCGCGGTGCAGCTGGGCATCGGGGACATCCTGAAGAAGTACCCCTACGAGGTATCCGGCGGGCAGAAGCAGCGGGCGGCGGTGGCCCGGGCGCTGATCACCCATCCCCGCCTGGTGCTGGCGGACGAGCCCACCGGCGCGCTGGACTCGAAGGCCACGGACGAGCTGCTGCGGCTCTTCGGCAGTATCAACCGCCTGGGGCAGACCATCCTGATGGTGACCCACTCGGTGAAGGCGGCCAGTCACGCGGGGCGGGTGCTGTTCATCAAGGACGGCGAGGTGTTCCATCAGATCTATCGCGGGCAGAGCACCGACGAGCAGCTCTACCAGAAGATCTTCGACACCCTGACCATGCTGGCGACGGGCGGTGACCGGGCATGAAGAAGCTCTTCTATCCCCGCCTGGCCTGGGACGGCATGCGCAAGAACGGGCGGCTGTACCTGCCCTACATCCTCACCTGCACCGGCATGGTGGCCATGTACTACATTGTCCGCTTCCTGCAGGCCTCCCCGGCCATCGACACCCTCCGCGGCGCCATGTTCATGCGGGAGATGCTTGGCTTCGGCAGCCAGGTCATGGCGATCTTTTCCGCGATTTTCCTGTTCTACACCCACTCCTTCCTCATCCGCAGGCGGATGAAGGAATTCGGCCTGTACAACATTCTGGGCATGGGCAAGCGGAACATCGCCCGGATCCTTCTGTGGGAGACGGTGATGGTGACGGCGTTGTCCCTGGGGGCGGGGCTGTTCATCGGCGCGGCGCTGTCGAAGCTGGCGGAGCTGCTGATGCTCAACATCATGGGCGGCCATGTTACCTATGCGCTGTCCGTGTCCGTACCGGGACTGGTCAGTACGGTGCGGGTGTATGTGGTCATTTATCTGCTGATGATGCTCCACAGCCTGTGGATGCTCCGGCGCAGCAGCGCCATCTCCCTCCTGCGCAGCGAGAATGCCGGGGAGAAGCCGCCCCGGGCCAACTGGCTGCTGGGCCTGCTGGGCATCGCGCTGCTGGCGGGGGCCTACTGGCTGGCGGTTACGATCAAGGATCCTGTGACGGCGCTTGCGTGGTTCTTCGTGGCGGTGGTGATGGTCATTGTCGGCACGTACCTGACCTTCATCGCGGGGTCGGTAGCGCTGTGCCGCATCCTGCAGAAAAACAAGCGCTACTACTACAAGGCCAACCACTTCGTGTCGGTGTCCTCCATGGCCTACCGCATGAAGCGCAACGGCGCGGGTCTGGCCTCCATCTGCATCCTGGCCACCATGGTGCTGGTGATGCTGGCTTCCACCACCTGCCTGTACATTGGCGGGGAGGACAGCCTGAACCACCGCTACCCCCGGGACATCAACCTGACCTTCCGCTTCAGCGGCCTGGATGGCCTGGACAGTCCCGCCTATAACGACATGCGGGAGATCTGCAGTCAGCAGGCGGCGGAGTACGGCGTAGAGCCCGAGCATGAGATCGACTACCGGTATGTGACGGTCAACGGCCTGCTCAGGGACGGTGTGGTGGAATGCGATGTGAGCCAGGTGCAGCTGAACCCGGTGGATCCCTACCACGATGTGCGGGCGCTGTACTTCATCTGCCTGGAGGATTACAACCGGGCCAACGGGGACAGCGAGACCCTTGCCCCCGGCGAGTGCCTGATCTACGCCGAGCGCACCGCCTACACGGAGGATACCTTCGCCGTCCGGGGCGGGCCGGGCTTCCGGGTCAAGCGGCATCTTGAATCCATGAACACGGTCGGGGAGAGCGCGTCGCTGCTGATGGCGTCGCTCTATATCGTGGTGCCGGATTTCAAGCCCTCGCTGACCTCCCTGGCGACCTTGGCGGACTACAATGGCGATTCCATGCCCCGCTATCGCTGGGAATACGGCTATGACCTGCCCCTTCCGGCAGATGCGCAGATTCATCTTGCCAGCGAGCTGGAGGAGCGTCTCGCCCTCACGGGCGCGGGCGCAGGCTGGACGCGACTGGACTGCGAGAGCAAGGCGGAAAACCGGGACGACTTCTTTACCACCTACGGCAGCCTGTTCCTGCTGGGCATTCTGCTGAGCATCGTGTTCATCTTTGCGGCGGTGCTGATCATCTACTACAAGCAGATCTCCGAAGGCTACGAGGATCAAGCCCGCTTCGACATCATGCGCAAGGTGGGCATGACCAGCCGGGACACCCGCCGCAGCATCAACGCCCAGCTGCTGACGGTGTTCTTCCTGCCGCTGATGCTGGCAGGGGTGCATCTGTGCTTCGCCTTTCCCATTGTGCAAAAGCTGCTCATGCTCTTTAATCTGCTGAACGTTCCCCTGCTGATGGCGACCACCGTGGCCAGCTACCTGATCTTCGCCCTGTTCTACCTGGCGGTGTACCGGATGACGGCCAACGCCTATTACAAGATCGTCAGCACAGGGATGCAGCAGGCGAGGGGGTAACAGCATATGGCGGCATGCCTGATGATACTCACGCATGCCGCTGTTTTCTGCGCGGCAATCCGACCAGAATGCTTTCAAAAATATAGCCGGATTCTTCCATGCCGGAATGCAG
>JBJEUJ010000033.1:0-3896 GCA_051883775.1 Aristaeellaceae bacterium | reverse complement strand
TATATACCAGCACGCTGCGGTCTGCAAGCATTTCGGAGTGAGAAATCTGCGTGCCATCGTCAAGCGTGATAAAGGGATATTCCATGACCATTCCTCCTGCCAAGTGGAGGAATCAGCAAAAACTCGCCGGGAAGAAAAAGAAGCGGGATCGTCGTGACTGACAACCCCGCTTGAGCTGGTGGAGCATACCGGATTCGAACCGGTGACCTCTACAATGCGAATGTAGCGCGCTACCAACTGTGCTAATGCCCCAAATATTCCCGGCGAATTTTGTGCAGATTCACCATTAACTGCCTTGGCTGTGGGGCGTACCTCGGAGAACTTCGTTCTACCAACTGCGCTAATGCCCCTTATTTGGCAGGATTATCTGCCATTCAAGACATTTTTGGTTCCTTTGGGCTTCCGGGCTGGGGATGCACAACGCTTAGGTCGTTCTACCAACTGCGCTAATGCCCCAGGATGGATGCTGTTTGTGTGGCGGCGGGCGCTCCTGCGAACCACGAAGGATAGTATAGCACATCCGGCGCAAAGATGCAAGCCTTTTTCTTCCGGTTCCATGGAAATTTTCCGCGGGGGCTCCGCTGGGCGCCCTGGGCACAGGGGTGAGACCTGGGCGCCTCACTGCGGGCGGCCCTTTCGTCCCCGTAGGCGACGGACCCGTGAAAGTGTTTCCACGTTGTATCTTTTTACTGGTATTGTTGCAAAAAAACTGTCCACATGCTATAATGCGAATCAAGGTGCGGATGAATGCCGCAGAAAAAACCATACGCTAAGGAGGCCAATCCATGAAGAAGTTCCTGTCTCTCCTGCTGGCAGTGTGCATGCTGTGCACCATGCTGTCCACGCTGGCCCTGGCTGATGACGAGCCCGTGACCCTCCGCTTCCGCTGGTGGGGCGGCGACGCCCGCAATGAGGCCACCATCCAGGTCATCGAGCAGTTCGAGACCCTGTATCCCAACGTGACCATCGAGTACGAGCCCGGCAGCGCCGACGGCTATCATGACAAGCTGGCCACCGAGCTGACCGGCGGCACCGCCCCCGACATCGTGCAGATCGACCCCGAGACCTTCCCCACCTATGTGGCCAACGGCGACTATTTCTACAACCTGGACGATTTTGACATCAACATGGATGCCTTCGAGGAGGGCTACATCCACCTGCAGATCAACGGCTACTACGACGGCAAGCAGCTGGGCCTGCCCACCGGCATCGCCGGTCCCGCCATCGTGGTCAACAAGGCCCTGGCCGAGAAGCTGGGCGTGGACCTGAAGGTTGAGGATATGCGCTGGGAGGACGTCATCGAGCTGGGCAAGGCCGTGCGCGCCGCTTCCGATGACCCCGACGTGTACCTGCTGTGCGCCAACAAGGACTACATCGCCATCCTGTTCGTGATGACCTACGTCAAGCAGCTGTGCGGCGGCGCCGCCTTTGTGGATGGCAAGCTGGTCGTGACCGAGGAGCAGCTGACCCAGGTTTATGAGTTCGTCAAGGAGCTGTTCGACAGCCAGACCGTGCCGCCCATCGAGTACATGGCCGCCTACACCGGCGACAACATCCAGTCCGACGCCAACTGGCTGGCGGGCAAGTATGTCGCGGCCATGGCCTACATCTCCACCGTGGACGTGATGGTCGCCAACGGCCCCGCGGACACTGAGTACTATGCCGGCAGCCTGCCCGTGATGGAAGGCGCCACCGACGGCGGCTGGGCCTCCAATACCCCCCAGGTGCTGGCCATCACCAAGACCTGCCAGCATCCCGAGGTGGCTGCTGCGTTCCTGAACTACTTCTTCACCGACGAGACCGCCATGGAGACCCTGGGCGCCACCCGTTCCGTGCCTCCGACCGCCCGCGCCCGTGAGATCAGCGCCGCCAACGGCAAGCTGAGCCCCCTGCAGTCCGAGTGCGCCGACGTGGCCGTGGCCATCAGCGGCACCCCCAACGACAAGATCTTCTCCACCGCCGAGTGCAAGAACATCCTCTACGACGCTGTGGAAGCCATCGCCTATGGCGACATGACGCCCGCCGAGGCTGCTGCCGATACCATCGAGCAGCTGAAGGAGCTGGAGCAGTAATTTCCATGACCTGATCGGGAGGCCCTGCCTGGGTATCGGGCAGGGCTTCCGCTTTTTCGGATGAGCGCCACCGATTCCGTGCCGCCCCTGCGCGGCGCGTCCAAAGGAGCATGAGGCTATGATCCTGCGCACCTCTCCTACTGTGAAAAAGCAACGCTACACCAAGCGCGATTACCAGGCCTTCCTGTATCTGCTGCCCTGGCTGATCGGCATTCTGGCGCTGCAGCTGTATCCCTTCCTGTCCTCGCTGGTGTATTCCTTCCATGACTACACCGTGGGCGGCAAGATGGACTTTGTCGGCATTGACAACTATGTCAAGCTCTTCACCAAGGACCGCGACTTCTGGAACTCGCTGAAGGTGACGCTGCTCTTCGGCCTGTACACCGTGCCGGGCAAGCTGATCCTGGCCCTGGCGGTGGCCCTGTTCCTCAACCGCAACATCAAGGGCATCAACATGATCCGCACGCTGTACTACATTCCCTCCCTGTTCGGCGGCAGCGTGGCCATCGCCCTTCTGTGGCGGCTGATGTTCATGGACGGCGGCATGATCAACTCCATGCTCTCTGCCCTGGGGCTGAACACGGTGCACTTCCTGGGCACCAAGGGCACGGCCATGCGGGTGGTCTGCGGCCTGGAAATCTGGCAGTTCGGCTCGTCCATGGTCATGTTCCTGGCGGCGCTGAAGAACGTGCCCGCCTCCCTGTACGAGGCGGCGGAGATTGACGGCGCGGGCTGGTGGAAGCGCTTTTTCCACATCACCATCCCGCAGATTTCCCCCATCATCTTCTTCACCCTGCTGAACCAGACCATTCAGGAGCTGCAGAACTACACCTCTCCGGCCCTGATCACCGGCGGCGGCCCCCGCAAGAGCACCTATGTGATGGGCATGTTCCTCTACCAGGAGGGCTTCGCCTACTTCCACATGGGCTATGCCAGCGCCATCTCCTGGATCGAGTTCATCGTCATCCTGATCCTGACGCTGATTATCTTCGGCACGTCCCGGTTCTGGGTGCACTATTCCGACGAGTGAGGAAGGGAGTGAAGAAAGATGGCAACCAAGATCCGCAAGCGCCACAGGGATGGCCGCTTTGTCGATTACCTGATCATTGCGATCATCGGTCTGATCCTGCTGTATCCCATCATCTGGATGTTCTTCGCAACCTTCAAGAGCAACGAGGACATCTTTGGCTCCACGCGTCTTTTGCCCAGCGTCTGGCACTTTGAGAACTACGTGGAGGGCTGGAAGGGCTCCAGCCGCCTGACCTACACGACCTTCTTCATCAACACCTTCAAGCTGGTGATTCCCACCACCCTGCTGACGGTGGCCTCCGCCTGCCTGACGGCCTACGCCTTTGCCCGGTTCGACTTCCCCTGCAAGGGCCTGCTGTTCTCCCTGCTCATCGGCCTGATGATGCTGCCTGGCGCGGTGGTGATTATTCCCCGCTACCTTCTGTACAACCAGTTCCACTGGATTGACACCTACATGCCCTTCTACATTCCGGCGCTGCTGTGCTGCAACTCCTTCTTCCCCTACATGCTGATCCAGTTCCTCCGCGGCATTCCCAGGGAGCTGGACGAGTCGGCGTACATGGACGGCTGTAGCACCTTCCGCACGCTGGTGAGCATTCTGCTCCCGCTGATGAAGCCCGCGCTGTTCTCCGCCGGACTGTTCCAGTTCCTCTGGACGTACAACGACTACTTCAACTCCCTGATTTTCATCAGCTCCCAGAAGATGTACCCCATCTCCCTGGCCCTGCGCATGTCGCTGGACTCGGAGTCGGTGGTGAACTGGGGCAAGGTGATGGCGATGGCCTTTGTGGCGGT
>JBJEUJ010000032.1:0-20740 GCA_051883775.1 Aristaeellaceae bacterium | reverse complement strand
CCGCATTGAGCCCCTGGAGGAGGTCATTGACGACATGGTGCTGCTGCTCAAGGACAGGCACACGGCGCGGCTGTGCCAGGGGGTCTGCTCCATCAACGCCGGGCTGATCTTCATGGATGCGCTGACGTATCTGGAGCGCGCGGCGGACCAGTGCTCGAGCATCGCCATGCTGCTCCTGGGCAAGGACAACGAGGCCATCATGAAGAACCATCATCACTATCTGCAGGTACTGCACGCATCCGGCGACCAGTCCTACCTGGCCGAGCAGGAGAACCGCCGCCAGCAATACCTCGCGCCCCTGGAGCACATCCAGTACTGATTCCAGTGCGTACAGCCACAGGCGGCCTTCGGGCCGCCTTTTTCATGGGAAAACGCCCGGGCTGCCTTCCGCGGCGCGGTTTTCCCTGTGTGTTTGCTTTCTCCAGGCCCCCGGGGGCTATTGATTTCATGGCCCTCAGGCTTTACAATCAATCCGGATGCTCCGCGCGGCGCCTCCGGCAGGGGATGCCCTGGCGCGGGGCGGCTGCACGTTTACCACAGCATGACAGGATGGAGGTGGCAGGCATGACCCTGCAGCAGCTCAACGACGTGATCGCCATCGCGGAAACCGGCTCCTTCAACCGGGCGGCGGAGCGGCTGTACATGGCCCAGCCCTCCCTGACCGGGGCCATCAAGGAGCTGGAGAAGGAGCTGGGCGTGATCCTTTTCAACCGCAGCGGCAGGGGCGCCACCCTGACCGCCGAGGGCGTCAATTTCCTGCCCTACGCCCGGTCGGTCATCATGCAGTATCAGAATCTGCTGGAGGCCTACGGCAAATCCGGCGTGCGGAAGCAGAAGTTCGCCGTCTCCACCCAGCACTACTCCTTCGCGGTCAAGGCATTCTCCACCCTGACCCGCGATTGCGACGTGGCGGAATACGAGTTTGCCATCCGGGAAACCAGGACGCAGCAGGTCATTGACGACGTGGCGGCGGGCAGGAGCGAGATCGGCATCCTGTACCTGAGCGACTTCAACCGGAAGGTGCTGACCAAGCTGCTCAGCGACAACAGCCTGAACTTCCATCACCTGATCGACTGCCGCGCCTATGTGTACCTGTGGCGGGAGCATCCGCTGGCCAGGCAGGCCTCCATCGCCTTTGACGATCTCACCCCCTATCCCTGCCTGTCCTTTGAGCAGGGGGAGAACAGCAGCTTCTACCTGGCGGAGGAAATTCTCTCCACCAACGACTATCCACGTATCATCAAGTGCTGCGACCGGGCCACGATCCTGAACCTGATGAAGGGCGCGCTGGGCTACACGCTCTGCTCCGGCATCATCTGCGAGGAGCTCAACGGGGACGATTACATCGCCATTCCCTATGAGGCGGATGAGGAAAACCCCAACAGCATCATGGAGATCGGCTACCTGACGAGAAAGAACAGCCTGCTCAGCAGCGCGGGCGAGCAGTACGTCCGGGAGCTGAAGCGCTATCTGCAGGCCGAAACGCCGTAAGCCACCGCTTTCCCGCCGGGCGCAGACGGCCCCAATCCGAAGCAAGGTGCAATCAGCATGATATAGACTATGCCTATTGAAGTTGATTGCACTTTTGTATTGGACAATAGCCTACATTACCGATAGAATATATACCATCAACCGAAGGGAGGTTCCGGCCATGCGATGTCGATGTCGATCCTATGCCGTGCTGCTGAGCCGGAACCGAATGCGCCATGCAGGGGCCTGACAAACAGGCCGGAGGGCATCCACCGTTCCATTCCGCTTTTCATCCGGGCAACGCCCATGACGAATAACACGAGAAGGAGTATAAAAGCATGTCTGATATTAGGAATTCCGCCAACTGGTCCTTTGAAACCAAGCAGCTGCACATCGGTCAGGAGCAGGCCGACCCGGTCACCGACGCCCGCGCCGTGCCCATTTACGCCACCACCTCCTATGTGTTTCACGACAGCCAGCATGCCGCCGACCGCTTCGGCCTGCGGGATCCGGGCAACATCTACGGCCGCCTGACCAACCCCACCCAGAGCGTGTTCGAGGCCCGCATTGCCGCGCTGGAGAGCGGCTCCGCGGCCCTGGCGGTGGCCTCCGGCGCAGCGGCCATTGCCTACACCTTCCAGGCCCTGGCCAAGAGCGGCGAGCACATTGTGGCCTCCAAGACCATCTACGGCGGCACCTACAACCTGCTGGCGCACACGCTGTCCCTTTCCTCCGGCATCACCACCACCTTTGTGGATCCCGACGTGGAGGGCAGCTTCGAGGCGGCCATCCAGGAGAATACCAAAGCCATCTTCATCGAGACCCTGGGCAACCCCAACAGCAACATCATTGATATTGAAGAAGTCGCCAAGATCGCCCATGCCCACGGCATCCCGCTGGTGGTGGACTCCACCTTCGCCACGCCCTATCTGGTCCGGCCCATCGACTACGGCGCGGACATCGTTGTCCACTCCGCCACCAAGTTCATCGGCGGCCACGGCACGGCCATCGGCGGCGTGATCGTCGAGGGCGGCAAATTCGACTGGAAGGCCAGCGGCAAGTATCCCTGGATCAGCGACCCCAACCCCAGCTACCACGGCGTGTCCTTCTATGACGCGGTGGGCCCTGCCGCCTTCGCCACCTACATCCGCGCCATCCTCCTGCGCGACACCGGCGCGACCCTGTCCCCCTTCCACGCCTTCATCTTCCTGCAGGGGCTGGAAACCCTGTCCCTGCGGGTGGAGCGGCATGTGGAGAACGCGCTGAAGATCGTGGACTACCTCGCCAGGCACCCGCAGGTGGAGGCAGTGCATCATCCCGCGCTGCCCACCGAGCCCAGCCACGCGCTGTACAAGAAGTATTTCCCGGGCGGCGGCGGCAGCATCTTCACCTTTGAGATCAAGGGCGACAGCGACACGGCCAAGAAGTTCATCGACAACCTGGCGATCTTCTCGCTCCTGGCCAACGTGGCGGACGTGAAGTCCCTGGTCATCCACCCCTATACCACCACCCACAGCCAGCTGACCGACGAGGAGCTGCTGGATCAGGGCATCAAGCCCAACACCATCCGTCTCTCCATCGGCACGGAGAACGTGAAGGATCTGATCGCCGCGCTGGACGCGGCCTTCGAGGCCATCAGGTAAGAACCCATACGCACGGGAGGGGTGCGGACGCCTTCGCACCCCTCCTGCCATGCTTAATGAGGTGATGAACTTGTCCGGAACCACAGGCTCGCTCCGTCGCGGCTCCGTCCTGCGTCTGACGCTCACGGCGCTGCTGATGGGCATGACCATCGTCCTGTCCATGAGCGTTCTCAGCATTCCCGTGCCCGGCGGCCATCTGTATTTCAACGATACGGTAATCAACATCGCGGCTATCCTGCTGGATCCCGTCGCCGTCTTCGTGGTGGGCGGCGTGGGCGCGTTCTTAGGGGACTTCTTCTTCTACCCCGCGCCCATGTTTGTCTCCCTGGTCACCCATGGCCTGCAGGCGGTGATTGTTTCCGTCCTCTCCCGCAGGCTCTTCCCCCGGCGGCAGGCGCTGGCCTCCTCCGTGGCGGTGGCCGTCGGCGCGGTGGTGATGGTCATCGGCTACACCATCGGCCGGGCGTATGTGTACTCCACCCCCGAGTACGCCATGCTCAAGCTGCCCTTCCAGATCCTGCAGGCGGGCTTCGGCGCGGTGATGTCCATCGTCCTGCTCTATCCGCTGCGCCTGCGGGCGGCCTTCCAGCACATCCTGCACATCCGCTAAGGCGCGTGCAGGCCGTGTCTTTCGCCCGGGACGGACAGCAGCCCCCTCGGCCCTGTGCCTTGCCATGCCGATGCAGCGTGCCAGGCACAGGGCTTTTCCATGCCCCGGCACGGCATCATCGACAGTCCCATTCTCTGCCCAGGCAAGGAAAAACGGACGGCGCTCCGGCTGACAGCCGGCGTAACCGTCCGTTCTTTGCATTGTGACCGGGAACAGCGGAGAGGGCTGGGCCTTCCCAGGCCCCTTCGCCCCTCAGCGGTTCTGCACGGTATTCAGGAAGGCCCTGGCCCGCTCGGTTTTGGGCTGGGCGAAGAATTCCTCCGGCGTGCCCTCCTCAATGATGGCGCCGCCGTCCATGAAGATCACCCGGTCAGCCACCCGCCGGGCAAAGCTCATCTCGTGGGTGACGACCAGCATGGTCATGCCCTCCTGAGCCAGCTCCGTCATGACGCTGAGCACCTCGCCGATCATCTCCGGATCCAGGGCGCTGGTGGGCTCGTCGAAGAGAATGGCCTTGGGATGCATGGCCAGGGCCCGGGCGATGGCCGCCCGCTGCTGCTGCCCACCGGAGAGCTGCGCGGGCAGCTTGCCCGCCTGATCCGCCACGCCAACCCGATCAAGCAGGCGCATGGCCTCCTCCCGGGCCTCCTTTTTGGGCTTCTTCAGCACGTCCACGGGGGCCAGGGTCATGTTGTCCAGCACCGTCATGTGCGCGAACAGGTTGAAGGACTGGAAGACCATGCCGATCTGCGCGCGCAGGGCGGCCAGCGCCCGGCCCTCCTGGGGCATGCGCTCGCCGCCGATGAGAATTTCGCCACTGTCGATGGTCTCCAGCCGGTTGACCGTGCGGCACAGGGTGGACTTGCCGGAGCCGGACGGCCCGATGATCACCACCACCTCGCCCCGGTTCACCCGCAGGGACACGTCCCTCAGCACATGCAGCTTCCCGAAATGCTTGTTCACATTTTTCAGCTCAATGATGGGTGCTTCTGCCTGGGTCATAGCGCGCTCCTTTCCGCCGGCGTCTCCCGGAGTCTGACAGCCAGCCTGTCGGAGAGCCTGTTCAGCAGATAGTTGATGAGAATGTAAATCACCGCCACCACCAGATACACCGACAGCATGGCGTCATAGTTGGAAATGAGCACCTTGGCGTTCTGCATCAGGTCGTCGCAGGTGACGACGTAGGCGAAGGTCGTGTCCTTGAGGACGATGACCAGCTCGGCAATCAGCGAGGGGATCACATACCGGATGGCCTGGGGAAAAACCACCTTGTAAAACAACCGCGTCTGCGTCAGCCCCAGGGAGAGCGCGGCCTCCGTCTGGCCCCTGGGCACCGCGTTGACGCCGGAGCGCAATGCCTCCGCCACCACGCCGCAGGCGGAGATGGCGCAGGGCAGCGTGATCTTCCAGAAGGCGCTGAGCTTCCAGCCGGTCTGCGGCACCACCAGGAAGAAGAAGTAGATAAACAGCAGCGTGGGCACGCCCCGGGTGAACTCGATGAGCGCCGTGCTCACCCAGCGCAGGACGGGATTTCCCCGCAGCTTGCCCCGCATCAGCACAAACCCCAGCGCAAAGGCGATCAGCGCGCCGGTGAGGGCAGCCTTCAGCGTGGTCAGCAGGCCCTTGCCCAGGAAGCGCCAGGTGGTTGCCTTGCCGAAGAAGGACCAGTACCGGGCGTCGAACTGCCCCGTGACGGCGAACTGCCGCAGCATCAGCACGATCAGCGCGGCCAGGGCCAGCAGGCTCAGGGCGGTGAAGACGCGGATGCGCCTGCGCGCCTTCGGGCCCGGGGCCTCATAGAGCATATCCCGAATGGAGGGTGCCTTCATCGCAGGATCCTCACCTTTCTGTCAATCAGACTGCCCACCCGGCCGATGACCAGAGCCGTGGCGCAGTACAGCGCCGCCGAAATGGCAAAGGCCGCCACGCCGCCCGTCCCATGGGTGTTGATGTAGGACACCAGGCCCGTCAGCTCCAGGGGGCGCATGGGCACCTGCGAGGCCAGGGAGGTGGTCAGCATGGTGGCCACCGTCAGGTTGGTCATGGGCAGGACGGTGGAGCGCAGCGCCTGGGGGATCACGATCCGCCGGATCATCTGGAAGAAGGTCAGCCCCAGCGCCCGGGCGGCCTCGATCTGCCCGGGGGCGATGGTGTTCATGCCGCTCATCAGATGCTCGGAGCAGAAGGCGGAGGGGATCAGCGTGGTGGCGATGAGCACGCACAGCTGGTAGGAGAAGATGATGCGCAGATAGGGCAGCGCGTACACCAGCAGGATCAGCAGCGCCGCGCCGGGGATGTTGCGGAAGATCTGCACGTAAAAATCCCCCAGCAGCCGCAGGGGCCTGATGGGGCAGACCCTCAGCACGGTGATCACCACGCCGATGCAAAAGGCCGCGGCAAAGGACAGCGCGGTCAGCCGCCAGGTGGCCAGCAGCGCCTGGAGATAGCGGTCGCCGTACTGGGTCAGAAGGGCGGAAATGCTCATGTTGCCTCCCGGAAAGCGAGGGGCCCCAAGCCCATTGGTCTTGAGGCCCCGTTGGGAATGTGCTTACTCTGCGATGGCCGGAGCTTCAGGGGCGGTGTCGATGCCGGTGCGGTCGCCCAGGCTCACCTGCCACAGCTGCGCCCAGGTGCCGTCCGCCTCGATCACGCGGAGGAACTCGTTCACAAAGGCCACGCCGTCGGAATCCTTGGGCAGGCCGATGCCGTAGGGATCAATCGGGCCGAACACATCGCCCGCCACGGCGTAGGCGCCGGGGTTCTTCACGATGGAGTTGAGGATCAGGGTGTAGTCGGTCACATAGGCGTCGGCGCGGCCCTGCTCCACGGCGGTGCGGGCCTGGATGTCATCCTCGAACTCCTGCACGATGGCGTCGGGGGCATACTCCGCCAGGATGCTGGGGCCGGTGGAGCCGGACTGGGTGGCCACCAGCTTGTCCTTCAGATCCTCCAGACCGGCGATCTCCGTGTTGCCGGCCTTGACCAGGATGGCCTGCTGGGAGGTGTAGTAGGGCCCGGCGAAGGAGATGACCTCCTGGCGGGAGGGGGTGATGGAGTAGGTGGCGAACACCGCGTCCACCTGGCCGCTGGTCAGCACGGACTCGCGGGTGGAGGAGGTCACCTGGGTCAGCTCGTACTTGGTCTCGTCGCCCAGGATGTAGCGCGCCAGCAGCTGGTACAGGCCCGCGTCAAAGCCGCGCACACCGTTGTCCGTCTCGTCCAGCTGGCTGAACAGGAAGGAGGTTCGGGTGCCGCCGATGCGCAGCACACCGGCATTCTTCACCGCCGTGGCCCATTCGCTGGCCGCGATGGCCGCATCATCCGCCACCGGGCCGGAGGCGATCAGCGCGTCAAAGGCTTCCTTGTCAATGGCGGTGGGCGCGGGCTCCTCAGCCGCGGCGAAAACGGACACGGACAGGATCAGCACGAGGGCAAGCACAAGGGACAGGGCCTTGGCGGCGAAAGCGTTCTTCTTCATGATACAATCCTTCTTTCTATTGATTCTATTGGTGATTCTATTGGCGAACGATGGTCGGGTATGCCTATCCTTCACGGCCGGACATCGGTCGCACACCGAGCCGATACGGTACACAGCCATTCACCTCTTTCCAAAAAAATGCGTCCGCACGATCCGGCCACTGCCTTCACCTGCGGACGCATGTCCTCGCGAGCTTGTCCAGGCAGGTGCGCGCAGCCCCCGCCTGATTCACGATCCATCCCGTCTACATACGCGAAGTGGGCATGAACGCAGGCCGACACATATGCATGAAACACATACACATCATGCGCTGCTTCACCGCGACCACTCCTTCTTTTTCTGGAATGAGTCGATGATACACCACTTTATCCATCTTGTCAATAGGTATTGTCGCCATAATTTCAGCAGCTTGCAGGATCAGCAGGGGAAAATTGCAGCTTTTTCCCGCGCATGAAGCGGCGGAAGCCTGCGCATGCTGTTGGGCAGGTGATGCTATGCTTGATTCTGTATGGACCGAGGGTGTGACGCTGCCCTCCTTTCCGCCCCTGGAGGGGGACGGCGACACGGACGTGCTGGTGATCGGCGGGGGACTGGCGGGGCTTTTGTGCGCGTACCTGCTAAACCGCGCAGGGGTGGACTGCATGCTCATCGAGGCGGACAGCCTCTGCCATGGCGTGACCCGGAACACCACCGCCAAGGTGACCAGCCAGCACGGGCTGATCTACGCCCGGCTGATGAAGCGCGCAGGGGAAGATGCAGCGCGGCTGTACTGGCGCATGCAGGAGGACGCGCTGGCGGAATACCGCCGCCTCAGCGAGGACATCCCCTGCGACTTTGAGGACAAGGACGCCTGTGTCTACGCCACGGGGGATTCCCCGGCCCTGCGGGAGGAATGGGAGGCCCTGCGCCGCCTGCGCATACCCGCCCGGTGGACGGAAACGCTGCCCCTGCCCTTTCCGGTGACAGGAGCCATCCGCTTTCCGCATCAGGGTCAGATGCATCCACTGAAGCTGGCGGCGGGGCTGGCCCGGGGCCTGCGGATCCACGAGGGTACCCGGGCCGTGGAGGTGCACCCGGGGGAGGTCATGACCGGCCGGGGGCGCATCCGGGCCCGGCGGATCGTCGTGGCGACCCATTTCCCCATATTCAACCGGCACGGCGGGTATTTCCTGAAGATGTACCAGGAGCGGGCCTATGTGCTGGCTCTCTCCCCGGGGATGGACGTGCAGGGCATGTACCTGGCTGCGGAGAAGGGCGGGCTGTCCCTGCGCAACCAGGGCGAGATGCTGCTGGTGGGCTGCGGCAGCCACCGCACGGGCAAGCCGGGCCAGGGCTGGGCGGCGGCGGAAGCCTTCGCGCAGACCTATTGCCCCGGCGCTGACATCGTTGCCCGCTGGGCCGCCCAGGGCTGCGTAACTCTGGACGGCATGCCCTACGTGGGCCGGTACAGCCCCCGCACGCCGGGGGTGTATGTGGTCACGGGCTTTGGCAAGTGGGGCATGACCTCCGCCATGGCCTCGGCCATGCTGCTGCGGGACATGCTTCTTCGCCGGGACAGCCCCTATGAGGCGCTGCTGTCCCCGTCCCGGGCCATGGCTGCCCTGCCGCTTCTGCGCAACGCGGGCTCCTCGGCCCTGGGGCTTCTGACCCCCACCGTTCCCCGCTGCCCGCACCTGGGCTGCGCGCTCAGGTGGAATCCCCTCGAGCATTCCTGGGACTGCCCCTGCCACGGCTCCCGCTTTGACCGGGAGGGTCATCTGATGGACAATCCCGCCACGGGGGATTTGCCGCGCCCGCCCCGTCCCCATGCAGGAGGTGACTGACGTTGGAATTCCTGAAAATCTGCCTGGCCACGCTCATATCCTACCTGGCGCTGTTCCTGTCCGCCAAGCTGGTGGGCCGCAAGCAGATCTCCCAGCTGGACTTCATGGACTACATCACCGGCATCACCATCGGCTCCATCGCGGCGGAGCTGGCCACCGACCTGGAGAACCTGTGGAAGCCCCTGGTGGCGCTGCTTCTCTACGCCCTGCTGACCTGGCTCATGTCCCGCATCAACCTGCGGGTGGGCCGCAGCCGCAAGTTCCTCAACGGCACCCCCACCATCGTCATGGACGGCGGCAGGCTCTTCCGGGAGAACATGAAGAAGGCCAAGCTGGAGCTGAGCGAGTTCATGGTCATGTGCCGCCAGCAGGGCTACTTCGACCTGAGCGCGATTCAGACGGCGGTGTTCGAGTACAATGGGAAGCTGACCATCCTGCCCGTCAGCGCCCGCCGCCCGGTGACGCCCGAGGACATGAAGCTGCAGCCGGAGCAGGAGCACATCTCTGTGGAACTCATCATGGACGGCCGGGTGCTGGACGAGAACCTGCGCCGCATGGGCCTGACCCCCGCCTGGCTGGAGAAGCAGCTGCGGGAAAGGTGCATCCACGGCCCGGAGGAGGTCTACCTGGCCCTGTGCGACGACAAGCGCCGCCTGACCTGCTACACAATGGACGAGGGCAGGCCCGGCGCATGAAAGCAGCCGGTGCGAAGCCTCCCTGCTGCAGGGAGCGTTCCGCACCGGCTTTGTGTGTAGTGTGTGTCCGGGTCAGGCGCGCTCGTCCCCCAGCAGCAGGGCCTGCGCCTGCTGGAGGCTGGTCACGGTGTAGGTGGGCAGGTCGGAGGAAACGCCCTTCCGGCTGAGGAAAATGCTGTCCACGCCCGCGTTGCGCGCCGCGGCGATGTCCGCCGTCAGGCTGTCGCCCAGCAGCACAGCCTCCGATTTGTCCTGGCAGCCCAGGGCCTCCAGGGCGGCGTATACCATGGCCGGGTCGGGCTTGCTGACCCCCAGCTCCTCGGAGATGATCACCGCGTTCAGCATGGGGGTGAAGGGGCAGCGGCTCAGCCGTCCCCGCTGGATGGCGGATACGCCGTTGCTCACCAGGGCGATTTTCATCCGCCCGTGAATGGCCGTCAGGAATTCCATCGCCCCGGGCAGCAGGTCGGCCCGGGTGGACAGCCGCGCCTCATACAGGGCAGCCACGTCTCCCGCGTCCAGATCGCTGCGGCCCATGGCTTCCAGCAGCTGCCGGAAGCGCTCCACCTTCAGCGCCTTCTGCGTGGTTTCGCCCCTCTCGAGGGCCTTCCACAGCGCGTCGTTGATGCGGCTGTACAGCTCGGCTGTGGCCGTATCCAGGGTCATGCCCAGCGCCGCGAAGGTTTCCCGAAGGGCGTGGCCCTCCGCGGCGGTGAAGTCCATGAGGGTGTTGTCGTTGTCTGCCAGGAGATATTTGTAGCGCATGCTCTGCTCCTTGTGCATAGGATTTTCCACCATTGTAGCGGACAGGCGGGGGTATGTCAAGGCGCGGCACATTCTTGCCAAATCCCGCCAATAATGGTATAATCAAGCAAATCATCCACAAAGGAGGATATGGATCATGAGGAAATTGGTGGCTTTCCTGCTGGCTGTCACGCTGCTGACAACGCTTTCCCTGCCTGCTCTCTCGGAGGGAGACAATATGTACCTTTACCCGGGAACCATGCTCCTTGGCCCAATGGAGTATTCAGCGGACGAATGGCTGGCAAGTGATTACAGCCGCGCCATGCTGGCGGTGGTCTTTGCGCTGGAAATCTACATAAAGAACCAGGACAACAGTGCCCTGCGTACAGCCATCGCCAATGGCGTGGACGAGGGCGAGGTCTTCGTTGCGCTTGGCCAGGACGGTTTTCTGTACGTAATGTTTCGCGACACGGAGCAGGTTGTCTGCGCTACCTACATCCTTGCCAACGATTTGATCTTGGTCGGGATTCAGAAACCCAACAGCTCCCAGAGCCTGGAAGATTTGATGAAGGGCTGTGTCGATGATGGCATCCTCGCCGAGTACTACGCTGTGTCGCAGATAGACCTCGCCGCCGCCATCAGTGACCTGCCGGAGATGCTGGGCGAATAACAGTGCAGCGAATACCCTGCCGCTGAGCCGGAGAACCATCCTTGCATACCGGAAACAGGCTGCAGTTCTCCCTGCGGGAGGACATCTTATCCTGCCGATTGATGCGCAGTAACCCCATGACAAAGCAGCGCGCCTTCCCGGAGCCATCGCCGGGAAGGCGCGTTTTGCCTGTATTATTTGTTCATTTCGCGGGTGTAGTTCAGCAGGCCCCCGCACAGGATGCAGCCCTTCTGCCGCTCGGTCAGGGGCAGAAGCACCTTGTACTCCTCGCCCTTGGTCACGTTGCGCAGCGTGAACTCCGCGCTGCCCGCCTCCACCAGCGCGCGCACGCCGGGGAGGGTCAGCTCGTCGCCCTGGTCGATGCGGTCGTAGTCCGCCTCGTCGGCAAAGGTCAGGGGCAGGATGCCGTTGTTGATCAGGTTCGCCTGGTGGATGCGGGCGAAGGACTTCGCCACCACCGCCCGGATGCCCAGGTACAGCGGTACCAGCGCCGCGTGCTCGCGGCTGGAGCCCTGGCCGTAGTTGCTGCCCGCCACCAGCATGCCGCCGCCCACAGCCTTGGCCCGTGCAGGGAAGTCCTTGTCCACAGGCGTCAGGCAGAAGTCGCTCAGGTAAGGCACGTTGGAGCGGAAGGGCAGGAGCTTGGCGTCGGAGGGGGCGATGTGGTCGGTGGTGATGTTGTCCTCCATCTTCAAAAGCACCTGGCCGGAAACCTCCTGGGGCAGGGCCTTGCCCATGGGGAAGGGCTTGATGTTGGGCCCGCGGACAACCTCCACCGTGGCTTCCTGACCCGGGGCCACGGGGGGAATCACCAGGTTGTCGTTGACCTCGAACTGCTCGGGCAGGGGGATGTCCAGGTCGATGTCCAGGCAGCGGGGATCGGTCAGCACGCCGGTGAGGGCCGTGACCGCCGCCGTCTCGCAGGAGACCAGGTAGATGCCGGCGGACTTGGTGCCGCTGCGGCCGAAGAAGTTGCGGTTGTTGGTGCGCACGGACACGCCGTTGGACTTGGGGGCCTGGCCCATGCCGATGCAGGGGCCGCAGGCGGACTCCAGGATGCGGGCGCCCGCGCCCAGCATATCCGCCAGGGCGCCGTTGCGGGCCAGCATGGTCAGCACCTGCTTGGAGCCGGGGCCAATGACCAGGCTCACGTCCGGGTGGACGGACTTGCCCTTCAAGATGCGGGCCACCCGCATCATATCCGTATAGGAAGAGTTGGTGCAGGAGCCGATGAACACCTGGTCCACCTTGATGGGGCCGCACTGCTCCACGGTTTCCACCAGGTCGGGCATGTGGGGCTTGGCCACCAGGGGCTGCAGGCTGCTCAGGTCGATCTCGATCATTTCGTCATAGGTGGCGTCCTCGTCAGCGCACAGGGGCACGAAGTCCTGCTCGCGCTGCTGGGCCTTGAGGAAGGCATGGGTCACCTCGTCGGAGGGGAAGATGGAGGTGGTGGCCCCCAGCTCCGCGCCCATGTTGGTGATGGTGGCGCGCTCGGGGACGGTGAGGGTGGCCACGCCCGGGCCGATGTATTCCATCACCTTGCCCACGCCGCCCTTGACGGACAGGCGGCGCAGCACCTCCAGGATGATGTCCTTGGCCGCCACGGCATAGGGCAGGCGGCCGGTGAGGCGGATGCCCACCACCTTGGGGCAGCTGAGATAATACGCGCCGCCGCCCATGGCCACGGCCACGTCCAGGCCGCCCGCGCCGATGGCCAGCATGCCGATGCCGCCGCCGGTGGGGGTGTGGGAGTCGGAGCCCAGGAGGGTATAGCCGGGCACGCCGAAGCGCTCCAGCTGCACCTGGTGGCAGATGCCGTTGCCGGGCTTGGAGCAGAAGATGCCGTGCTTTTTCGCCACGGACTGGATGAACTGGTGATCGTCGGCGTTCTCAAAGCCGGTTTGCAGGGTGTTGTGGTCGATGTAGGCGACGCTCTTCTTCGTGCGGACGCGCTCCACGCCCATGGCCTCGAACTGGAGATACGCCATGGTGCCGGTGGAGTCCTGGGTGAGGGTCTGGTCGATGCGGATGGAAATCTCCGTGCCGGGGATCAGCTCGCCGGAGAGCAGGTGCGCGGCGAGAATTTTCTGTGTCAGATTCATCAGCGGGCCTCCCAAAAAAATCATGCGATGATCTATCCTGCGCCCGCGGGCGCATAAGCAAATATCATGATACTGTTTTTGCGCCGTTTCGTCAACAGCCCCGGCGGGAAGAACACAGAAAAGACGACGCCCGCCCCCGGCGCAGGCGGCCTGCGCGCATTGACAACGCCCGGCACCTGCACTATAATAGGATTCATTGAATCATTCATGCTCTTCATCCATTGACGAGGGAGGCGCTCAGGCCTATGTTCAGGGCAACCCAGGAAATCTACCGTGCGCTGCAGCAGGTGGACGGCTTCAAGGTCTTTACCGACGATCATGAGAAGTCCAGCGACGCCTGGCTCCAGTTCACCGTCAAGAACGGCAGCGCCTACCGCATCCGCTTCATCAGCAAGGATAACGACAACGACGTGTCCGTGCGCGTATTCGGCCTTCTGCGGGTGGACGACGCTCAGCGATCCCGCATCCTGCCCGCCCTGAACGAGCTGAACGTGAAGTACCGCTTCGTGAAGTTCTGCTGCGATGGCGACGGCGACATCAACGTGGAGTACGACTATCCCGTCAACTCCATCAGCCCCGCCGCCAGCGCCAAGGAGATGGTCATCCGCTTCACCCAGATCATCGACGACGCCTATCCCGTGCTCATGCGCGCGCTGTGGAGCTGATACCGGCGGATTTCCGCCATCCGGGCCGCGGGTCTCTGCTGAACAGGCAGATGCCTGCGGCCTGTTTTTTTGCTGCACAGCCGCCCCGGCGCCGCGCCTCCCGACAGGATTTTCTGCCGAAAACGGAGAAATTGCTCCATGCCGCGGCCTCATTCGCCGCGATTCCTGCCCGAAACGAGGAGATTGATCCATGAGGAAGCTCTCCCGGCGCACCGCCGGCTTCACCGATTCCGTCATCCGCCGGATGACCCGCGTCTCCCTCCAGTATGGCGCGGTGAACCTGTCCCAGGGATTCCCGGACTTCGACCCGCCCGCGCCACTTTTGGATGCCCTGGCCCGGGTGGCCCACGAGGGGCCCCACCAGTACGCCGTCACCTGGGGCGCGCAGAATTTCCGCGAGGCCCTGGCCCGCAAGCAGAGCCGCTTCATGGGCATGCCCATCGACCCGGACAGCGAGATCGTGGTCACCTGCGGCTCCACCGAGGCCATGATGGCCGCCATGATGACCGTCACCGATCCCGGGGACAGGGTGGCCGTGTTCTCCCCCTTCTATGAGAACTACGGCGCGGACACCATCCTCTGCGGCGCGGAGCCCATCTATGTGCCCCTCACGCCGCCGGACTTCGGCTTTGACCCGGAGGTGCTGGAGGACGCCTTCCGCCAGGGGGCCAAGGCGCTGATCCTCTGCAACCCCTCCAACCCCTGCGGCAAGGTTTTCACCCGAGCGGAGCTGACTGTCATTGCCGGCCTGGCGAAACGGTACGATGCCTATGTCATCACCGACGAGGTGTACGAGCATATTGTCTACGCGCCCCATGAGCATGTGTACATGGCCACCCTGCCCGGCATGCGGGAGCGCACCATCAGCTGCTCCTCCCTGTCGAAAACCTACTCCATCACCGGCTGGCGGCTGGGGTACATCATCGCCCCGGCGGAGATTGTGGACGTGGCCCGGAAGGTGCATGACTTCCTGACGGTGGGCGCGGCCGCGCCCTTGCAGGAGGCCGCCCTGGCCGGGCTGACCCTGGGGGACGACTACTACCGGGCGCTGCAGGACACCTACACCCGCAAGCGGGAGGTGTTCCTGCGGGGGCTGGACGATCTGGGCATCCGCCACACCGACCCCCAGGGCGCGTACTACGTGCTGCTGGACGTGTCGGAGTACGGCTACGACAGCGATCTGCGCTTCTGCGAGGATCTGGCGCGGCTGGTGGGCGTGGGCGCGGTCCCGGGCTCCAGCTTCTTCCACGAGCCGGTGAACCATCTGATCCGCATGCACTTCGCGAAAAAGGAGCCCACGCTCATGGAGGCGCTGAACCGTCTGGAGAGCATGAAGGTGAAAATGCGCCGGTGAGGGGCGATTGAACGCGCGCTGTTTTCCCATTGTTCTCCCGATGTTTTTCCGCGGAATACCCTATTGACTTTGTCGGGATTGGATGGTATACTGCACTCAATCTTCAGGAAGGGAGTGGACGCAATGATCCGTTACCAGCTGTGTTGTTGTCTGTGTATGGGAAACGTCATGCCCGCTCCCCGTGATGCACAGACGGCTTTGTAATGCTATCATGTATCATGCAGGCCAGGGCTTGACGCTCAGGCCTGCATTTTTGTTGCCGTCATGTTGGGCAGCTATGATGAATAGCCTGCTGTACGGAGCAGAAATGCACCGTGCGGCAGGCTTTTTTCATCCATGACGGGAGGAAGGTTATGATTTCCATTGAGCATGCGGAGAAGGTCTTTCACAGCAAGAGCGGCGATACGCACGCGCTTGCGGATGTGAGCATTCATGTGGAGAAGGGGGACATCTACGGCATTGTGGGCTTCTCCGGGGCGGGCAAGTCCACGCTGCTGCGGCTGGTGAACCACCTGGAAACCCCGGACAGCGGCACGGTGACGGTGGACGGACAGGAGCTGTCCGCCATCGGGCGGCAGGAGCTGCACACCCTGCGCCGCAAGATCGGCATGGTGTTCCAGCAGTTCAACCTGCTGGAGGGCAAGACGGTGTACCACAACGTAGCCATCCCCCTGCTGCTGGCCCACACCCCAAAGGCCGAGATCGAGCGGCGGGTGACGGAGGTGCTGGCCTTCGTGGAGCTGTCGGACAAGCGGGACGCCTACGTCAGCCAGCTCTCCGGCGGACAGAAGCAGCGGGTGGGCATCGCCCGGGCCCTGGCCACCAGCCCCGACATCCTCCTGTGCGACGAGGCCACCAGCGCCCTGGATCCGCAGACCACCGAGTCCATCCTGCGGCTGCTCAAGCGGGTCAACCGGGAGATGGGCGTGACCATCCTGCTGATTACCCACCAGATGCAGGTGATCCAGATGATCTGCAACAAGGTGGCGGTGATGGAGCAGGGCAGGGTCGTGGAGCAGGGCGAGGTGCTGGAGGTGTTCGGCAGGCCCAGGCATCCCACCACCCGGCACTTCGTCCGCACGGTGATCAACGACCGCATCCCCGACAACTTCCACGAGGTGATCCGCGCTGAGAAGCGCCACTACCGGGTGGAGCTGCTCAAGTTCATCGGCGAAGCGGTGAACGAGCCCATTATCGCCCGGCTCTGCCGCACCGAGGGGCTGGAGGTCAACATTGTGGGCGCAAACATCCAGGAATTGCAAAACAGCGTCATGAGCGTGTTTATCCTCCAGCTCATCGGGGACGACGAGCATATCGACGCCGCGGAAAGCGTCATTGACGAAGCCGGCGCGCTGCGGGAAAGGATGGAGATTGCCTGATGGAAGCCTTCATGAAGGAAAAAATCTTCGGCATCAAGGTGGAGAGGCTGCTCCTCAACTGCCAGCAGACCCTGTACATGGTGGGCTGGGCGCTGCTCATCGGGACGCTGGTGGGGGCGGTGCTGGCCCTGCTCCTGGTGCTGACCCGCAAGGGCGGCGTGCGGGAAAACCCGGTGGTCTACGCCGTGATCAACGCCTACATCAACGTGGTGCGCAGCGTGCCCTTCGTGATCCTGCTGGTGACCATCATGCCCATGACGAGGGCCATCATGGGCACCACCATCGGCAGCCGGGCGGCCCTGGTGCCCCTGGTGATGTACATCAGCCCCTACCTGGCCCGGCTGATGGAAAACAGCCTCCTGGAGGTCAGCCCCGGCATCATCGAGGCCGCCCAGGCCATGGGCGCCACCACGCTCCAGATCATCCGCTACTTCCTTGTCCCCGAGGCGCTGGCCTCCATCGTGCTGGCGCTGACCACCGGCACCATCGGCCTGCTGGGCGCGTCGGCCATGGCGGGGTACGTGGGCGGCGGCGGCGTGGGCGACCTGGCCCTGACCTACGGGTATGAGAAGATGAACACCCCGCTGATGATCCTGACGGTGATTATTCTGGTGGTGTTCGTGCAGCTGGTGCAGCTGCTGGGCAGCCGCATCGCCCGCCGCCTGCGTTCCCACAGATAAGACAAACAGCATGGAGCGCGAAGCGAAAACGGGTCAAGGGGCGAAGCTCCTTGCGCGGGTGCAGGGGCGGCGTTAGCCCCTGCGCAGGTCTGGGCGGCAGCCCAGGCGCAGCAGAAAAGACAAGTAAAAAAGAAAATAGAGAAAACGCAAGTTTCCGAGCGGATGCTTGCATCCGCAATGGAAACGGCAGATCCAACCCGCGCCGGGGAACCGCGCCAGCTCACCCGACAGGCTCCAAAGCTGCGCAGGAGGAACGACCTCATCCGACCTCGCTGCGCTCGGCCACCTTCCCCGGAGGGGGAAGGCTTCGGCGGCACTTTCGTGGCGCCCCACGGAACCACACCCCAGGGTATCAATCCCTTTCCGGAGGGGATTCGATATACACCAACGCACAGCCACCATCATGACAGATAAGAAAGGAAGGAATCCTCCATGAAGAAGCTCTTTGCCCTGCTGCTTGCCCTGTCGCTGCTTGCTGCCTCCGCCGCGCTGGCCGAGGGCGGCGTCGTCGCCACCGGCAAGACCGAGATCCTCTACTCCAAGTCCCAGGGCCCCTACACCGAGCTGTTCGAGGCCGCCATCGTCCCGATCCTGGAAAAGCAGGGCTATACCCTGACCGCCGTGGAAACCTCCGAGCTGCTCATCGCCGACCAGGTGCTCAACAGCGGCGAGGTGGACGTGAACGTGGAGCAGCACAGCGCCTATATCGCCAGCTTCAACGCCAATAACGGCGGCGACCTGGTGGGCATCTCCCCCATCCCCACCGTGCCCGCAGGCGTGTACTCCGTCAACCATGCCACCCTGGATGAAATCGGCGAGGGTATGACCGTGGCCATCCCCAACGACGCCTCCAACACCGCCCGCTGCCTGCTGATGCTGCAGAAGATCGGCTGGATCACCCTGGACGAGAGCGTGGACCTGTCCGCCGTCTCCGTGGACGACGTGGTGGAGAACCCCTACAACCTGGAGCTCATCGAGCAGAAGAGCCTGACCATCCCCGCCGCCATCCAGGACTATGACTACGTGGCCATCACCGGCAGCGTGGTGTACAACGCCGGCATCGACGCCTCCACCGCCCTGGCCAACGAGGACATCCAGGATCACCTGGTGCTGCAGGTCACCGTCAAGGCTGAGAACGCCAACACCGACTGGGCCCAGGCCATCGTCGCCGCCTACCACTCCGACGAGTTCAAGGCCTACCTGGAGGCCAACAACGACGGCCTGTGGTGGCTCCCCGACGAGCTGCGCTGAACCCCGACCTTCCCCCCTGCCCGGACCGGCCTCCCCCCCTTCGCCGGCCCGGGCGTTTTGCGTCAAGGGGCAGGTTCACCTGTTTTTCATAGATAGTCTATTGACTTTATAGGCTGATTCGGTTATGCTGATTCCGGCTTCACGCATTTTGGAATGAGGTGACATTGCCATGCGCAAACTGCTTCCCCTGCTGCTGGCAGCCATGATGCTGCTCACAGCCTGCGCCTCCGCCGGCAAGGACGGCGCGGATCAGACGGCCTCCGCCCAGGCGGACGGCCTGGTCATCCGCCTGGACGAGCTGATGGACGAGATCAGCTTTGTGGACTACATGTCCGGCAATACCGCCATGCAGCTGATCGTCCGCAAGGATGCCAGCGGCGCGGCCAGCCTGGCCTACAACACCTGCCAGTCCTGCAGCGGCTCCCCCTACGCCTACTACGAGGTGGTGGGCAGCTACCTGGTGTGCCGGAACTGCGGCAACGCCTTCACCTTCGACGAGGTGGGCCAGTCCGGCTACGGCTGCCATCCCTGGCCCCTGACGGGCTACACGGCGGAGAACGGGGTCATCACCCTGCCCGCCGAAGCCCTCGACAGCATGGCGGCGAAGTTCGTCAACTGGAAGAAGGGCCTATGAGCAAGCAGCAAACCACGTGGCGCATCACCGGCATGCACTGCCCCCACTGCGAGAGCGCGGTGGTGCGGGCGGTGGCAGCCCTGCCGGGGCTGTCCTCCCCAAGGGCGGATTACCGCCGCGCCACCCTGACCGCCCTGTGGGACAGGGACCGCCTGCCCGAAGAGCGGCTCCGCGCCGCGCTGCGATCAGCAGGGTATGACCTGCGCCCCAGGGGGCAGGGCTGGCGGGATGCGCTGCGGCTGACGCTGGCGCTGCTGGCGGTGGCCGGGCTGTATGCCCTGAGCTGCCGCACGCAGGCCGTCGGCTGGTTCAGCGCCTTCCCCGTGGCCCAGGCGGGCATGAGCCTGGGCGCGCTGTTCCTGGTGGGGATAATGACCTCCATGCACTGCGTGGCCATGTGCGGGGGCATCAACCTGTCCCAGAGCAGCCAGGCGGCCCAGTCCGGCGGCGGGGTGGCCCGGGCCAACCTGATGTATAACGCAGGGCGGGTCATCTCCTACACGCTGACGGGCTGCGCCGTGGGCGCGCTGGGCACGGTCATCAGCTTCTCCGACAGGGCCAGGGCAGCCGTGCAGCTGCTGGCGGCGGCGTTCATGCTGGTGATGGCGCTGAACCTGCTGGGCGGGTTCGGCTTCCTGCGCCGCCTCACGCCCCGTCTGCCCAGGGGGCTGGGGCTGCTGGCGGCAAGGCTTGGGAAAGGGAAAAGCTCGCTGCTCATCGGCCTTCTGAACGGGCTGATGCCCTGCGGGCCCCTGCAGGCCATGCAGCTGTGCGCCCTCTCCGCGGGCAGCTGGTGGATGGGCGGGCTGTCCATGCTGGCCTTCGCCCTGGGCACCACGCCGCTGATGCTGGGCTTCGGGCTCATCGGCGGCAGGCTGAACAGCCGCTTCCGCGCGCCCATGCGGGTGATCTCCGCCGCGCTGGTGCTGATGATGTCCGTGGGGATGCTCTCCAGCGGCCTTTCCCTTCTGGGGCTTCAGCCGGGCCTGTCCGCCCCCGACGTGCCCCCGGGACAGGCGGTGCTGGCCGCCGACGGCCTCACCCAGACCGTGCGCACGGAGCTGGACTGGGGAACCTACCAGCCCCTGACGGTGAAGGCGGGGGTGCCGGTGATCTGGACGCTCCACGCCGAGCCGGACAAGCTCACCGGCTGCAACAACGAGCTGGTCATCCCTTCGCTGAAGCTGCGCGCGCCGCTGTCGGCGGGGGACAATGTGATCGAGTTCACCCCGGAGGAGCCGGGCGTGATCGCCTTCACCTGCTGGATGGGCATGCTGCGCTCCTCCATCACGGTGGTGGAATAATACGATGCTCAAATGCAACAGACACATCTGCCCGCGCCTTGTTCACTGGAGAAGCGTATCAAAGGAGGAACCCTCATGGATCAGTTTGCCAGGACGCAGCTGCTGCTGGGCAGGGCGGGGATCGAACGCCTGCATGCATCGCGGGTGGCCGTTTTCGGCGTGGGCGGTGTCGGCGGCTTCGCGGCGGAGGCGCTGGTGCGCAGCGGCGTGGGGGCCGTGGAGCTCTTCGACGACG
>JBJEUJ010000031.1:0-20884 GCA_051883775.1 Aristaeellaceae bacterium | reverse complement strand
GGGAGTCCAGAGGGCTATGCAGCCCTCTGGCGAGGGTCTGGGGCGAGAAGCCCCAGCGTCCCCTCCCTTACTTGTTCACAACATCCACTTCGTAAACGCCTACCTGGTCGGAAACGCCGATGCCGATAACCTCGCTGGTCTTGCGGGCGGAGGTCTTGCCGCCGTCGTAGGAGCCGATCTTGTTCAGCTGCTTGCCCATGAAGCACATGATGGCCGTCTGGCCGCCGTCCAGGTTGAAGGCGACCTGGCAGTCCTTGGCGCGCATGAGCTGGGCCAGGTGCTGCATGGTGATGCCGCCGCTGCGCTTCAGCCGGCCCTCCGCCATGATGGCCACGTAGTGCCCCGGCTCCACCATGCCGATGGCTGCGCGGGGGTTCTTGCTGTCGTTGCTGGTGTACACCCGCTCGCTGAACTCGCCGTCCTTGATCAGGTACGGGCCGAAGGACAGCACCGAGTACGCGCCCTGATCCACCAGCTCCTGAGCGGTGATTTCATAGCTGTGGTAGACCTGCATGTCGCCGCCGGGATAGAAGGCCAGCATGTCCAGGTTGGGGAACAGGCCGGAGGACATCTTCTCCTCGGGCACGGGATCGTCGTAGAGAATCTGCCCGTCGCGGATCTCCACGCCGATGTGCCGCCCGTTCTTGCTGCCCACGCGGTAGGTGTAGTAGTCCGCGTTCATGGCAAAGACCAGCTGGTGCTTCAGCGCCGTCTCGGAGGCGTCCACACGGGCCTTGCCCATCAGCTCGGGATCGTAGGCAATGGTGTTCAGCTGCTCGCCGGCCTCCAGGTCGCACCAGATCTCCGCCTCAAACCAGGTCAGCGGCGCGTCGGTATCCATGCGCCGGGTGATGATGATCCGCGTCACCTGATCCACATAGATCCACAGGCCCTTCTCCTCGCTGGAGTAGATGAACTCGCCCTCGTCCAGGTAGCCGGCCTCGTTCAGCTCCGGCATTACCTCCACATAGGCGGGTACGGGCGTGGGGGCCGGGGTCGGGGCAGGGGTGGGCGTCACCGGCACATAGGAGGCCGGGCTCTCGTAAATGTTCTCCAGGAAGTCGTCCTTGCGCACGTCCTCGCCCACGGCGGTGTAGGCCAGGCCGAAGATGCGGTTGTCGTACTTGGCGCCGGTCTCGGTGACGGACATGCCGGAGGTCCGCTGGGTCACGTGCAGTGCGTAGGCCTCCTCCGCCAGCTCAATGCCCGTCTTGCCGCCCATGGATTCAAGCGGCACCGACCAGTCGAAGACGAGCTGGTTCTCCGGGTACAGGTGCAGGTACAGCTTCTTCACATTCCATGGACCATAGGTCATGAAGGAGTCCAGGTACTCGCCCTCCGTGGCGGCCAGCTCGATGGCCCGCTGGGCCGCGTCCACGGTCATCTTGTGCTCGCCGTGGCCGTATTCGCCGTCCACGTCCTGGGTGACAACCACCTCCGGGCGGTACTTGCGGTACAATTCCACCACGTACTCCAGCACGGCCTTCTCGCCGCCCACCTTCTTGTAGGCCTCGGCGGCGGTCTTGGTGTAGGTGTCGCGGAAGGTGCCGATGACCGGATACGTCCTGACGCCCATGGACCACAGGCCGTTGAGCAGCTCGGAGCGGCGGGTGGTGTTGGAGTAGCTCATGTAGGCCACCACCACGTCCCGGCGCTGCTCCACGGCGTAGGTGGGAATCGCCCCGCCGAAGAAGATCAGCTCATCGTCCGGGTGAGTGGCCAGGAAGAGGATGTCCGCCTTCTCGGGGGTGGGCTCCCAGCACTGCACCCAGGAGGGAATGTCGCCCTCGGAAAAGACGTACAGCTCGTTGATCTGCCACTCGAAGCTCTTGTCGGCGGTGCAGTAGAGGCGGACGTTCTTCACGCCGTTCAGGGGGATGTAGACGTGGTAGAAGCGGGTCTCGCCGTCGATGTACTTCTCCCAGCCGTTGCCGTTGCCGTAGTCCACCTGCACCTCGTAGCTCTCAGGCATGGTGGCGAAGCAGACGTACACCCCGTAGATGTCCAGGCCCGCCGGGGCGACGGCGCTCACCCAGGGGTGGGTGGTCTTCTTCAGCACAGCCTTGGTGGTGTACTTGCCGTCGGTCAGGTTCTTGGAGGGAATGGAGTTGGGGGAGCAGCGCAGGGTGCACTGGCTGGTGATGTCCATGGCCTCGGCGGCCAGGGCGGAGGTGCAGCACAGCGTCAGGGCCAGGGCTGCCAGGAGGGTGTAAATCAGTTTGCGCATGCTCATCATTCCGCCGCCTTCTTCCCCAGGATGAAGGGATCATCCATCGTGCCGGTGCCGGAGACAATCTCCGCCAGGCTCAGGTCCAGGTAGCAAGCGGGGCGCACGCCCTCGTTCTCCCGGTCGGAAACAATGTGGCCCAGCTGGCCGCCGTCCTTGGTGCAGCGGGCGTGGCGCAGGTCGGTGGTGGACTGGTTGCGGGTCCAGTAGGGGCTGTGGGAGCCGTACTTGGGCCGGAACACGTACAGGCCCGTCACCTTGATGGCGTACTCGGTGCCCCAGGCCTTCAGGCCCTGGCCCACGCCCATGCCGACCTCCTTGCTCTTGAGGTCGGAGGAGTCCAGCAGGAACACCTTGCCGTAGGTTTCAAAGTCCTGCAGGAGGGACAGCTCCTCCCCGGTAAAGGCTGCGTCGGCAAACTCGCCGTTGAGGTAATGGCACAGCTCCGTCTGCCCGAAGTCGCTGCCGATGGTCTTGTATTCGGTGTAGTTGACATGCATGGGCATGGCGAAGAGAATGTACTCGCTGCACAGGTAGGCCTTCTCCTCATCCACCGTCAGCACCCGCCACAGCAGGGGCAGCACTGTGCCGTCCTCCTTCTGGGGATACCGGCCCAGGTTCACATACACATAGCCCTCGTCCTTGGTGTAGCTGCGCAGGCCCTCGGCGCAGGCAAGCCCCGCGGAAAGGGTCATGAACAGCGCCAGCAGCGCGCACATCAGCCGTTTCATCATCGTTTCCTCCAGTCAGCAGCGTTGGTTTTCCTGCTGTTTCTACCTATGGTTATACATGTCAAAGCATAGCATAACGGTGTGGGAATGTCAATCGACCGCCCTGTGGTTTTACACCTGCGGGCATGGAAAAGCGCCCCGGGGCAATGCCTTTGCCACAGGGCGCGAGGGGCGCTCAGTCCTCCCGGGGGAAGGCGCGCCGCCACAGGGGCGCCACGCACAGGATCAGCCCCAGGCAGGCCAGCGCCATCAGCACATAGCACACGTCCATGGGGATAAACTCGATGGCGGAGATCTTCTTCTCCAGCGCGAACTCCATGGCGATCACCACGCCCATGCACGCCAGCATCCCCGCAAACAGCCCCGCGATCTGCCCGGAGCGGCGATGGGGAGAACGCAGCGCGCACAGCAGCATCAGCCCCGCGATCAGCACCGCGCCGATCACCTGGTTGATCCGCACAAAGCCCCAGCGCAGCACCGCGTCCTGCCGCAGGCTCTCGCAGAGAACCTGCGCGGCGGCGTAGAGCAGCAGCGCCAGCGCAGCCCTGCCGCCGTCCTTGCGGGCCTTTGTCCGCAGGAGGATCAGCGCCATCACCCCGGCCAGCAGCGCCTCGAAGATGAACACCGCCCAGTTGTAGTTGTCATACATGTCCGCCACGGCGAAGGGCAGGCGGTAGAAGAAGGAGGGATCCTCCATAACGAACAGGCTCATGCCGGAATCCTCCATGAACCAGTCCTCCACGCACCAGCCGTAGCCCTGGCCCACCAGGCCCTCCGCCAGGCGGCCCAGGAGCAGCAGCACCATGGCCGGTACGGCCAGGCGGTCCGCCATGCGGGCAAAGGATTCGCCTGTGATGCGGGCGGTCAGCCACAGGGCCAGAGCGCAGCCGCCCAGCGCGCCGTAGAGCATATACCCGCCCCTTGTCAGCTGGAGGAAGAACCCGAAGCCCTCCTGCACCACCCAGTCCAGCGCCGCCAGGCAGTAGGCCAGGCGCGCGCCCAATATGCCCAGGGGAATGGCCAGCAGCCCGAACCAGCTCAGCGCGCCCGCCTTCAGGCCGTTTCTGCGGAAGGCCAGGGCGGCAAGCCCCAGCGCCAGGGCCGTGGCGGCGCACAGCGCCAGGCCGTAGGGGTACAGGGTCAGGGAACCCAGATGGATGCTCGTCATGGCTTACTCTCCCGTCCAGGCGGAGGCGAAGTACAGAATATCGCTGATCTTGCGGGCGCCGGGGGTCTTGTGGATGCGCTCGCCGTCCACCACCACGTTGGTGGAGCCGCCGCCGTCCAGGTTATAGGCTACACGGCACTCCGGGAACAGGTAGGCGATAAAGTCCGCCATCTCCTGCAGGGTGGTGCCGGCGGAGGAGTCGGTCTTGCCGTAGATTTCCACAATGGCGTATTCCAGCTCGCCCAGCTGGCAGATGGCCACCCGCTGCTGGGGATAGCGGTACTGGAACTCGCCCTCCCTGGCGGTGACGGTGTCCTTGATGTCCACGGCCACGCCGTCATTGACCAGCACGGGGCCCAGGGTGAAGGTGTTGATGGGGGTCAGGCCCTGCTGCTCCATGTCGGAAAGGTACGCGGCGGTAGCCTCGCTGGTGGCGGCCAGGACGGTGTGGAAGTCGCCCTTCTGGTCGATGATGAGCAGGTCGCGCTTGCCGTTGAGCATGTCGCGGTAGAACTCGCCCTGCCGCACCACGTAGCCCACGTTGTAGTGGTACTTGAAGAAGTCGCCGTTCACCGCTGCGATGGCGTTGACGTGCTTGGCCATGTCGCTGGCCTTCACGTAGTCCTTCTTGTCGTAGTTGTCATAGCTCATGGCGGTGCGGATCTGGCTGGGATCGGCCACCTTGACGCGCACCACGGCGGCGGGCACCTTGGTGGTTTCGTAGGCGGGCTGCACGGTCATGAAGGAGGTTTCCACGGTGATGGAGGGATCCTCATACCGGGCCCAGTCATAGGCGGAGGCAGGGGCGTCGGCGTCGGTCACGGCCCATTCCCGGGTCTTGGAGGAATAGCGCAGGATCTTCTGGCCCTGGCCGGCCTCGGCGGCGGGGGTGTAGGTCCAGCCGCCTTCCTGAGCGGGGATGCCGGGGACGGTCTGATCCAGGGGCAGGGGCTCCACCTCGGCCAGGGCGGGGGAGGAGATCAGCAGCGCCATGGCGCAGAGCATCACGGCGATCACAGCCCAGCGGATTGCGGAGGTCTTCATTCGTCACTCACACTCCTTGTAACGTAGGGACAATATCCATTTCATTATACCATGGATTCCCGCCCGGGGCAACAGATCGCCCCCGGCCCGGGAAAATTCCCGCCGGGTTGCTTTTTCATCAAAAGGGTGCTATGATGATGGCAAACCCAACGAAAGGATGATGGTACCCATGCGTATCGCCCTGATTAACGAAAACAGCCAGGCTGCCAAGAACAGCCTCATTGAAGCTACCCTGAAGAAGGTTGTGGAGCCCATGGGCCACACCGTGGTCAACTACGGCATGTACACTGCCGACGACGCCTGCCAGCTGACCTATGTCAAGGCGGGCCTGCTGGCCTCCCTCCTGCTGGAGACGGGCGCTGCCGACTACGTGGTGACCGGCTGCGGCACCGGCGAGGGCGCCATGCTGGCCTGCAACAGCTTCCCCGGCGTGCTCTGCGGCCACATTGTGGATCCCTCCGACGGCTACATGTTTGCCCAGATCAACGACGGCAACTGCGTGGCCCTGCCCTTCGCCAAGGATTTCGGCTGGGGCGCGGAGCTGAAGCTGGAGATGATCTGGCAGCAGCTGTTTGGCTTCGGCCACGGCAACGGCTATCCCAAGGAGCGGGTGGTGCCCGAGCAGCGCAACAAGAAGATCCTGGACGGCGTGAAGAAGATCACCTACCGTCCGCTGATCGACATCCTGCACGACATTGACCAGGACTTCCTGAAGGAGACCATCTCCGGCGAGCATTTCGCGGAGCTGTTCTACCCCGCCTGCAAGGACGAGACCATCGCTGCCTACCTCAGGAGCCTGTAAAAGGCCTCGCCCTGTCAAAAAAGTGGCTTCGGCCACTTTTTTTGCGTTGGGGAGAAAAAGATGCATGGCAGGCGATCATGGAGGGGAAGGCCTCACCTTCCCGCCGGAAGCATCTGAAAACAAGCAGCGATGGCTTGAAGGGCAACCCTCCGCCATGGCTGCTTTTTCGGATGGGGAGAGGCGCGCTCTGCCGGATCGACCCACTGGACAAAATAACGGAACAAATAATAAGAATGGGGCGTTGCCGCTGTTTCCCGGCGCTTCTATAATGAAAAGCAAAAGAGGTGAGCTTTCGTGGAAGCCAGGATGACTGCGGCCGGACAGCGCACGCTTTGGAAGCGGATCAAACGGTGCAAATATCTGTATATGCTTCTCATCCCGGTGCTGGTCTGGTATCTTGTGTTCTGCTACGGCCCCATGTACGGGCTGGTGACGGCGTTTCAGGATTACAACATGAACAAGGGCGTGACGGGAAGCCCCTTTGTGGGGCTGAAGCATTTTGAGGCCCTGATGAAGGACAAATACTTCTGGCGCGCCTTTCGCAACACGCTGATCATCGCCCTGTACCGCATCCTGTTTGTGTTTCCGGTTGGCGCGGGGCTGGCGCTGCTGCTGAACGAGCTGAAGCCGAAGCTGTTCAAGAAAACCGTTCAGACCTGCCTGTATCTGCCCCATTTCCTCAGCTGGGTGATTGCCGCGTCCATTGTGATTGCCATCCTCAGCCCGGACACGGGCCTGGTGGACGGAATCTGCAGGGCTTTCGGCTGGAAGACCCCCGTATTGCTGACAAAGCCCGCCTATTTCCGCAGGATCCTTGTGGTATCGGAGATCTGGAAGGAGGCGGGATGGAACACCATTATCTATGTGGCGACCATTGCCGGCATTGAGCAGAGCCAGTACGAAGCGGCCTATGTGGACGGCGCGGGGCGCTGGAAGCAGATGCTGTACATCACCCTGCCGGGCCTGCTCCCCACGGTGATGATTATGCTGATCCTGACGGTGGGCCAGATCATGAATACCGGCTTTGACCAGGTGTACAATCTCTACAACGCCCGCGTGTACGCCACCGGCGACATCATTGACACCTATATCTTCCGGACCGTGCTGAGCGACAACAAGCTCAGCTATGCTGCCAGCGCGGGCCTGTTCAAGTCGGTGATCGGGACACTGCTGCTGGCCGGAACCAATTTCGCGTCCAGGAAAATCACCGGCAACGGCATCTTTTGAGGAGGCGGCCATGAACAGACGAACGCTGACGGATCACGTGCTGGAGGTGTTTTTCGCGCTGCTGGGGGTGCTGGTGCTGGTTCCGCTGTGGTATGTGCTGGTGGTTTCCCTGTCCACGCCCCAAAGCTACGCGGCGGACCCAGTGCACCTGTGGCCCCGAACCATCTCCTTTGACCAGTATGCCGCGGTGCTTCGCAACAGCGATGTGATGCGGTCATTTGCCGTTTCCCTGATGGTAACGGTTGCCGGAACCGCGCTGAGCATGCTGCTGAGCATCGGCGGCGGGTATGCCCTGTCCAAGAAGGAAATGCCCGGCCGCGACCTGTTTCTGACGCTGATCATCATCACCATGTTCTTCAGCGGCGGCCTGGTGCCCTACTATCTGCTGGTTCGCTCGCTGGGGCTGAACAACACCTACCTGGCCCTGATTCTGCCCTCGGCCATCAACTCCTTTAATCTGATTGTGCTGAAGAACCACTTCCTCTCCTTCCCGCAAAGCCTGGAGGAATCCGCCCACATCGACGGCTACAACGACATCCGGATTCTCTGCCGGATCGTTGTGCCGCTGTCCGCGCCGGTGATTGCGACCATCACCCTGTTCTACGCCGTGGGCTACTGGAACGACTACTTTCAGGCCACGCTGTTCATTTCCTCCAGCAAGATGTACCCCATGCAGGTGGTGCTGCGCCAGATGGTCATCATGCAAACCGTGGCGGGCACCCACGGCATGAACGGGCAGTCCATCGAGCAGTTCAAGATGGCCTGCGTGATCGTCGGCATTCTCCCCATGCTGATCATCTATCCCTTTATCCAGCGCTTCTTCGCCAAGGGCGTCATGATCGGCGCCATCAAGGAATAAAGGCCGAGCCCGAGCCTGGAAAGGCTTCAATAGAAAAAGGAGGGACCCCCATGAAACACCTGGTGAAACTGCTCTGTGCCGTGCTGGCCCTGACGCTGCTGACGGCGTCGGTGGCTGTGACCGCCGCGGCCGAGGAAGCGCCGACCACCATCCGCTTTGCCCGTGCGGGCAACGTGCAGGACCCCGAGCAGGACCGCATCCTGCTGGAGCTGCAGAAGCGCCTGAACATCAAGCTGGAGATTGTTTCCATCCCCTGGGATCAGTTCCCCAACAAGATGAACATCATGGTGGCCACCGGCGAGCCCATTGACTTCGTGATCGGCGACGCCGGCAGCACCGTGGAGGGCTGGGCCAACGACGGCCTGATCATCGCCTGGGACGACCTGCTGGCGACCGGGAACTATCCCCGGGTGGCCGCGCTGGTGAATTCCGAGATGTATGCCAACTTCAAGATCAATGGCAAGGTGTACTACAAGCCCCTGCCCCTGGTGCCCAACCAGCGCGGCATGCTCATCCGTACCGACTGGCTGGACAAGCTGGGCCTGGAGATGCCCACCAACCTGGACGAGTTCTATCAGGTGATGGACGCCTTCACCCATCAGGATCCCGACGGCAACGGCGTGGACGACACCTACGGCATCTGGGATTACTTCGGCCTGCCCTACATTGAGCGCTGCTTTGCCATCAACGCGCCCAACATGGGCCCCAACTCCGGCGACACCTGCTGGGTGGAGCAGGAGGACGGCAGCATCACCCGCTATGAAATCAGCCCGCAGAACCTGGAGGCGATGAAGTTCCTGCGCAAGGCCTATCAGGAGGGGCTGCTGAAGCCCGACTTCATCACGACCAAGGTGGACAGCGACATCGGCTATGCCAACTTCTCCGCCGGCAAGTACGGCCTGTGCGACACCTCCAATCCGCAGCTGGCCTATGACACGCTGCTCTCCATGGATCCCGACGCCCGCGTGGCCCTGATGCCTGCCCTGGAGGGTGTGAACGGCGTGCCCGCCAACAGCGGCAACAACGGCGGCTCCTGGTGGGGCGCCTGCATCACGGCGACCTGCGAGCATCCCGAAAAGGTGCTGGAGCTGTTTGAGTACGCCCTGACCGCCGAGGGCCGCGAGCTGACCGAGTTCGGCATCGAAGGCGTCCACTTCACGCACAAGGAAACCGAGGACGGTGTGACCAAGTACTTCATGGACGCGGCCGAGTGCGCCAAGGACTGGGACATCGAGTCCAACGGCTTCCAGTATCCGCTGTGCTGGGGCAGCTTCAACTACGGCGAGAATTTCTACATCCCGATTGACGAGTACGACTACAACTTTGACCTGGCCTATCAGAACATGCGCACCTGGATCAACAGCGACATGGCCAACGGTCAGTTTGCCTCCTGGGCCACCGACATTGCCAGGTACTCCATCGCAAGCCCCCTGCTCAATGTGAACAGCAGCGATGTGCAGGGCGACTTCAGCGCGCTGCGGTCCATTTACAGCGAGTATCGCCTGCAGATCATCATGGACGACGATGTGGACGTGGACGCCGTGTTTGAGGAAATGAAGGCTGAATGGCTGGCCGCCGGCGGCGAGGCCGTCATTGAGGCCGGCAACGCCATCTGGAACGCCGGCAAGTAAGGAAACGGATCAGCTGCCGCGGGTTTTGCGCCTGCGGCAGCTTTTGCCGTGGAGGAGGAAAAGCCATGAGCTTTCTGCATGGGGTGAATCTGGGCGGCTGGCTTTCCCAGTGCGAGGAAAGGCAGTGCCACGCGCATTATAGCGCCTTCATCACCGCGAGGGACATTGGGCGCATTGCGGAATGGGGCTTTGACCATGTGCGGCTGCCGGTGGACTGCACGGTGCTGCTGGACGGCACGGACCGCCTGCAGGAAGCCGTGCTCCGCTACATCGACAGCTGCCTGACCTGGTGCCAGGAGGAAGGGCTGGGACTCTTGCTGGATATGCACCGGCTGCCGGGCTACAACATCGCCACGGCCGGTGAAAACACGCTGTTCGCCTCCCCGGATGAGCGGCGGCGGTCTGCGGACATCTGGCGGGAGCTGGCCCGGCGCTACAGGGGCGTGGGGACGGAGCTGCGCTTTGAGCTGCTCAATGAACCGGAATGGCCGACCTGCTACGAGGTGCAGGATACCTACCGCGAATTGTGGCGGGCTGTCCGGGAGGAGGACGGCTGCCGGACGCTGGTGATAGGAGGCAATCATTACAGTCATGTCGAATCTATGGAGCAGATCGTTCCCTTGCCCGACGCGCAGGTGCTCTATACCTTCCATTACTACGAGCCGAACCTGTTCACCAATCAGCTGTATGCGCGGGCGCACGGGAAATGGCCGCGCTATGACGGAGCTCCCGTCTATCCGGGGGATTTTCCCGGCCTGAGGGAATACCTGGACGAATGCCCCTGGGAGGCGGAGGTGAACGCCCGGTACTGCTGGCAGCACAATGACCGCGCCCTGATGGAAAGGAACATCCGGAAGGTCGTTGACTTCCGGAAGCACCGGAAGGGTGAAATCTACCTGGGCGAATTCGGCGTATGCTACCATGCCGAGGAAACGCGCCGGTGCGCATGGATGCAGGATCTGCTGGACCTGACGCGGGAATACAGCATCCCATGGTGCTGCTGGACCTATAAGGAGATGGACTACGGGCTGGTGGATGCCGATGGAAGGGTGATCAGCCAAGGGGTGCTGGATACCCTTCGCCGTGCCCTGAAGTGAGGATGGAGCAGCATGTATCGCATACTTTTGGTGGAAGACGAGCCGATTATCAGGACGGCCATGAAAACGCTGGTGCAATGGGGCAAATACGGCTTTTCCGTGGCCGCCGAGGCCAACAACGGCGTGGAGGCGCTGCAGATTCTGCGGGAGCATGAAATGGACGCCGTCTTTACCGACATCAGGATGCCGCAGATGGACGGACTGGAGCTGACGGCCCGGATCAATCGGGAATATCCCCAGACGCATGTGGTGCTTCTGAGCGCATACAGCGATTTTGCCTATGCCCAGCAGGCCATCCGGCACGGCGTATTCGGCTATCTTCTCAAGGAGGAGGATCATCAGAAAATCTACGACTGCCTTCAGGCGCTGCGCGGCAGGCTGGATGAGGACAGGCGGCAGCGCAGCGCCCGGCAGGCTGCCGTGGAACAGATCATCCGTCAGCTGCCCCAGGACAATCATGCCAGGGACGCTCTGCTGGCCCTGGCCGACGACCTGCCGGAGGAGCGGGAGGCGGCAGACCTGGCGGACCGCAACGTGCAGCTGATCCGCGATGCGGAGGCATACATGCGCCTCCACTATGCCCAGCCCCTGACGCTGCAGCACATGGCGGAGCATTTTCACATCAGCGCTTCCTACTTTTCCCGGTTGTTTACCCAGGTGACCGGCAGCAACTACATCGACCGTCTCAGCGAAATCAGGCTGCGGGAAAGCAGGCGCCTTCTGCGGGAAACGGATATGAAGGTCTATGAGATTGCCAACGCCGTGGGCTATCGCAAGAACCGGTATTTCAGCGAGCTGTTCAAAAAGCAATACCACATGAGCCCCGGCGAGTACAGGGCAAGCAGCCGGCGCAAGGAGGCTCCATGAGCAGGAAGCAGAACATCACAAGGCGGTTCATCTGCTTTTCCTGCCTGTCCGTCCTGCTGGTTCTGCTGGTCACGGGCAATGTGGGAGCGGCGCTGTGCTATCATCAGCTCATGGACAAGCAGCAGGACATCAGCGGATTGATCCTGTCCTCCCTTGCGGACAAGACGAACGAGGCGCTGGTAGCGGTGGAAAAGCTGATGAACCACCTGCTCAAGCTGACGGATGTGTCGGCCATGATCTCGGGGGCGGCAGGGGGAAATCATTACGCGGAAACGGTGCAGCGGCTGCAGGTGGAGAAGCAGATGGCATCGGTGCTGATCCACAGCCGGAACATCGACGGCGTGGTGCTGCAGGTGGGGGACGCCGTGATGACAGCCTCCAACTCCAGCATGCTGAATCTTTATGAATTCTCCCATGGCGCTGCGCTGGAGGAAATCAAGGGGCTTTTTGACGGCGGGGGCGCGCAGGAATACCGCCTGTATACCTATCATCAGGGGAAAACGGCGTTTGACTGCGTTGTCTATCCCATCGTCCACAGGGACCGGGCCGCGGGAACGCTGACGGTTATTCTCAACAGGGCCTATGCGCAGGAGCTGGATCTGAAGGCGGAAAACATCATCCTGTCCGACGGCACGGAAAACCAGCGGCAGAGCCAGGCGCCGGACGCCTGTACCGCGCCGCTGAACTGGAGGGGCTGGACGGTTTCCTATCTTTCGACAAATCCGGCGGTGCAGGAGGAGATGAAGAAGGCTGCCGTCAGGTGGCTTGCGCTGTGCGCAGGGCTGCTGGCCCTCACCTTTGCAGCGGCGCTGGTGTACATGCGCTGGTGCTTCCGCCCGATACAGGAAATGGCCCGGCTGGTCCATGCCATCCGGCTGGATGATCTTTCGGCGAAGCGGCGCAGGTTTCACCAGCGAGGCACCGTGCGCTACAAGCTGTATGGCTTTCTGGGCTGCGTGGTACTGGCGTCGGTGCTGGTCAGCTTTGTGTTTCTCAGGGGAGAGGCCCGGAAGATTACGGACGAGCTGATCGGCTCCGAGCTGCAGGTGGGCAGCGAGCTGATGGCCGGACAGATTTCCTCCATGCTCCGGGAAAAGCAGAATCTCATGCGCAGCATTGTGGCGGACGAGGATGTGCAGTCCTACATGAATCCGCAGGGCGAGCGGGATACGCAGCATCTGGAGCAGTGGATGATCCGTTTCCTGTCGGAGTACGGCGATATATTGAACATTGCCCTGTACGACGCGGATGGCGGGCTGCTGTACACCTCCGCCTACCGGGAGGAGCTGCTGGAGAAAACCGGCGCCCCGGAGGATATTGCCTACCTGCAGCACAGCCCGGTCAGCGTGCTGTACCGCGCCGGGCGGGAGCGGCTGTTCAACGACCCATCCATCCGCTTCGGCATTCCGGTGGTCAATATCAACCCGTCACGGACGCTGAAAAACCTGTGGGGCTATCTGCTCATGGACTGGAATGTGGAAAAGCTGCTCACCTCGCTCAACCAGTATCACATGGATGCCTCCGTGCGCATTGCGCTGGTGGACGCGCAGGGCCGCGAGCTTTCCACCGGCGAGCAGACGGCGATCGCCTGCGCGGAAGGAATATCCAGGCAGCAAACGCCGTCGGGCGACTGCTGCGTGGTGGCCCGCGGGCTGGAGCAGGAGGGCTGGACGCTGCTCCTGCTGGTGCCGTGGAGCGAGTATGTGTGGAAGACCAACCGCTTTGCGTACGCGCTGGCGCTGCTGTCCATGCTCATGCTGCTGCTGGGCTTTGTGTACAGCGCCGCGACCGTCCGGTGGCTGATGAGGGACATCGACGCGCTGCTGGGCGTGCTGAGGGAGGACGTGCGGCGCAATTCCTTTGGCGCAAGGTTCCGCGGCACAGCCAAGACCAGGGAAATATACGCCCTGGCCACGGGCTTCAATCAGATGATGGACGAGCTGGAGCAGGCCCTGCGGGATAAAATGGACAGCGAGCTGAGCGCGAAGGACGCGGAGATCCATGCCCGCGAGCTGGAGCTGAACCTGCTTCAGCAGCAGATCAAGCCCCATTTTCTGTACAACAGTCTGCGCACGATCCAGTACATGATTATCATGGGCGACGCCTCTGCCGCGCGGATGGTGGAGCTGCTGATTACCCTGTTCCGCACCGGCATCAACGCCGAGAATATGACGATTACGGTGGGCGAGGAAATCGAGCATGTAACGGCCTATATCGAAATACAGAAAATCCGGTTTCGCGATCAGTTTGACGTGGAGATTGACGTAGAGGAGGGCCTCAGGCAGGAGGCGATGCTGAAGCTGCTTCTGCAGCCCCTGGTGGAGAACGCCATCAACCACGGCATCCGGGAAAGGAACGACTACGGGCACATCTGCATCACCGGCTGGCGGGTGGGCCGGCAGATCCGCTTTGAGGTGAAGGACGATGGCGTGGGCATTCCCGAAGAGAAGCTGCGTGCGCTGCAGGAAAGTCTGGCGTCAGCGTCCAGCCATGTCAGCGTAGGCATCTTCAACGTCAACGAGCGCATCAGGCTGCGCTATGGCCCGGAATATGGTCTCACCATTGACAGCACGCTGGGAAAAGGCACCGTGGTCACCGTCCTGTTTCCTGCGGGACAGGCAAGGTGAAGGCACATGCTTTCCGGCACGCAGGAGAACCGCAGCCCCCGGGCGTGCGAACAGCCTGAAGGGCCGGAGACAGTCAGTCTCCGGCCCTTTTCGCGCGCCTGCTCAGGATTGGGAGGCCCGGGCCTCCAGAACGCGCATGGTCTTGCGGAATACCACCGCGAACATGGTCACCGTGGACAAGACCGCCAGCGTGTCCGCCACCGGCTCGGCCAGAAAGACGGCCATCACCTTGTTCTCGAAGAAGTGGGGCAGGATGAAGATCAGCGGGATCAGCAGGATCAGCTTGCGCAGGCAGGCCAGGAACAGGCTGCACCTGGCGTTGCCCAGGGCGATGAAGGTATTCTGGCAGGCGGTCTGCGCGCCGAAGATCAGCACGGCGCTCATGTACAGCCGCACGCAGGGGATGGCGTAGGCCTGCAGCTCCGGGTCGGGGGTGAACAGCCCCACAAACAGCTGGGGCGCGAAGGTGGTTGCCAGCCATACCGCGGTGGAATAGCCCATGCAGCTGATGAGCAGGAGCCTGAAGGCCCTGCGCACCCGCTGGGGGTTTCCCGCGCCATAGTTGAAGCTGATGATGGGCGACGCGCCCTGGGTGATGCCGTTGAGGGGCAGCATGGCGAACTGCATCGCGCTGGCGCAGATGGTCATGGTGCCCACGGCCAGGGTGCCGCCGTAGCGCAGGAGGCTGCTGTTGAAGCACACGGAGAGCAGGCTCTCGGTGGACTGCATGATGAAGGGGGACAGCCCCAGCGCCACGCTGCGCTGAAGCAGCGTCCCGTCCAGGCGGAAGCAGGCGGCGTTCAGGCGCAGGGTGGTTTTCTTCCCCCGCAGGAACAGAACCACCCATGCCGCGCTCACCGCCTGGGACAGAACCGTGGCCAGGGCCGCGCCCTGCACGTCCATGCCCAAGACGAAGATGAACAGCGGATCCAGCACGGTGTTGAGCAGCGCGCCGATGAGCACCGTCAGCATGCTCATGGTGGTGAAGCCCTGGGCGGTGATGAAGGCGTTGAGCCCCAGGGCCAGCTGCACGAAGATGGTTCCCAGGCTGTAAATGCGCATGTACCGGGCGGCGTAGACGACGGTCTCCTCGTTCGCGCCGAAGGCCAGCAGCATGGGCCTGTGCCAGAGGCTCAGCACCACGGTCAGCACGGCGGACATGCATACCAGCAGCGCCGCGCAGCTGCCCAGGATGCGCTCGGCCTGGCCGCGGTCGCCCTTGCCCAGCTCGATGGAGGCCAGCGGCGCGCCGCCCATGGCCGCCAGGGCTGCGAAGGCCGATACCATCATGATGATGGGGAAGCACACCCCCACGCCGGTGAGGGCCTCGGTGCCGATGCCGGGGATATGGCCGATATAGATGCGGTCCACCAGGTTATAGAGCATATTGACCAGCAGGGCGGTGATGGTGGGCACGGCCAGGCGCACCATCAGCCTGCCGACGGAGCCGGAGCCCAGGTCAGGACGTTTCTGCACGGAAGGGTCACCTCAATCCAATGATGTTCTTTGCTGAACCATGATAGCACTTGCTGCCCGCCGTGGCAAGGGAAAAGAATGGCGTCGCCGCCGGTGGCAGGGCATACGGCCTTCCGGTGACACGGCGCAGATACCCAGCGTGCGGCCTGCCCGCGCCCCTTCCCGGAAAAAGCCGCCCGGGGCTGTGCGCGGAACCGACGGGGCAGGCCGCAGTCCACATCCTGCGCCCCTGGACAGCGGGACACCGGATGGATTCTTTCGCCGGTTGGTTCCGCCCGGGCAGGGCTGTTCCGCCGGATGGCGGCGGCGCCTCCTGCCGCACTTTGTGCCGCAGGACAAAAAAGCCCGCGGCCTCCCCTGTGCGGGAAGCGCGGGCGTATGGGGCGGGGGAGGCGAGGTGTCAGCCGTCACCGGCGATCAGCTCGAAGGGCTCGGACAGGGCCTCGTATACGTCCTGGCCGATGTAGGCCTTCACCTGGATGCGGTACTGTCCGGCGGGGGCCGCGTCGCCCCGGCTGGTCAGGCCGTTCCAGCAGAAGCTGGAGCCCTGGGGGGACAGCTGCTCGGGCCGGGAGGGCGTGCGGGAGGCCAGGCGGCGGACGGTTTTGCCCTCCATGTCCTGGATGGTGACGGTCAGCTCGCAGGGATAGCGGTGGGTCACCACCAGGGACAATTCCTCCCCCGCGCCGGGGCAGAAGGCGCTGTCGGGCAGAATATCCAGCTGGGGGTCGCCCTGGGCGGGGGGCACGCACAGCACCCGGCTGGAGGCCAGGGACGGCACGCCGCCGGAGCGGGTGATCAGCTGCACCAGCACGTAGCCGTAGCTGCCCGTCTCCGACCGGCTCAGGGTCAGGGTGCGCTGCTTCATGCCGGGGGACAGGTAGCCCTGGGCGTCGCCATAGGCGCCGTAGCGCTCGGCATTGTCGTAGAGCAGCTCGCTGCGGTCAAAGTCCCAGCGGCCCCCGTGCTGGTACACAATCTGGTAGGCCACCTGGGCGGGCTTGACCATGTTGAAGGAAAAGGCCACGGCAGGGTCGTCGGCGGAGAGTACATCCCCCTCGAAGGTCACGCCCTCCATGACGCTGTCGCGGCGGCGGCCGGTGTAGGCCTGGGCGTCGTAGCGGAGGATGACGAAATCGTCCTCCTCGGGATAGCTGCGGACGGTGGAGGCGCCGTGGTTGGCCAGGAGGTAGCGCTTGAGCTCGGTGAGGGTGATTTCGCCGTCGCGGTTGTCGTCCGCGCCGTAGCCGCCGGAGACGGACAGCCCGCTGGCCAGCGCCGTGGAGAAGTACCCCGCGCCCACCAGCGCCTCGTCCTCATCCCCGCCCTGCCAGAACCAGCTTTCCTCCGCCCCGCCCGAGGAGCACAGCACCTTGTATTCTGCCCCCTTAAACACATTGTCGTAGGGGGCGTGCACGCCCTTGCCGATGACCGCGCCGATGTGGCATGCGTCCAGGATCAGCACTTTGGTGCCGGGGATGGTATCGAAGATGGCCCGCAGCTGCGCGGCGGTGACGCCCTCCTCCCGGTTGCCGTCGGAGAGCAGGAGGGTCATGTCCCCGGCGGGGGAGCCCTGCTCCCAGATGCCGTGGGTGCTGATGTAGAAGTAGTTCACGTCCTCCGCCGCCGCGCCCTCGTACGCGGTGTGAATCAGCTGCTCCAGCTCCGCCACGCTGCTCACGTCGCCCCGGCGGGTGACCAGGTTTTCCAGGTTCATGGCGCCGCCGGAGAGGGCCTCGGCCATGCGGGCCACGTTGTTGGCGGAGGCGGGGGCGGTGGATGCCTGGGTGATGAAGTGATCGCACCCCACCAGCAGGGCGCGGTTCAGCCCCTGGGCCAGGGCGGGGGCGCGGCAAAGGCACACCCATACCAGCGCCAGCAGCACCGGCAGCGCCTTGGGTTTCAACGGCCACGCCCCCTTCCCGCAGATGTGATGTAAGACAATTGTACACCTAATTAGACGCATTTCCTACCGGAAATGTTCGCAGATTTTTGAAACTTTTGTGTTTTTGGCCTGAATTTTTCTGCCGCAACCGGGACAAACACGGCAACTATCGGTTGCGGGGGTGAATGGAAGCCTGATTTGCTGGCCCTGCGCGGGAAAATGTGGTACAATGCATTATTCATATACCGCAAGGAGGTTATCCCCCATGACCCTGGAAACCGCAGAGCGACTGACCCAGCTGCGCAAGGAGCGCGGCCTGTCCCAGGAGGAGCTGGCGGAGAAGCTGCACGTAAGCCGCCAGGCCGTGTCCAAGTGGGAGCGGGCCGAATCCTCCCCCGACACGGACAACCTGATCGCCCTGGGGCAGCTGTACGGCGTGACCCTGGACGAGCTGATTCACGGCGGCGGGGAAGCCGCGCCCGTCCCGGAGCAGCCCGCCGTGGAGGAGGCCGCCCCCGCGGCGGAGCCCGCGCCGCAGGAGCCCGTCGACCCGGACAATCCCCTGCCCAACGGCAGCTACTATGAGCATATGGCGGAAAAGAAGCGCAGGGCCGTGCCCTATCCGGTGCTGGTGACGGTGGTCTACCTGGTGCTGGGGGCGGTGTTCGGGCTGTGGCACCCCTGGTGGATCCTGTTCCTGACGATCCCGCTGTACTATCTGCCCCGGTCACAGCGGAGCTACCTTCGCCTGCTGGGAAATCCGGTCATGGTGACGATCATCTACCTGCTGCTGGGCTTTCTGTGCAACCTGTGGCATCCGGGCTGGGTGGTTTTCCTGCTGATCCCGCTGATCAACAGTTACAGACCGGCGCGCTGACGCGCGTCAAAAAAGTGGCCTGCGGGCCACTTTTTTGAGGTTTGCACTCGTTCACTGGTCGCTTAGTCGGCCTGCCGGCCTCCCTCCATGGAAGGAAAGTTTTCCGCGGAGCGGAAAACGACCCGCCTCGCCAGCGGAGCCGTCGGATCCGATTGCAGTCGAAGGGGGGCTTTGCCCCCTCCGACGCCACCCCGGGGCTGGGGCGGCGCTGCGGCGCGCCCGTGCGGGCAGCAAAAAGCGCGGCCCTGCTGATCTGTATCAGGGGCCGCGCTTCCTTATATATGGTTGATTTGTGCCTGCTCAGGCATTCCCGGCCAGGCACTGCTCCACAAAGCGGATCACGTCTCCCACGACCTCGTCCCGGTTGGTTTCGTTGAGGATCTCGTGCCGGCCGCCGGGGTACAGGCGCACCTCCACGTGCTTCATGCCCGCGTCCCGCATCTCCCGGGCCACCTGCTCCACGCCCCGGCCCATGCCGCCCACCGGGTCGCTGTCCCCGGAGATAAGCAGCAGCGGCAGCTCCTTCGGCATGCGCTTGAGGGCCTCCAGGTCCGTCAGCCGCTTCAGCCCCCGGAACAGCTCCCGGTAGCCGCTGCCCGTGAACAGGAACCCGCAGTAGGGGTCGGCGATGTACCTGCCCACCTCCGCCTCCGCGCGGCTCAGCCAGTCGAAGTCCGTGCGATTGGGCGCGAAGGGCTTGTTGTACCCGCCGAAGGCCAGGCGGTCGATCAGCGGGGAGGGCTTCCTCGCCCCGCCCACGAGGCACACCAGGTTCGCCGCCGCCAGCGCCGCCGTCACCGTTTTCCTGTCGAAATGCCCCGTGCCCGACAGCATGGCTCCAGCCAGGCCCTCGCCGTGCTCCTGCAGGTAGCACCGGGTGACGAAGCTGCCCATGGAGTGCCCCAGCAGCAGGTAAGGCAGGCCGGGAAACTGCTCCCGGGCGATGCCCCGCAGGCGGTGCACATCGTCGATGAGGTGCTGCCAGCCGTCATGGTTGGCAAAGTACCCCTGGCGCTGCGCCCGGGGGCCGTGGCCCAGGTGCGTGTGTCCCACCACTGCCAGCCCCGCCCGGTTCATCTGCCGGGCCACCGGGTCGTAGCGGTCCATGTGCTCGGCCATGCCGTGCACCAGCTGCACCACCGCCCGGGGCTCGCCCTCCGGCCGCCAGAGCCGTGCGTCCAGCGCAGGCCCCGCCGTGGAGGAGAAGGTGAATTTCTCGCATGCCGCCATGTCTGCCAGCCTCCCTGCGTGAAAATGCTTGCTTCCCAGTATACCCCAATTCCGCCGGAAACGTCAACCGCCGCCGGCTTTTTCCGGCAGGGCTGGCAATTCCGGACGGAAAACCGGCCCAAAAGAATGAACGGACTGTAACTTTTCAAAAACCGAGGTTGCGCTGGCGGGAAAACCGTGTCATAATGGTACATGGAGCCTGCGCGCGACGCGGGCAAAAGAAAGGAACCTGCTCTGATGAAGAAGTACGCACCCTGGATTGCCGCAGTCGTTGCGCTGGTTGTCATTCTGGCGCTGCTGCTGGTGCCCAAGCTGTCCGGCGAGGATAAGACCGCCCCGGTGAACACGGTGGCGGAGGTCACACCCACCCCCGAGGCTACCGCCACCCCCGAGGCCACTGCCACCCCCGAGGTGACGGAGGAGCCTGCCGCCACCGACGCGCCCGAGGCGACGGAGGAGCCCGTCCAGGAGGGCGCGGAGGACGCCGCCCAGACGGATGAATCCACCGGCTCCGCCGAACTGACGGAGACCACCGTGGTGGCCAGCGTCAATGGCCGTGAGGTTGCCTACGGCACGGTGGACACCATCGCCCAGAACCTGATGTATTCCTACAGCCAGTATTACGACGTGTCCAGCGAGGCCATGCAGCAGGTCATCTACGAGATGGCCATGGACTATGCCGTCCAGCTGGAGCTGATGGATCAGAAGGCCACGGAGTGGGGCTTCGACCAGGTGAGCGACGAGGAACGCGCCCAGCTGGAGGCCGATGTGGCCGAGGAATGGGAGAACCTGATCGACACCTACATCTACTACTACGGCAACCTGGCCTCCGACGCCTCCGACGAGGAGAAGGCTGCAGCCCGCATCAGCGCCATCGCGGGCCTGGAGGCCATGGGCTACACCCAGGAGATCCTCCTGCAGGATGCGCTGGACAACGCCAAGTACGACAAGGTTGAGGCCGAGATGATCAAGGGCGTGGAGGTCTCCGACGAGGATGTGCAGAGCGCCTTTGACCAGAAGGTGCAGGAGGACAAGGAGTACTACGGCCAGGACATCGGCACCTACGAGTACATGACCCAGTACTACGGCCAGACCTCCTACTATCAGCCCGAGGGCTACCGCGGCGTGACCCACAT
>JBJEUJ010000030.1:0-3929 GCA_051883775.1 Aristaeellaceae bacterium | reverse complement strand
GCCGCGAAAACCAGCAGCAGCGCCGTCTGCCACCAGGTTGCTTTCTTCATCATGCCTGCATCGTCCCTCCGGCCGTCAGTCCACGTATTCCATGACCGTCTGGCCGTCCTCCAGGGCACGGTCCTCCCGGTCGGCAATCTCCTGCCAGCTCAGGTCCTCGGCGATGGAGACGGTCTTGTCCCCCCGCTCCAGCACCGTGACGGAGGTCTTTTTCACCTTCATGCTGCTCTGGCTCATGAACCCGCCCCAGCTGCGCTCGATCAGGTAGACGTAGTCCTGGCCCTCGCCCTCGTTGCGCACGGCGCTGGCGGGCAAGAGCGTGGTGGACTGCTTCGCCCGGTAGCTGATGCTTACCTGCACCCCGCCGTCGGACACCACACGGCGGATGGCAGATGAGCCCTCCTCCAGGTAGCTCTCCGGCATGGTCATCAGCAGGTACTTGCTGCCGTCGCTGCCCAGGGTGGTTTTCTGCACGGTGGTCTTTTCCGTGCCGTACACATCGCTGACGATCTCGGCCTTCGCGCCGTCCTCCACGGTGCGGCTCACGCCCTCCAGCGGCGCGCGCAGCACCGGCAGGGAGTCCTCCCCGCTCATGGCGTAGGCTGCCTTGACCCCATCATAGCTCTCGCCCTCCTGCACGCTGATGGAGGTGATCCACCCGTCCCGGGGCGCGCGAACCTCCGTCACCGCAGCAGCCCGGGTGGCCAGCTCCACCATCTCCGCGGACAGCTCCGACATGGCGTCGATGAGCGCGTCCCTGTCGCGGATGTAGCTGAACACATCGTCCTTGACGCGCATCTTGCGATCCTCCATGAGGGTGTAGAAGGCGTCGGTGGCCGCAGCGCTGGCTTCCCTGGAGGCCACAGCTTTGTCGACCGCCTCCTTCAGCTTGTCGGAGGGCTCCGCCCCCGACAGGGTCAGCTGCTGCTGCCAGGTGGACACGTCGTCCGTCAGGGCGACGCCCTCGGCAATGGCCAGCAGGCGCGCGTCGAACACGTCGCTGGTCATCTGCTCCTGGGCCTCCAGCATGGCGTTGTACAGGTCGTTCTGCCGGCTCTCCTTGGAGGACGTGCGGTGCTCGATGTCCAGCTTGGTCAGCTCGTCCTGCTTGGCGCCGTACTCCTTGCGCAGCTCGGCCAGCTTGGTTTCCGTGTCCCCGGCCTGGGCGGTGAAGATCACATCCCCCGCCTTCACCCGGTGACCCTCCCTGACATAAATGCGCTTGACCACCACGCCCAGGTCCTTGGCCTCCTCCACCACGATGCTCTCCGTCTCGGGGAAGTACACCTGGGCCGTGAAATTCATCTTTTCCTCATAGCGGCCGGAGGAACCGGTCACCAGCTTCACCTTTGGGGTGGTGATGGTCTGCACCGTGCGGGCGAAGAACATGCACAGCGCCACCGCCACCACCAGGGCAATCAGGCCCCGCAGGGCAAATTTCTTCAGCTTCATATTGGGCCACTCCTCCGTATCACTTCAGTTCGCTGAGCTGGATGCCCGCCACGATGTCCTCCTGGCAGTACAGGTAGATCAGCAGGGTTGGCAGAATGTACAGCGCCGAGCCCGCGAAGGCCACGTCCGCGCCGTCGGTGGAAATCTGGTTGAACATCACCGACAGGGGCTGCAGGTTCGTCTGCCCCGCCAGGTACACCAGGGGCTGCTCCACCATGTTCCAGCAGTCCGCAAAGGACAGCGCCGCCGCGGCGAAGATAATCGGCTTGCACACCGGCAATATCACATGGATGTACCCCCGCACCGGGCCCACGCCGTCCACCATGCCGGCCTCCAGCAGCTCGTTGGGGATGCCCACCATGAACTGGCGCATCAGGAAAATGTAGAAGGGCGAGAACCACATGGGCAATATCACCGCCCAGGGCGTGTTCATCAGCCCCAGATACCGAAGCGTGATCACGCTGGGGGCCATGGTCACCTGGAAGGGCAGGATCATCAGGATCAGGATGCAGAAGAAGATGAAGTCCCGCCCCCGGAACTGGAAGCGGCTCAGGGCGTAGGCCGTCAGCGGCACCACCAGCGCCTGCCCCAGGAGAATCCCCCCGGTGTACATGGCGGAATTGCAGAACAGCTTCAAATATGTGGGATCCTCGATGAAAATCTTGTAGTACTGCCTCAGCGACACCACCGCCGGGGCGTAGAGCACATCCAGCCACTTCTCCGCGTCGTAGCTGCCCCGCCCGGCCAGGTAGCTCTCGATCTCCCCCTTGGGGAAGAAGGAATACAGGAACGTGAACACAATGGGAATCAGAATCAGCACGGACAGGGCCGTGAGGATGATCAGGCAGATCAGCCCGCCCAGCCCCAGGCGGCCGCGCCGGCGATGAATCCTTGCCATACGCAGCCTCCTTTACGCTTCCGAGGGCGAGCGCACGGCCTTGCTCAGGTACATCAGCGCGAACAGCACCATCACGCCGATGGCGAACAGATACGCCGCCGTGGTCACCTTCTGGTAGTCCAGCTTGGCAAACATGTTGTTCATGAAATGCTGCAGGGTGTAGATCTGCTGGGTGGGGTAGGAGCCGCCGATAAAGTAGACCTCCTTGAAGATCTTGAAGGCGTTGACCCATGCCAGCACAAACACCAGGAACGCCGTGGGCAGAATCTGCGGAAGCGTGATGCGGAAGGCCTGCGTCCACCAGCCCGCGCCCTCCAGGGCGGCGTACTCGTACAGGGAGGGATGCACCGCCGAGAGCGCCGAGGCAAACAGCACCACCGAGAAGCCCAGGTTCTTCCACACATACAGAAGCACAATGGGGAAGCGCAGCGCGTCCCCCTCCAGCCACAATACCCGCTCCAGGCCCATGGCCGTAACCAGCCTGTTCACCACCCCGCCGTAGTCGAACATCAGCGTCCAGATCAGCAGCATGGCCGAGGAGGGCATCAGGTAGGGCAGAAGGAGGATGTTGCGGAAGGGCGTGGACCTCTCCTTCAGCGTGCGCAGCATGGCCGAGAGGATGAAGGCAAGCAGCCAGATCACCGGCGCGCACAAAAGCGACAGCTCCCAGGTGTTGCGCAGCCCCAGCTGAAACATGGGGTTCTGCATCACCTGCACATAATTCTTCAGGCCGACAAAGTTGTTCTCATAGGTACCGTCGGTGACAGAGAAATAGATGCCGCCAAAGAACGGCACCACATAAAACAGCATCAGCCCCGCCAGCCCCGGCAGGAGCAGCAGCCATACGATTTTCTTGCGGCGGAACAAGGTTTCTCTCCTCCATGAACAGGGGCAGGGCGGCGGAGGGCTGCGTACCCTCCGTCACCCTGTCCGGTTTTGGATTGTCAGTAGTTTTCCATCTGCATCATCATGACCTTGCTGTCCATCTCCCGGATCATCTGCTCGGCCTTGATCTGCCCCTGCAGGTAGCGCTCAATCAGCGTGGACAGCTCGCCCGCAGCGTCCTCCGAAGCATAGAAGATGCTGGGCTTGCTCACATACATGGCCGGGGCCACCGTCTCCTGATAGTAGCGGATGGCGCCCTCGGTGATCATGTACTCGTTCGCCTTCACGTCCTCCAGGCTGCGCTCCAGCTCCTCCACCTGCACCTGGTAGTCCTTCTTGTCGGCCTCGTCGGCCTCCTCCAGGGCCTTGCGGGCGTCGTCCAGGGCCTTCTGGGCATTCTTCAGCCACAGGTCGAAGTAGTCGTAGCGCACGGGATCGGTGGCGTCCATGCGCAGGACGTGCTCGTAGCTGTCGCCCATGTGGGCGATTTCTTCCTTGATCAGCCGCAGGGCAGCGTCCATATGGGTGCTGCGGGGATTGACGAAGATCACCTCCATGTGCACCTCGGGATGCCAGGCGGTATCCGCCGTCAGGGCCATGGGCATAAGCATGCTGGCGCGGTTTTCCTTCTCAGGATCGTAGAAGCTGCCCACCACGCCGTAGCCCTCCATGAACAGGCCCGCGCGGTAATTCG
>JBJEUJ010000029.1:0-3945 GCA_051883775.1 Aristaeellaceae bacterium | reverse complement strand
TTGCTCATTTATGATACCTCTCTCCCGCGCGGATTTTCATGGCCCGGTACAGCTGCTCCATCAGCATCACCCGGGCCAGCTGATGGGGGAAGGTCATTTTGCTCATGGACATTTCCTCCTCCGCCCGGGCGATCACCTGCTCCGACAGCCCCAGCGAGCCCCCGATGACAAACACGATGTCCGACGCGCCCCGGGTCAGCAGCTCGTCCAGGTGCCGCGACAGCCCTGGCGAATCCCACTGCTTCCCGGGGATGGTCAGGGCGATGACGTGGCTCCCGGGCCGGATGCGGCTCAGGATGGCCTCCCCCTCCCTGTCCCGGATCTGCCGCTCGATGGCGGGGGAGCTGTTGGCGGGCTCGGGCAGGTCGGGCAGCTCGACCTCCTCGAATTTCCCGTAGCGTGAGAGGCGCTTCATGTACTCGTCCGCCATCATGCGGTAGGGCTTTTCCTTCATGCGGCCCACGGCCAGGATGGTCACGCTCACGCCTTCGCCTTCCCTTCCGGCAGCAGGACGGCGTACCGCCGCTCGTCCATGGGGTCGAAGGCCACCCGCACCCGATCTCCCGCCTGCACCGTCAGCTGAAACACATAATGGCTGCGCAAACGCACATCCTCCCTGGTGACGGGATGGCGGCAGGCAACCTGCACATACCAGGGGCTGCGGCCGTTGACCTGCAGCATGCGGTTCTGCGCCACCTTCTCCACCGTGGCGTCCACCTGGGTGCCCCAGGTCAGCAGCTCCTCGCGCCTGCGCTCCCCACGGCCCATGCCGATGAACAGCCCGACGCCCACCATGGCCATCACCGCGCCCAGGCCCGTCAGCACCCCGAAGACCACGGGCACCTCCGCCGGGTCATCCACCATCGTGGCCAGCCAGGGCAGATAGCCCCGCATGGTCGCGCCCAGGGCCAGCCCCAGCGCCATGAAGCCCACGCCCATCACACCCAGCATGATCAGCAGCATCCACCTGACGCGCCTGAGGGTCATGCTCCCGCCTCCATTCGTTTTCGTCCGATGGGGGCATTATACCACACCCGCCATAGCTTGACAACCGATAGGGAAAACGCTATTATAACATGATGGAACATTGCTACGGAAGGTTGGGTGGAACCGTGCCGAAGCCGCTGGTCAGCGTGATTGTGCCGGTGTATAACGGCGAGAAATTTCTCCGGCCGTGCCTCGAGAGCATCCTGCGGCAGGACATGGCGGATATGGAGATCCTGGTGGTGGACGACGGCAGCCGGGACGGCACCTGGCCCCTCGTGGAGGAAATGGCCCGGGAGGACGGGCGCATCCGCCCCATCCACCAGGAAAACGGCGGCGTGTCCTCCGCCCGCAACAGGGCCCTCGAAATTTGCCGGGGGCAGTACATCCGCTTTGTGGACGCGGACGATCTTCTCCCGCCGGACTCCATGACCACGCTGCTCGGGGGCATGCAGCGGTATGGCTGCGACCTGGTCATCGCCGCGTACACGGAGGTAACGGGCAGCCGGCGGGATTACCGTTGCCTTGCCTCCGGCGACGCAGCGGTGGAGCAGGACGAGTTTCTCCGCCTGTTCAGCCGCTACGCCAACAGCTTCTTCTACGGCGTATTGTGGAACAAGCTGTTCCTGGGGGACGTGGTGCGGGAGCACAGCCTGCGCTTCCCCGAGGGGATGAACTGGGGCGAGGATTTCGTCTTTGTGACGGAGTACCTGGCCCATGTGCGCAAGGCGGCCTTCCTGACCCATCCGGTGTACGACTATCACCGCAGCCTGACGGGCATGGTGGCCCGGCAGTTCATGGACTGTGCCCGCCATCCGCTGTACAACCTGCAGCTGCGCCTGAGGATGTACCGCAGCTACCGCGAATTGTACCGAAGGACGGGGCAGTATCCCCGCTACCGGCGCACGCTGTGGCTGTACCTGTTCCGCTTTACGTTGCACAACTGACCCCGTTAAGGAGGAAAGCAGCCCCATGCCCCAGGAAGAAAGCCGCTTCATGGAGCCCCTGCAGCTGGCGGGGAGGCTCATTGTGGAAAACGGCGGCGAGACCTACCGCGTGGAGGAGACCATCACCCGCATGGGCCGGGCCTTCGGGCTGGAGGGCGTGGAGAGCTTCGCCATCCCCAGCGGGGTGTTCGTCAGCTACCGCCGCTCCGACGGCTCCAACGAGACCGCCGTGCTGCGCGTGCGGAAAGGCGCCACCAACCTGACGCGGGTGGACGCGGTCAACGAGGTGTCCCGGCAGGTGGAGGCAGGCAGGCTCGACCGGGACGAGGCCCTGGCCCGCCTGCGCGCCATTGAGCAGGCGCCCCCCGCCATCACGCCCAGGATGCTGGTGCTTGCCGCGGCGGTGTCCTCGGGGGGCTTCGCGGTGATGTTCGGGGGCCGCTGGCTGGAGTTTCTCCTGGCCTTCGCCGCGGCGGGGCTGACGCAGCTGATGAGCCTGTACTTCCAGAGGCGGCGGCTCCACGGCCTGGTGACGGTTCTGGCCGGCAGCGTGCTCAGCGCGCTGATTCCCATGCTCTTCAACGCCCTGACCGGCTATTGCCTGGTGGACGCCACCGTCGCCGGGGCCCTGATGCCCCTGCTGCCGGGCCTGGCCATGACCAACGCCGTGCAGGACACCATGCGCGGGGACATTGTTTCCGGCCTGAGCCACGGCATCAACGCCATCCTGACGGCGGCCATGGTGGCCGGGGGCGCGCTGGTGGCCTCCAGCCTGCTGGCGCTGCTGACGGGGGGTGCCCTGTGATGGATATGACCATGCTGCTGGATCTGACGCGGATCTTCCTGGGCAGCGCGGTGGGCACCTGGGGCTTCGGGCTGCTGCTGCACGCCCCGCGCCGCTCGCGCCTGGTGGCGGCGGCCCTGGGCGGGCTGGGCTACGCGCTGTATTATTTGCTGATGCAGCTGGGGGTGTCCGAGCCCTCGGCTATCTTCGCGGCGGCGTGCCTGTCGTCCTTCCTGGCGCACACCTGCGCCCGCCGCATGCGGATGATCGCCACCATCTTCGTCACGCTGTCCATTGTCTCCCTGGTGCCGGGCCTGGGGCTGTACCGGTGCATGGCGCTCATCGGCGAGGGACGCAACGCCTCGGGTCTGCAGGCGGGCGCCGCCGCCATGATCTCCTTTATCATGATCGCCCTGGGGCTGGCCGTGGGCAGCTTCCTGTTCCGGGCCATTGTCACCCACATCCGCATTCAACCGCACCATCATCGCCGCAAGGAGGGCGTCTGATCTATGAGTCATCCCCTGCTGACCATCCGTCTTGCCATCAAGCGCCTGTACGACCATGAGATGGCGCCCATCATGGAGCGCTACGGCCTGACCCGCATGGAGCTGGACGTGCTTTTGTTCCTGGGCAGCAATCCGGGCTGCGACACCGCCGCGCAGATCGTCCAGCTGCGGATGATGACCAAGTCCCACATTTCCAAGGCTGTGGAGCATCTGACGGAGCGGGGCTTCCTGACCCAGGCGAGGGACGAGCTGAACCGCCGCCGCATTCATCTGACCCTGACCGACGCCGCCCGTCCCGTGGTGGAGGAGGCCCAGCAGGTGCAGGCCCGGGTGATTGCCCAGATGATGGCGGGCGTGACCCCGGAGGAAAACGAGATCCTCTGCCGGGTGGTGCAGCGCATCAACAGCAACGTCGCCAATGTCCTGGGCGAGGGACATACCCACACCTGACCGCCGCCCGGACATAACCGGGACGCAGAAAGCCCGCGGCCATGCTGCCTGGCATGCCGCGGGCTTTTGCCATGTGGGGAATTATTCGTGCTTGCGCACGGGGCAGGCCTCCACAGCCTCCACCGCCGCGTCCAGCCAGTCCTCGTGGAACAGCTCGATGGCGCCGGCATCGCAGGCCCGGGCCAGGGTCGGGTCGATGGGGATCTGTCCCAGCAGGGGCAGGCCGTGGGCCTGGGCCACGTACTTCGTCTTGCCCTCGCCGAAGGGGTAGAGC
>JBJEUJ010000028.1:0-3964 GCA_051883775.1 Aristaeellaceae bacterium | reverse complement strand
CCAGCTCCAGCCCGCAGGAGTGGACGTAATCCACCAGCGCCTTGACCTCTTCCTCGGGCCAGTCCACACCGGCGGGCTTGTCCAGCAGGCCCATCAGACCGGACATGCCGGGAATCTGCTTGACGTACTTCAGCGGGATCGGGTCGGATTCCTTGCCATACCAGCGGAATGTCATTTTCATTTGAAAGCACCCTCCATGTTGTTGATCTTGCGGCCCGCAGGGGTGGAAATGGCCGGAAGCGCAATCTTCCATAGCTTATATTATACAGCCCGGGCCGGGGATAGTCAACGATGCGCCGGACGCGGGAAAAAGATTTTCCAGGGGCTGGATGCCGCTCTGCCCCTTACTGCAGCACGCAGGTGGGCGTCGTGACGCCGAAGAAGAACTGGCTGTAGGTGCGCATGGGACGCAGCGGCTCCTCCTCCAGCTCCGGGATGGCGGCAAGCTCGCCCGCCAGGTACCGCTCCAGCTCGTCCTGCACGTCCAGCAGGCGCCCCATGGCCGCGCCGTAGCGCAGGGCCAGCACCTCCCAGCCGAAGCGCTTCATGTCCCGCTCCCACAGCCGGCGGTGGGTCTGCATCAGCCGGCCGAGCAGGGCGTGCAGCGCGGGGATCGTCTCCCGGGCCAGCGTCTCCAGCCAGGCACGGTCACCGGCCAGGTAGCGGTCGCGCGCCTGGCTGATCACCTCGCCCTTGGCTGCAGCCACCTGGAAGCACAGGCGGGCGTAGCGGCAGTCCAGCCGGTCGGGGGCGTCCTCCAGCACCTTTTCCGCGGCGCGGAAGCGGGCAACAGCCTCGGCAAGCGGCTCGTCCCCACGGTCAGCCAGGGGATAGAGCAGGTCGCCCCAGATCAGCGCCTTGCCCGTGCGGATGTCCTCCCGGCTGGGGTAGAATTCCCCGAAGGCCCGGAAGGCCGCGTCCGGCAGGCCCGTGAGGCACTCACCCGCCAGACACAGATCCTCTTCATCCATGTCCGGCCCCTGCCAGCAGGCCTCGGAGAAGATCGGCAGCTGGTTCAGCGCCAGGAAGGCGTTGGTCTCCGCGCCGTCATCCCCCCACATGGTGGCGAAGACCGTGTCCACCTGCCGCCGGGCGCAGGCGCGCAGGGCCGGCAGCATGGAGCTCTCCGTGCGCTTGATCTGGGGCAGGAAGCCCGACCAGGTCCAGATGCCTCCGGCAAAGGTGGTCCGGCCCATCTTCTGATGCTCGGCCAGCATGTGGTCATAGACGCTCTCGTCCATGTGGTAATAGTCCCAGTAGCACAGATCCACGTCGGGGATCATGTCGATCACCCGCTGGGGAATGAAGGCCTCGGGGTCGTAGTAGTCGTTGTTCTTCGAGCCCAGGCGGAAGAACATGTCGCTCCACATCATGGGGTGGAAGTCGTACTTCCGGCAGATGCCGCACACCCGGTCCAGGTGCCGGTTCAGCAGCTCGAAGCGATCCACCGGGCCGTGCTTCTCGTAGTAGCGGCCCAGGCCCACCCCATGAGCCTCGTCCATGCCGATGTGGATGCGCCTGGCCCGCATGCAGGAGCGCAGGCTGCCGATGGCCGCGTCGATGTAGGCGTAGGTTTCCTCCAGGTCAATTTGCAGGATGTCCGGCTTGTCCCGCAGGGGCGCACTTTCCGACCACTGCAGGAAGTTCTCCAGGTGCGCCAGGGTCTGGATGCAGGGCATCAGCTCAATGTCCAGGGAGGCGGCGTAATCGTCCATCTCCCGCAGCTCCTGCTGGGTATAGCGGCCCCGAAGGTACCCGTGGTAGGGATAGCCGGGCACCTCGTAGGTGTCCTCGGTGTAGAGCAGGGCCAGGTTCATGCCCAGGGAGGCCAGCCGGTCCAGCATGCGCTTGACGCCTTCCACCGTCATCACAGCGTTGCGGGACATGTCGATCATCACGCCGCAGGAGCCGAAGTGCCGCTCCTGGCGAAGCTCCAGCGTGTCCCGGCCCTCCCGGACGGCCCGGGCCAGCAGGAAAAAGCCCCGGGCCAGGGCGTTGCGATCCTCGGCGGCGATGGCGGCGCTGCCGCCCTTCAGCGTGACGGACAGGCCGGGGGCCTGGGTCACCTGGGCCTGGGGCAGGGCCTGCCCGGTCACCTCACTGACCATGGCGCGGATGCGGGCAATATCATCCTTGGTAAACATAACGATTTCATTCCTCCTGACGCACAAGGGCGTGTGATGGCTTCATTGTAGCCTGTACGGCGTCCTGTGTCAATCGGGAAAAGAAATTCCTTTTCATCCATTGGCAAGCCGGACGAAAAAAAGAAGGCTCCGCCCTGCTCACAGGGCCGAAGCCTCCCGGATACGCCGCATCACTGCGGGGAAAATCACTTGTTTTTCAGGTACTCGTCGATGGCTGCGGCAGCCGTCTTGCCAGCGCCCATGGCCAGAATGACCGTGGCCGCGCCGGTGACCGCGTCGCCGCCGGCGTACACGCCCTCGCGGGAGGTCAGGCCCGTGGCCTCCTCCACAATGATGCCGCCCCACTTCTGCGTCTCCAGACCCTTGGTGGTGGTCTTGATCAGCGGGTTGGGGGAGGTGCCCAGGGCCATGATCACGCAGTCCATGGGCATGTCGAAGTCGCTGCCCTCCACCGGCACGGGACGGCGGCGGCCGGAAGCGTCAGGCTCGCCCAGGCCCATCTCCTGGCAGCGGATGGAGCTGACCCAGCCCTGGTCGTTGCCGCCGATGGACACGGGATTGGTCAGGAACTTGAAGACGATGCCTTCCTCCATGGCGTGCTCCACTTCCTCGCGGCGGGCGGGGAGCTCGGCCTCGGTGCGGCGGTAGACCACCGTCACGTCCGCGCCCAGACGCTTGGCGCAGCGGGCCGCGTCCATGGCCACGTTGCCGCCGCCCACCACAGCCACCCGGCTGGCGTGCTGGATGGGGGTGGAGCTGTCGGGGGTGTAGGCCTTCATCAGGTTGATGCGGGTGAGGAACTCGTTGGCGGAGTACACGCCCTTGAGGTTCTCGCCGGGGATGTTCATGAACTTGGGCAGGCCCGCGCCGGAGCCGATGAACACGGCCTCGTAGCCGTACTCCTGCATCAGCTCGTCAATGGTGATGGTGCGGCCGATGACCACGTTGGTCTGCACATCCACGCCCAGGTCGATCAGGGTGTCGATCTCCTTCTGCACAATGGCCTTGGGCAGGCGGAACTCGGGGATGCCGTACACCAGCACGCCGCCGGCCAGGTGCAGGGCCTCGTACACCGTCACCTGATAGCCCAGCTTGGCCAGGTCGCCAGCGCAGGTCAGGCCGGAGGGGCCGGAGCCGATCACAGCCACCTTGTGGCCGTTGGAGGCGGGCCTTTCGGGCTTGGTGTGGGCATTGGCATTATGCCAGTCCGCCACGAAGCGCTCCAGGCGGCCGATGGCCACCGGCTCGCCCTTGATGCCGCGGACGCACTTGCCCTCGCACTGGGTCTCCTGGGGGCAGACGCGGCCGCAGACCGCGGGCAGGCTGGAGGACTGGGCGATGATCTGGTACGCGGCCTCAAAGTTGCCCTCGGCCACTTCCTTGATGAAATCGGGGATGCGGATCTTCACCGGGCAGCCGCCGACGCAGGGCTTGTGCTTGCAGTTCAGGCAGCGCTTGGCCTCGTCCATGGCGGTTTCGGGGGTGTAGCCCAGGGCCACCTCGGAGAAATTCTTGTTGCGCACGTCCGGGGCCTGGGACGGCATGGGGTTCTTGACCAGAGACATGTTCGGCATTGTATTTCAACTCCCGTATGCGGTCGGTAAGGTCAGTGCTGCGCGGCCTTGAACAGGTTGCAGGCTTCCTCGTGGGCATGGCGCTCGAAATCGCGGTAGGTGGCGCTGCGGGCGATGGCCTCGTCGAAGTCGATCAGGTGGCCGTCGAACTCGGGGCCGTCCACGCAGGCGAACATGGTCTTGCCGCCCACGGTCAGGCGGCAGCCGCCGCACATGCCCGTGCCGTCGATCATGATGGGGTTCATG
>JBJEUJ010000027.1:0-4001 GCA_051883775.1 Aristaeellaceae bacterium | reverse complement strand
GCCCTGGCGGTGGCGCAGACCACCTTCCCGCCGGAGCGGTGGGAGGCCGTGACCGCGGTGCTGCGCGGAAGGATCCCGGAGCTCAAGGCCCGCTGCACCATCTGCAACGCCACGGAGACCCGCCAGAGGGAGGCCAGGGAGCTGGCTGCCCGGGCGGACGCGATGATCGTGGTGGGCGGACGCAACAGCGCCAACACGCAGAAGCTCTACGCGGCCTGCAGGGAGCTGTGTCCGCGAACAATCCTGGTAGAGTGCGCGGCGGAAATTCCGCCTGCCTTTGCAAATATCGATTCCGAATTCATAGGAATAACCGCTGGCGCATCCACGCCGGATGGTTCACTTAAGGAGGTTGTAACCCGCATGACTGACATTGAGAACAAGGACTTCATGGCCGAAGTCGAAGCTACCCTGGTGAAGATCCGCCCCGGTCAGACCGTGACCGGCACCGTCGTCCAGGTGACCGAAGACGAAGTGTGCGTCAACATCGGCTACAAGGCTGATGGCCTGATCAAGCGCTCCGAACTGACCCAGGAGGACGTGAAGCTGGGCGACGAGATCGAGGTCGAGGTCGTCAAGGTCAACGACGGCGAGGGCAACGTTGTCCTGTCCCAGCGCAACATCGTCAACCGCAAGGCCTGGGAAGCGCTCATGGCCAAGTATGATGCGGGCGAGTATGTGGACGGCGTTGGCAAGGAGGCCGTCAAGGGCGGCCTGATCGCCGATGTGGAGGGCGTGCGCGCCTTCGTTCCCGCCTCCCAGCTGTCCCAGCGCTATGTGGAGAAGATCGCGGACTTCGTCGGCAAGGAAATGAAGCTGAAGATCATCGAGGTGGACAAGCAGAAGAAGCGCATCGTCGCCTCCCGCAAGGCCGTGATGGCTGAGGAAGCTGCCGCCAAGAAGAAGGAAGCCTGGGAGAAGCTGGAGGAGGGCATCGTGATTCACGGTATCGTCCGCCGCCTGACCGACTTCGGCGCCTTTGTGGACGTGGGCGGCGTGGACGGCCTGATCCACATCACCGACCTGAGCTGGGGCCGCATCAAGCATCCCTCCGAGGTGGTCAAGCCCAACCAGGAGGTTGACGTGAAGATCCTGTCCCTGGACCGCGAGCGCGAGCGCATCCAGCTGGGCTACAAGCAGCTGCAGCCCCGTCCCTGGGACAATGCCCAGGAGAAGTATCCCGAGGGCTCCATCGTGGAGGGCAAGGTTGTCCGCATCACCGACTTCGGCGCCTTTGTGGAGCTGGAGCCCGGCCTGGACGGCCTGGTGCACATCTCCCAGTGCGCGCTGAACCGCGTGGCCAAGGTGGAGGACGCCGTGCAGGTGGGCCAGGTGGTCCGCGTGAAGGTGCTGAGCGTTGATCCCGAGAAGAAGCGCATCTCCCTGAGCATCCGTCAGGTGCTGGAGGAGGAAGCCTTCGACAGCATCCCCGAGACCGCCGAGTTTGAGCTGGTGGCCACCGACGAGGCTCCCGCCGCTGAGGAAGCGCCCGAGGCCTGATGCTGAAGCAATGCTGATCCTGAGGAGGCAAGCTGTATGGCTTGCCTCCTTAGCCATTCTTGGCCTGTCGGAGGGGCTGCGGCCCTTCCGGCATTCTTCATATCGGGGAGGCAGGAGCTTCCTCCTTTTGCCAAGGGTGTAGGGAAGGAATGAACGGGACAAAATGGGAAAGTGCATCATCATCGCGCCGCTGTACCGGGGTGAGGAGCGGGACTGGCTGTGCCGGGATGAGGGGGACATGCTCATCTGCGCCGACGGCGGCTATGACGCGGCCATGGCCCAGGGCATGAAGCCCGACCTGGTGGTGGGGGACTTCGACTCCATGCCGGAGGACCATGCGCGGAATGAACAAAAGCTCTGCCTGCCCCGCCTCAAGGATGATACCGACATGGTGGTCTGCCTGCAGGAGGGGAGACGGCGCGGGTACCGGGAATTCCGCATTGCGGGCGGCCTGGGCGGGCGCATCGACCACACGGTGGCCAACCTGCAGTGCCTGGCGGACTGCGCCCTGCGGGGCGAGGAGGCCTGGCTGTGCGACGCCCACAACCGCCTGACCATCCTGGCTCCTGGGGAGCATGTGCTGCACCGCATGCCCGGGCGGAAGCTGTCGCTGCTGGCCTTCACGCCGGAGGTCACAGGGGTGACGCTTCGCGGCGCGGCCTGGGAGCTGACGGAGGCGACGCTGTCCAGCCGCTATCCCCTGGGGGTGAGCAACGAGTTCACCGGGGAGACGGCCGCGCTGCGCTTCACCGGCGGGCTGCTGCTGGCGGCCTATGCTGAAGATTCACCTTTTGTCAGGTTGTGACAAAATCCGCCGGCAGGCGCGGTCCGCCCTTGAGGAAAGCGGCCGCATCTGCTACAATGGGCATGTTGAGGATCAAGAAGGAGAGGGAGCGTGCCATCATGCTGGAAATGGGTCAGCTGCTGACGGAAGGCAAGGGCAAGCGCGTCTATGCCACCTCCGACCCGGAGAAGGCGATTGTGTATTTCAAGGATGAGGCCATGGCCTATCACGGGCTCAAGCGCGGGAGGATCCTGGGCAAGGGCGAGGTGAACAACGCCGTCTGCCGGCACATCTATGAGATGCTGGAGAGCCATGGGGTGGAGACGCATTTCATCCGCCAGCTGGACGCGCGCCAGAGCCTGATCAAGCGGGTGGAGATGATTCCCCTCACCTTCAAGGTGCGCAACCGGGTGGCCGGGAGCCTGACCCGGCGCATCGGCCTGCCCATGGGCACGGCGCTGCCGGAGCCGGTGGTGGAGTGCAACCTGAAGGATGAGGAGCTGGAGTGCCCGCTCATCAACGAGACCCACATCCGCGCCCTGAAGCTGGCCACGACGGAGGAAATGGCCTTCATCAGCCGCACGGCGCTGAAGATCAACGATATTCTGACCGACTACATGAAGGAGATCGCCATTGAGCTGATCGACTTCCAGCTGGAGTTCGGGCGCTTCCACGGTAAGATTCTCCTGGCGGACGAGATTTCCGCGGACACCTCCCGCTTCTGGGACGCAAACACCCACGAGCCCCTCGACATCGACCGCTTCCGGCGGGACCTGGGGAACGCGGAGCAGGCCTATCAGGAGCTTTTGCACCGGATGATGGGCATGGAGGACTGAACCGGCTTCACCAAGGGGAAAAGGGAAAAAGGGGAGTAACTGCATATGTGGAAACGGTGGATCAGCCTGCTGGCGGCGGTGGCGCTGCTGGCTGGCTGCCGCGCGGCCCTGGCGGACATGTTCATTGGCCAGCAGCCTCCGGATGACTGGGCGGAGAAGGAAACCCTGCGGGTCTGCTCCATTGACGTGGACCGCAACGACGCCATGCTGGTGACCTGCGGCGGCGAGGCCATGCTGGTGGACGCGGGCACCAATTACTTCATTGACCGGGTGAACGCGGCGCTGGACGCGGAGGGCGTGACCGCGCTGAAGTACCTGTTTTCCACCCATTCCGACGACGACCACATCGGCGGCTTTGGCCCGCTGATCGCCCAGGGCCGCTACGGGCTGGGCACCTTCCTGTCCCCCAACGCCATGAGCTACAAGGATCCGGCGGGCTTCCACCAGATGGTGATGAACCAGGTGCGGGCAAGGAATGTGGACTACCGGGTGGCGGAGGACATGGAAATCCTGACCCTGGGCGGGGCGCGGATGGAGGTGCTGCGCTGCCTGGAGCCCTGGGGCCGCAACGCCCGCAGCCTGTGCCTGAACATCGCCTTTGGCCAGCGGCGGATTCTCCTCACCGGGGACGCGGACGCCATGGCCATGGATCACTTCGTGGGGAAGTACCGGCCCGAGCAGCTGCAGGCGGACATCATGAAGGCGCCGCACCATGGCATTATCACCATTCCCGGGAACTTCCTGGAGAAGGTATCGCCCTCCTTTCTGTTCGTGACCAACAACGCTGCGGGGCTGGACAAGTTCCGCACATACATGGATCGCGTGCTGCCGGGCGTGCCCATGCTTTACAGCGGCGACGGCTCGGTCATCATGGAGACGGACGG
>JBJEUJ010000026.1:0-21330 GCA_051883775.1 Aristaeellaceae bacterium | reverse complement strand
CGGCCTCGAAAAGCAGAGCTTTCCGAGGCTACGCTCGGCAAATGCAAGCATTTGCCGAGCGAGTCGGCCTTCGGCCTCCCTCATTGCAAGGGGCTTCCCCTTGCATCCTGCGCAGGCGCTGCCGCCCTGCACCAGGCTCAAAGACAGGAAGCCATGCTTTTGACGGCATGGCTTCCTGCTTTGCGGGGCTGGTGCGCGTTGGTGCGTTCTGGTGCCAGAAGTACCGTGCGATACGAGGATGGACGCGTGATTACGGTGCTCATGAGCACCAAAGAGCATCAGCAGCCGAAGCTCTCCAGAGCGTCGTCAAGGTCATCTTCGTCAGGCTCGTCGCTTCGGATGTAGGAAGGAGATGTCGTAGGTGCGGCTATGTTCAGCGCCTGCAGCAGATCACTAAACTGAGCAGGTGCTGCTGCCAGCACCTCCCGGACGATGGAGCGAATCGTCTCCCAAAGCCCTTCATCCGCGGCTGCCTTGCCATAGATTCATTGCAGCGCCTTTTACAGGCGCACGCCATAGCCGATGTCGATTTCGATGATTTGCATATTCATAAAGTACCTCTCTTTCAGTTGTTTGGGGTCAAGTTTAGTTTCTTATTTGTTATCTTTTGTTTGGGTGTCCTTTGCCTGTTCCCGGCTAGAAACCTTGTTTGGCTCACAGTCAGTCCTGAAGAGGCGCTCGCTTCTGGGAAAGGTGCTTGTTAGAGGATGCGGAGGAACCGGAAGGTCATGGCGGTATATCGGGCAAAGGGCTTCGTCTTTCGTTGTGAAGGTGCTGTGCCGAGAGGGACTCTCTCTGACGACAACAATAATTTACAGCAAAAAAAGAAAGCCTGCCGTGATTCACGCAGACTTGAAAGATGAACAGGATTGGAGGCACTGGTCTTTCAGATATGAAAGGAATTTGAGGAAAAGTCGATGGGAAGGAGCGGAGAATCCTTTCGTTACTGCTTGTAAATAGGAACAAACTTTCGTATAATTGAATCGAAACAGAAGCGGAGGCGAGGCACATGCACGAATACATGACCGGTTCGGTAAACGAGCGGATCAACGATCTGATCATTGAGAGAAAAACCACGCAGGTGAAGCTGGCGAAAGCCATCGGCGTTTCGGAAGCGACCATGAGCCGGTATGTCAAGGGCACGACAGCTATCCCTTGCGACGTGCTGCTGAAAATCGCCCGGTACTTTCAGGTTACTACGGACTTCCTGCTGGGCGCGACGAACATTCCGTACAAGACGAACTATGATATTGACCGGCTTGGTTTGACCGAGGAAGCAGCAAAGAGGCTGATCCGTCACGATCTGAATATGGATGTGCTGAACAAGCTGCTGGTCAGCGAGGATTTCGCCATCCTGACCGAGCAGATTGCGCAGTACATCGATGAAACCAACCGCGCGGGCATGGCTGTAATGAACAGGGTCTTGCAGATCGCAGGAAATCTTGTGGCGAAGCAAGCCAAGACGCATCCGCTGGACAAGGCTGCGGCGGTGCGCACATACCGCAAGATCAAGGGGAATATGGTTGCCCCGCAGCTGCCGGATACGGCGGCGATGGAACGCACTTGGGGACTGATTCTCAATGACCTCAAGAACGGCGCGGCGGAGAAAACAAAGGAGTCCCAGAAGCTGACCACCGAGGTGATGGAGCGCCTCATCGAAAAACTGGAAAGCAGGAAGGGAACGTTTGATCTGCACAGCGTCACGATCCACGACATCACCGGAGCAATCGCGGAGGTAATCGTGGAATCCGGCTATCCGGAAGAAGAGAAGGAGGAGCTGGAAAAGAATCTCGTGAAGATGTTCGAGGGATGTACGAGGGCGACGGGGTGCAGGTGATCGTATCCTCGTATGTTTTTCTTCGTAAAGTGATGCCGTAATACACCGTTATAAGCTTGCGGTGAAAGGAAACGCCCACAAGGATCATTGCCCTGCGGGCGTTTCCCTGTCTGTCCTTATGTGTGTGCTATGTGATTGAAATCGTTGTGGCTTAGGAGTTGGAAATCGTGTATAACAATGGGCGGCATCGAGAGAGCCACTCCGAAAATTATTTTTCCCTGATGTTGCGTTTTTGCAGATAACCTGTGTCTAATAGGTGAAAGGTGGTGAGGTTGCCGTGATTGCTGTCAAGGGCCCAGACAGTAAAGAAGAAAGAATTGAGCACATGGTAACCCTGTACCAGCTTCCCCTGCTTCGGATGTGTATCATGTATCTCCATGATGAAGAGTTGGCAAAGGATGCGGTACAGGAGACTTTCATCAACGCGTATCGGAATCTGGATAAATTCCGAGCCGAATCATCCGAGAAGACGTGGCTGACGCGGATCGCGATCAATTGCTGCAAAAACGTATATCGGACAGGATGGTTTAAGCACGTAGACCGTTCCGTTACGCTGGATAAGCTGTCAGAGCGTCCTGCTCCGGTTGATCAGGAAGATGATGAGATAACAACGGCAATTATGAATCTGCCCATGAAACTGAGAGAAGTTGCTCTGCTTTGCTGGCTGCAAGAAATGACATATGCAGAAGCTGCCGAAGCCCTTGGAATATCTCGTCAGGCAGTCAGCAGCAGACTGAACCGTGCAAGAAGAAAGCTGCGATTTGCTTTGGAAAGAAGTGATGATCATGAACCTGCATGAAGAACAGCAAAGAGTCCAGAAAGCTGTCAACAATTCCCTATCGCATGTGCAGGAAGATCCATGGCTCACGCAGCGGGTTCTTGCTAACGCGAAAGGAGAAGAACCAGTGGTTAAAAAGATTTCGACTACCTTTATCCTTGCCATGGCCATTTTGGCTATTGCTGCTACTGCGCTTGCTGCTGGAATCATCTATAATCAGAATTGGTATTACAACGACAACAATGGTAGAGTATTGAAAGAAAACAACCCGGTTGCGTATGAGGCCATTCTTGCCAACATGACGGAAAACCCGGAGCAGTCACAATCGGACAGCGACCTCGTTGATGTTGTTATCCAGGATGTTTCCTGGGCACCGGAAGCAGAAATGCTCACCATTTCATTTCGAGCCTCTGTCAAAGACCCGGCTCATTATGAACTGCACGGGATGTGGGCTCTGGATACCGATGGAGGCTACATCGGCGAGGGCGGCTCAACCACCGTGACGGATGACAGTGAAGACAGAGCTATGCATTGGCTCTGGAGAACATTTGATACGGAAGAATACACCGGGCCTCGTCACTACGGGCCACCGACAGAGATGATGGATGACGGCAATAAGAAGCTGCTGTTAATCGAGACGAATGAGATCAGTCTGTTTGACGGAACACTTGACGTTTTCGGCTCTATGGATATGCTCCGCACACCAGAAGGCGATATCGTTTTTGTCGAAGAAGTCAGTCTGGACTGGATGAGTGAAGAGTATGACCAGAAGATGAAAGAATATGGAGAGCAGCATCCGGATATGTCGGATGATGCGAATGCTCGCATTGCTGCGGCGCAGGCTGTACGAGCAAAAATAGCGGACGGAACCATTCCTTGCAGACTAACGTATACAGTTGTTGAATATACAGAAGGAATGGATGATCAAGAACTGTACACTGGCGGCGAGCATGGAAAAATCGATTTCATCATCCGCCCCAAACAAACGAATCCATAATGAACGCCCAAAACTCCCACGAGGCTCATCGCCCCGTGGGAGTTCGAGCTTTCTGCATCAATATATAGCCCGATTAACACCCATGTGGATGCCCAATTGGCATAATGTATGTTTACCGGGATGGTGTATACAATACCAATTATACGATCATATGACAGGTGACTTTCTGTATTCCCTGGCATACTGTGCGGATGCTTTGAAAGGAGAGGTTGCTTATTATCATCCTGATTAACATAAGCATCACCTCTACGGTCATTGCAGTATGCCCAGCCCATGTGGGCTTGTCAGGAGCATCGCTGCGCTGCCGACAACACCTTGAGTACCTCGTCAAAATATCAGTCTTTGGGGGTTCGAACCATTCTGCGTTTCTTTCCCTCCGCTTTTCGATCCATCAATTCGCCGTGCAGCGCGTCGAAAACAACCTCCCGGCGCTCAATGCCGTCATCGATGATTGATCCATCCTCATTCAGCCAGGGCTTGAACTCCCGTTTGGGATCCGTCGAATAGCCGCCTCTCACATACCAAACCGGCATCAGCCAGAACATGTCAGGCTCATCGGGATCGGCGTACGGCGCATAGCCGAGCGATACCGTATCGACTGTGCGCAGTCGCCCAGCCATGATCTCCTGCTCAAAAGCGATCTTCGCCTCAGCAAAGGAGAGCAGAGTTGTGTCCATGCATACTACTTCCTCCACCTGCCACAGTACGGCAAGCACCATATAGCCATCTGCACCACGATATGCAACGCTGACGCGTGCATCATTGAGCCATTTTCCTCTCCAACCATCATCGTATACTTCGTCACAGGAGAAGTATGGAATGCCATACAGCAGCTGGTCGAGGCGGATGGTATAGCTGCCCTCGTCAGTGACAGCTACGGTGTAGGTGGGATTCGTTTTCTTCCCTTTGAATTGCCAGATACGGCTGTATACGAGGGTTTCATCCAGTCGGAAATGGCTGCCGTCCAGACCGTAAAGGTGGAAAACCTGCGCATACGCCAGATCAAGCGCATCCTGTGGCGTGAACGAACATTCCTCAGCCAGCACTTGTGGGAGCTCTGGGCCGGGATAATGATCGACGGACTTGTACATGGTGTTGTCCTTCAGGACATATTCCGACTTGCCGGTGTAGAACTGCAGCGCACCCGGAGCATTGATGCGGATGTATGTGTCTGCCGGCAACAGTTCTTCATCCACGGTAGGAATTCGCTTGACCTTTAGGATCGGAAAGGTATCCACTTGTGGAATCTCGATGGCTGTATCAATGCTGACTGTGCGCCACCTGGTTTCATAGGTTTGCGTCCAGCGGTCAGGCGTTTTCCCGCGGATTTCTCCCATAGAGTACCATTCCTCGCAGAACGCGGTTGTACATACCATTGCCATAAACAGACTCAAACAGATCAGTTTTTTCATAGGCCCTCCCGAAGGGAAAAGCTGCAATCTCAGCTTTTCCCCCCTGTTTACTTCACACGGACAGCATAGGTCATATCGGCTTCGTCGCCATTCACAGGAGCCAGCCATAGCTGCTCCGGCAGATTCTCCGCATCCATGTAGGGATAGGTAAACTCAGCCCAAGTGCTTGTGTAGCTCATGCCGGGCGCCTGTTCAAAGATCCGCTGCCCGTCGCCATCCACCAGCTCCAGATCAGATAGCCATGCGCCGTACACATCCATGCCGGTATAGGACCAGAGCAGATTTCCTTCCTCATCGAAGAAGCCATCGCCATGCGCTGCCTTGTAGGCTGCCAGCGCATCGGGATTCGGCTCCATAGTCAGGGTGATATAGGTCATCAGAGGCGAACAGACAACTTCGCTGACGCTGGCGGTCACATCCGGCGTGACCGTAGCGATGTTGGGATGCATTTTCGTCATACAGCTCAGGATGTCGCCGGCATCAAAGGTAAAGGCCACGACACCTTTGTCGGGCAGCAGATATTGACCATGCTCCTGATCGAAGATCGCATTGCGGTACTCCGCAGACTGCCGGTCACCGATGGGCAGTGCAATCTCTACCTCGCCAGTCAGCGCCACATCGATATTGTCCAGCCGCCAGTAATCTGTACGGATGATTTCGCCGGGCACTTCGCTGCCGCACTCGTTGCTGCCAGAGTTGTGCACCATGTCCATGGGCTGACCATTGACCCAGAATGCGTCCACCCACCAGCCCACGTTGTATTCATCCAACAGGGCAAGATCCTCATCGCGCAGCATGCGCTCGCCGTGCCGACCGGGTATGCCAATCGGCTCGGCAACATCCGGCAAACGGTAGCTGTATTGCAGGAACAGGGTTTTGCCATCGTAACCGGCCTCCTTGATGGTGATTTCCACATCATTGACGGTCTCCCGATGCAGATTCCCCTGCATCACGCTGTCCGCCGTGGGTGGCTGAGTGCCAAGAATTCCACTGAGTGAATCAAAGATATCCCACTTGGTTGCAGCATATGCCACCGTACACAGCGCGAGCACGCCAATCAGCGCAAAAATCAGCGCACGGCTGCTGAAACGTCCACCTGTGTACAGGACACGTTTGGTCGAGTCCTTCATATTGACCGCCTGATCGACTTTTTCCTGCAGGAAGGCCTCCACGCGCTGGTGGAATACTTCCGGCACATCAGGGTTTAGATTCTTGAGTTCTTGGCGAAAGATTTCCTGTTTCATTCTACGTCCTCCCATTCTACGAGGAGTGTCTGCTTGAGGCGTTTACGTGCACTGCGCATGCGGGTTTTCACCGTACCCAGCGGAAGCCCCAGACTGCTGGCGATTTCCTGCACCGCATAGCCATCCACATAGTGCAACACAATCACTGTGCGCAGTTCGGGATCTAGCGCACAGATGGCTTCCATAACTGGTGTCTGTGTCACTGACACTTCCACGCTTGCAGTATCTTCTTCCAACGGAAAAAAGCTTCTTCTTCTGCGTTTGCGTAGCACATCCTTGCACTGGTTGACGAGAATCCTCATGACCCAGGGCTTGAACTGCTCTGGGCGGATGAGGGTACTCCGCTTTTCCCAGGCTTTGATGAGCGTATCCTGTACAGCGTCGGCTGCGTCCTCCACATTTTCGAGGTACGACATGCTCACACGGTACATCAGCTTCTCAATCCGTCTGACTTCAGTTTGAAACGTCAAAGCATCCACGATCTTTGTCCCTTCCTTCGGCCATCGCCGGGGATTTGCCTCTGATTAGCGCTGGCTGTATGCGGCAAATACAAGTATTTGGTCTTGTCAGTTGCTTTTCGCGCTGTTCTCTTTGGTGCATCGTCTGTCAGCGGGTCCACTTGGCAGTGTGAACAGCTTCTTGGGCTTCTGTTCATTCATATAACGTCTCAGCCTTACAACAGGTTTTTGGCAGAACAGTTTTTTGATGCTGCTGTAGACCAGGGCATCCTCTTTCGATCTTATCATTATAACACAGCATTTTGTCCGAAACTGTCCAGAATTGTCCAGAGTTGTACAGGGTTGTCCTATAATCACGGGAATCTTCTTCGTCCAATCATCTATTGGACACGCGCTACTGAATGTTTTTCCACACTTGACTTAGCCTATATGAGTGATATGCTTTGGATGCTGCTAAACCTGACAATACTCTCTGTTTCTCCTGTGAAATGATTGCACCAAGCTCCTTCGGGTTGACAAATTCCATATATCGGGTTATCATATACCATAGATTAGAGGGAGGTGGCCCTTATGGAATCATGTGCCAAACGTCTTCGTTCCCTGAGAGAATCCGTCGGCATTTCTCAGGAAAAGCTTGCCGCTGAATTGGGCACCTCTCAATCCAGCCTCAACCGGTACGAAAATGGCCAAAGTACACCATCTGTCGCCCTGTTCAGACGCTATGCAGACTACTTCGATGTATCCCTTGATTATATCTTTGGCCGAACGGATAATCCGCAGGGACAAACCTACGGTTTCCATCCGAAGCTCAAACCACAGCAGGAAGAAATACGCAGATTTCTCGAAATATGCTTTGAACCTGGGACACCTGCCAATGCGAAGCTAAAGGACAGCCTGTACCGCATCATGGAGGAGCAATCATGAAAGCCGTCATCTATGCCCGCTATTCCTCCGATAATCAGCGTGAGGAATCCATCGAAGGTCAGATTCGTGAATGCACTGCCTTTGCTGAGAAGAACGACATCACAATTCTGAAGCATTACATCGACCGGGCCTATTCCGCCAGAACAGACAACCGTCCTGAGTTTCAGGCCATGATCAAGGACAGCGATAAGCGTCTCTTTGACATGGTTATCGTTTGGAAGCTGGACAGGTTTTCCCGTGATCGGTATGACAGCACCCGATATAAGCTGCTGCTCAAGAAAAACGGTGTCAAGGTTGTCTCTGCAACTGAACAAATCTCCGAGGGCGCAGAGGGAATCATCCTTGAATCCGTTTTGGAGGGCTATGCTGAGTATTACTCTGCCGATCTTGCCGAGAAGGTTCACCGGGGCATGACTGAAAATGCTCTCAAAGGGAAATGCAATGGCGGCACACGCCCTGTTGGCTACATCATTGATGCAGAGCAGCATTTTCAGCCTGATCCTGTAACCGCTCCTTTCGTGCTTGAGGCCTTCAAGCGCTATGCAGAAGGTTCAACCATGAAAGAGATTGCCGCTTTTTTCAAGGAAAACGGCATCCGAAATACCCTTGGCGGAGAAATCAAGCCTGGCAGTATACAGAGAATGCTGAACAATCGCCGCTATATCGGAGAATACAGCTATAAAGACGTCATCGTTCCCAATGCGATCCCGGCCATCGTGCCGCAGGATCTGTTTGACCGCGTTCAGGATATGATGGCCAAAAATAAAAAGGCCCCTGCCCGTCATAAGGCGGAGGATGATTATCTGCTGACAACCAAGCTGTTCTGTGGGTATTGCGGCGCTTATCTATGCGGGGAGTGCGGCACCAGCCGCAGCGGAGTGGTCCATCACTACTACAAGTGCGTTTCCGTCAAGAAGCGAAGGGCAGACTGCAAAAAGAAGGCTGTCAGGAAGGAGTGGATCGAGGATCTTGTCGTCCATGCGACAATGAAGATGCTGATGAACGACGCAACAGTTGACGCTATTGTGGCTGCCCTGATGGAGCTGCAAAACGCAGAAAACTCGCTGCTTCCGCTGTACGAAAAGCAGCTCCGCGACACCAACAATGCTATCCGAAATCTGCTAAGCGCCATTGAACAGGGGCTTTTGACCCGATCGACCAAGGAGCGCCTGGATGAGCTGGAAGCTGCGCGGGATAACCTCGAAAGCAAAATTGCCTGCGAGAAGCTCTCCAAGCCCCGCATCAGTGAGGAACAGCTTCGCTTCTTCCTCCATCGCTTTCGCAGCATGAATGTCGAGCAACAGTCCCAACGCAAAATGCTGATCGACACCTTCGTCAATGCCATCTTTCTCTACGACGACAGGTTGGTCATCACCTACAATTTCCATGAAGGATCGGAAACCATTACGCTGAACGACCTGCACCTCGTCGAAAAAAAGAGCAAAAGCGGTTCGGATATCAGATTGGTTGGGGAGCCAAATCCATAATCCGAACCATGTATTCCAGAAAGAATACGGGTTCGGATTTTTTTGCGTGGTGGATGGCGTTGCCTGCTTTGCGCCGGACAAGGCGAAGCGAGCACCTGACGCTGGGGACGCCGCATCATCCGCCGATCAGGTGGACAAAACGCATCTGTTGTCTGTAATGCAGCGATGGAGGTACGGCGGACTGTGCTGCGCCTTACGGCCAACCTGAAAGCACCGGCGCTACATGGTTGGAATCCGGATGGCGGCAAGACCAGTCTGTGGCAGACCTTTGCCCCGTCATCAGCCGATCACAACATTCCCCACGGGCGCATGGAGAGGCAGCAGCACATTCACCCAGCCTGGTACAACGATCAACCGCCCCTCTGTCGCAGCGAAGGACAGGGAGGCGGTTGTGTGTCATGGGATGGCACGCCTCATGCGCCGAGGGCTTCACCGAGGGTGCAGTAGCACACATCCTCACGCCCGGCAATGCTGGCAAGAAATCGGTCGAAGGCGTCCCATTCGTCGCGTACGTCGAACTCGTAGGCGTGGCCCCAGATGGTCAGCAGCATGGGCTGTGTGGCCGGGGAGGCCAGGAATTTCCGGGCCAGGCGTTCCATCTCCGGCCATTCCTTGTGCTGGCGCACGGTGGCGTGGAAGCAGTAGGGATCCTCCGGCAGGGCGAAGCCGTGGGTGGAGAGGGTCGTGCGGGCATAGCGGACGCCGGTGTGCTCCCGGAGGAGCCGCGCTACCCGCTGATCGTAGTTCACCCCCCCGCAGGGATAGGCCATGCCCTTCACCTCGTAGCCCACCAGGTCGGACAGCATGAGCCGATCCTCCTCCACCTGGCGGATGACCTCCTCGTCGGGCAGCTCGGTCAGGCGGGGATGGGTCAGGGTGTGGGCAGCCACCTCGTGTCCCCGGTAGATGCGGCTGATCTCGCAGGCCCGGGGCCTGACCTGGGCCACGGTAACTCCCCCGTTCACCAGGGCGCTGGCCGTGCCCATCAGGCCGGAATTCAGGTTGAAGGTGCCCTTCATGCCGTAATGGTTCAGCATGGCGATGAGCCGCTGATCCTGTGTGACCCCATCGTCGTAGCTGAAGGCAATGGCCTTCATTTTGCCCTGGAACATGGCGGACGCCTCCCTTTCCGGCTGCGGACAGTCAGTCCGCAGGCATGCCCTTGAGCATGGCCGCCAGATGATCGGGCCAGTTGGTGGTCATGCCGTCCACGCGAAGGTCAATCATCCGCCGCATGATGTCATCGTCCGTGATGCCCCAGGGCCGCACGGAGAAGCCCTGCTCCCGGAGCTTCCGGTTCACCTCGGGGGTCAGGGCGGGGGCCTGGGGGCAGATCTGCCCGATGCCGTCCTCCCGGAGGATGTCCAGCAGGCTGTCGGTGACGATGCGGGTCAGATACCCCAGGCGCATGTCCGGGTCCAGCCGGTGCATCTCCCGCAGGGACGCGATAATGCCGGAGGTGACGATCACATGATCCTTCCGGCAATACTGGTCGATGAGCGCAAGCGTGTCGGCCTCCACGCCGTATTCTTTGATTTCAATGGCCAGGTGCAGATCCTTCCCGCCGAAGTGGCGCAGGAATTCCTCCAGGGTGACGATCCGCTCGCCAGCGAAGGCCTCGCCCATGTACGCGCCCAGATCCAGCTCCAGCAGCTGCTGGTAGGTCATGTGCTGGATGGCCTCCGGCCGTCCGGCGGTGCGCATCATGCTGTTGTTGTCGTGAAAGAGCACCAGCACGCCGTCGCGGGTGCGCTGCACGTCCGTCTCAATGCCGTTGGCGCCCATCCGCTGGCCCAGGTAGAAGGCCGCGAAGGTGTTTTCCGGCGCGTAGCCGGATGCGCCGCGGTGAGCGTAATTGATCAGCTCCATGGTCAGAACCTCCCGTATCATCCGTCCGCGCCCCAGGGGGCCGGGCAGCTTCAGTATAGCCTCAGCCCTTGCCAAACGTCAAATAGTAAGATACAATGGCCCCATCACACAAACTTATGACGGAAGCGTGGGAAAGCCAATGACCCTGCGGGAAATCAGCTATGTCATCAGCGTGGTGGAGAAGCAGTCTATCACCGGGGCGGCGGCCAGCCTGTTCATCAGCCAGCCAGCGCTGTCCCAGGCCATTGCGCGCGTGGAGCGGGAGCTGGGGTGCCGCCTGTTTGTCCGCCAGGGCAGCGCCACCGTGCCCACGGAGGCCGGGCTGCTGGTGGCCAAGCGGGGGCGCATGCTGCTGCTGGCCCACGACCGGCTGGTGACGGAGGTACGCAGCCTGGGCGGCGAGCAGCGGCGCAGGCTGCGCTTCGGCATATCGCCGTTCTACAGCAAGTACTACCTGCCCCGGGTCTACCAGCGGTATGGGGCCAACAACCCTGCCGTGCATCTGGAGGTGGTGGAGAAAACCTCCTTCGAGCTGGAGCGCATGGTGGCCTCGGGGGAGCTGCCCTTCTGCTTTGTGCCCGAGGCCCCGGGACTCCCGGAGCTGCGCTATGAGGCGCTGGGGCAGGAGGCGCTGCTGCTGGCCGTGCCGCCGTCCCATCCGGTGAACGCCCTGGCCGAGCGCGTGGAGGGCGTGCCGTCCATTCGTCTGGATTATGTGCAGGGGGAGCCGTTCATCCTCCTGCCCAGGACCCAGAAGGTGGCCGCCCTGCAGGACAGGATCATCGCCTCGGCCCGCCTGACCCCCAGGACGGTCTACGAAACGGCCAACTGGGATACGGCCTACGCCCTGACCAGCTGCGGCATGGGCATGAGCATCCTGCCCAGCGTGCTGCGCCACGAGCGGGGCGGGGAGCACGGCGCGGTGTTCTACCGCATGGAGGGTATGGATGCCTTCCGCACCTACGCCGTGGCGTATCTGACCGGGGAGGCGCTGACCCCGGAGGCCCTGCAGCTCATTGACGTGATGCGCACGGTGGTGCAGGGCAAGAACGGGTAAGGCGCCATGCGCAATTCCCGTCCATCCCGACGAAGCGGCAATGCATAGGCATGCTGCGCAAATGTGCAAAAACGACGAATATTCATCCTGATCCCGCATGTTCAGAGGAAGCCAAGCGGATTCCGATGGTCGGTCATGCTTTCGTGACAGCATGAAACGTCCATCATCCGGCATTCCCCTGCAAGACAGGCGGGATCCTTTTTTGCTATGATCAGGATGCGGCGCAGGGGGACGGCGCGTCAGCGGCTGTCCGGCTCCTGCTCCAGCAGCCGGGCGTAGGCCATGGGCGGCATGTGATAGATGGCGCTGAAGGCCCGGTAGAAGGAGCGCAGGGTGTTGTAGCCCACGGCCTCGGATATGTCCGCCACGGACAGCCTTCCCTCCCGCAGGAGGGACACCGCCATGCGGCAGCGCAGCTGGTTCAGGTAGGCGGTGAAGGACGTGCAAAGCTCGCTCTGGAACAGGTGGGAGACGCGGCTGCAGCTGTAGGAGAAATGCCCGGCCAGGTCGCCCAGGGTCATGGGCTGGGTGAAATGGGTCTGCATGTAGGCGATCATGCTGCGCATGGCGTCGCCGGTGGGGCTGCTGGTGGCGGGCACGAGGCCCACCGCGTCCATCAGCACGCCCAGCAGCGCCTGGGACAATCCGGTGACGGTCTCCCGGCTGCCCAGGTCGGGACAGCCGTCCATCATCCGCAGGAGCGACACGGCCAGGGCGGGCGGCTCCGTCAGCAGGCAGTGGCGGAAGGACATCTGCTTCAGCCGCGCCTGAATGGCCGGGATGCTGTCCAGGGGGATGACCGCCACGGTGACCAGGGAGCGTTCCGGGGTGGCAAAGCAGTGCAGCGCGTAGCTGGAAACCACCGCCATCTGCCCCGCCTCAATGACGAACTGCCTGCCGTCCACCACCGCCTGCATGGCGCCCTCCCACACATGGGCCACCTCGACGCACTGGTGGAAGTGGGGCATGCAGCGGTTGTTGCGCCTGGTGAAGCACCAGCACAGGGACATCTCATCATTCCGCATCCGGTAGGTTGCCACAGGAGCGCAGGAGGAAGCCATGCACAGCGCCGTCCTTTCCGCTGGGTGTGGACGGGCCGGCGCGGGTGACAGAAAGCCGCAGGGCCCCTCCTGGCACGAGTATAGCATAGCTGCGCGGGGCCTGTAAAGCCGCCGCAGCCCGGGAGCAAAGCTGAAAACGCGGCCGCAGGGCCCGCAAGGAGGAATCACGGATGAAGCAGCCGCTGTATCCCGCGTCCCCCAGCCTGAGGGGCGACGACGCCATGACCGTCCGGGGAGACCGCTACCGGTTCACCCTGATCGGCGAGCGTGTGCTGCGCCTGGAATATGACCCGGAGGGCCTGTTCGAGGACCGGGCCACGCAGATGATCCGCAACCGGCGGATCGGCCCGGCGGCCTTCAGCGTCTGGGAGGACGGGGACACGCTGGAAATCGACACGGCGGAATACACCCTGTACTACCGCAAGGGGCCCTTCACCCCGGACAGCCTGTATATCGACGCCCACAACGCCTACACCAACTACGGCGCCCGCTGGCGCTTTGGCCAGGCGCAGTACGGCGATCCGCCCCGGCACCACAACCTCTACGGCACGGCCCGCACCCTGGACAAGGTGGACGGTGCATGCGAGCTGGGCTTCGGCTTGGTGGACGAGAGCGGCCACGCCCTGCTGGATGACAGCCAGGGCATGGTGCTGGCGGAGGGGGGCAGCCTGGAGCCACGGCGGGAGGGCGTGGTGGATATGTACTACTTCGCCACCCGGCACGACTACAGGGGGACGCTGCGGGACTTCTACCTGCTGACGGGCGCGCCGCCCTTGCTGCCCCGCTGGGCGCTGGGCAACTGGTGGAGCCGATACTATGCCTATTCGGCGGAGAGCTATCAGGCGCTGCTGGACCGCTTCCGGGAGGAGGAGCTGCCCTTCACCGTGGCGGTGATGGACATGGACTGGCATGTGACCCGGGTGCCGGAGCGCTGCGGCCGGGGCTGGACGGGCTACACCTGGAACCGGGAGCTGTTCCCCGACCCGGAGGGCTTCCTGGCCTCGGTGCACCGTCAGGGCTACCACACCGCGCTGAACCTGCATCCCGCCGACGGCGTTCAGCCCTGCGAGGAGCAGTACCCCGCCGTGGCCAGGGCCCTGGGCGTCGATCCTGACACCCGGCGGCCCATCGCCTTTGACTGCGCGTCGCCCCGCTTCCTGGAGGCGTATGCGGAGAAGCTGCTGCATCCCCTGATGCGGCAGGGGGTGGATTTCTTCTGGATTGACTGGCAGCAGGGGCGCTTTAGCGGGCGGCGGGGGCTGGATCCCCTGTGGGTGCTCAACGACCTGCACTACCGCGACAGCGAGCGGCAGCGGGGCCGGGGCATGATTCTCTCCCGCTACGCCGGGCCGGGCAGCCACCGCTATCCGGTGGGCTTTTCCGGGGATACCGTGGCCTCCTGGGCGTCGCTGCGCTTCCAGCCCTACTTCACCGCCACGGCGGCCAACATCGGCTACAGCTGGTGGAGCCATGACATCGGGGGCTTCCGGGCGGGGGTGCGGGATGGCGAAATGTACCTGCGGTGGCTGCAGCTGGGGGTGTTCCTGCCGATTCTGCGGCTGCACTGCACGAAGAACCCCTTCTGCGCCCGGGAGCCCTGGAGCTTCGGCCGGGAGACGGCGGAGCTGGCGGGGGAGGCGCTGCGGCTGCGCCACCGGCTGATCCCCTACTGGTATTCGATGAACTACCTGGGCTGGCGGGATCTGCACGCGTCGCTGTACCCGCTCTACCACGCCTGGCCGGAGTGCCCCGAGGCCTATCAGGTTCCCAACGAATACTGCTTCGGCTCGGAGCTGGTGGTCTGCCCGATCACGGAAAAGTGCGACAGCCGCACCACCCTGGGCTCGGTGCGGGCGTGGATCCCGGCGGGGACGTGGACGGATCTGTTCACCGGCCGGGTCTACCGGGGCAGCCGCTGGGCCGTCCTTTGCCGGGGGCGGGAGAGCATTCCCGTGCTGGCCCGGCCCGGCGCGGTGGTGCCCATGGATGGTCGCGAGCGTCCGGGAAACAGCACCGCCAACCCGGACGTGATGGACGTGCATCTCTTCCCCGGGGCGGAGAACACCTTTGAGCTGTTTGAGGACGCGGGGGACGGCGACGGCTACCGCCGGGGCGAGATGGCCATCACCACCTTCCGCTGGGAGGGGGCGGGTGACACGCTGCGCCTGACGGTGGCGGTGGAGGGCGATGCGTCGCTGCTGCCGGAGAGCCGGCTGTACCGCTTCCACCTGCGGGGCTTCAGGCCGGGGACGGTGGATGGCGCGCAGGCTCCCGCCATGACCCTGTGCGCGGGGGAGCGCTCCGTCCTGCTGGAGCGCCGGGCTGCCCGGGGCGAAGGCTTCACCCTGACGCTGGGGGGCGTGCAGCCCCTGCCCCGGGCGTCCCTCCGGGAGCAGGCGTTCGTGCTTCTGCATCAGGCGCAGATGGAGATCGAGCTGAAAACGGCGATTTACCGGCTGTTCGCGGAGGGAGCGGAGGCGTCGGCGATCCTGTCGGGGCTGATGGGCATGGAGCTGGACAGGCCCCTCCTGGACGCGCTGACGGAGCTGGTGCTGTGCGAGGGCATGCCATAAATGCAACATTCAGAAAACAAACATGCAACAGGCAGATATTGTCCGCTATGGCGGTGAAATGTATAATAAGGCAGAAAACAGACCCGGGGTGAAGGGTATCCCGGGCGGACAGGAACGTTTTGACCCGGATGAAAGCCATATACTGAATGATGTATTCCCTGCGGGGAAGCAAGGGCGCTAACACGGGGCGGGAGACGCGTCGGCTCCGTGTCGGAGATAGGTTCATCCATACTCTTCAACCATGGAAAGGAAGGTTGTCCCATGAAGAAATTGTTGGCATTGCTCCTGGCTGCGGCGCTGCTCCTGCCCGCGGTATCCCTGGCGGAGCTGACCCGTGTGAGCGAGGAACCGGTGGAGTTCACATTCTGGGCGGCGTACAATCCCACCTTCCAGACGGACTGGGAAACCATGAAATGCTGGGACTACCTGGAGGAAGCCACCGGCGTGCACATCAACTGGGAACTGTACACCCTGGAGGAAATGAAGGAAAAGCTGGGCATCCTCCTGGCCAGCGGCGACGTGGACGCCCTGCCCGACGCCTTCTTCCGCTGCAACATCACGGACACCCAGCTGAAGAAGTACGGCCCTGAGGGCCTGTTCCTGGACATCAGCGGCCTGGTGGAGGAATACGCCCCCAACCTGTGCCAGAAGATGACCGACATGGACGCCTGGGGCACCATGCTGGATCCCGAGACCGGCGCGCTGTACGCCACGCCCACCCTCAAGGACAGCATGTCCTCCCGCATCCTGCCCAACTTCTACTTCAACAAGCAGATGATGGACAACGTAGGCTGGATCACCGGCGCGCCCAAGACCACCGATGAGCTGTACGACCTGCTCGTCCTCATCCGCGACAACGACGCCAACGGCAACGGCGATCCCTCCGACGAGGTGGGCATCACCTCCAACAGCCTGACCCGCATCATGAATCTGTTCTCCGGCGCCTTCGGCATCAACAACCGGGGCCGCGACGACCTGTGCGTGGACGCCGATCCCGCCGACGAGAGCAAGGTGCGCTTCGTGTACACTACGGACGAATACCGCGCCATGCTGTCCTACCTGCACAGGCTGTATACCGAGGGCCTGATCGACAGCAACCTGTTCTCCCTCAAGACATCCTCCATGGTGGCCCTGGGCAGCCAGAATCAGATCTTCGGCCTGGCCTACCACAGCATCGCCGCTGCGGGCGTGGACGAGAATGACTACATCGGCATGGACGAGCCCATCGAGGGCCCGGAGGGCTACAAGACATGGAACACCGTGGACAGCGGCATCTACAAGGGCGCCTTCGTCATTACCGCCAAGTGCGAGCAGCCCGAGCTGCTGGTCAAGTGGGTGGATAACCTGTACACCTATGACGGCAGCCTGCTGATCAACTTCGGCAAGGAGGGTGAGGACTGGTACTACAACGAGCAGAACCTGCCCACCTGGAACGACGAGCTCATGGCCCAGGTCAACGAGAACACCAACTACGACCTGGTGACCGCGCAGGTTTCCTGCTATGCCTCCGGCAACGTGCCCAACTGGTTCACCGACGAGACCTATCCCGGCGCGCAGTGCCGCGGCCTGGGCTACGAGACCTCCCAGAAGCTGGCCCCCTACACCTGCCAGACGACCTGGCTGTTCAACTTCACCATCGACGAGGCCGAGGAGGTGTCGGCCCTGAAGGCGGACATCATCACCAACTGCCATGACGTGTACCGCGCGGACTTCATCACCGGCGCGAAGGACGTGGACGACGACGCCCAGTGGGATGCCTATGTGCAGGAGATGGAGAACCTGGGCCTGGAGGATCTGATCTACATCTACCAGACGGCGCTGGACCGCATGAACGCCGCGAAGTAACCTGTTTTCCGGCGGATGGCCGGGGAAGCATGGGGCGGAGCGTCCCCGGTTCCCCGGCCATGCTGCTTTCATCCATGCCCCAAAGGAGCTGAGCGATATGACAATACGACCCAAGGCATCCCGCCGTGCAACACTGGGGCGTAGGATTCACAACGAGCTTTCCGCCAACTGGCAGCTGTATCTGCTGATCCTGCCGCCGCTGATCTACCTTGTGATCTTCCAGTACTGGCCCATGCTGGGCACGCAGATTGCCTTCAAGGACTTCAAGGCGACCAAGGGCATCTGGGGCAGCCCCTGGGCCAGCAGCCGGGGCGTGGTGGATCCCTTCAAGCACTTCAACCGCTTCCTGCGCTCCAGCTATTCCCTGCAGATCATCGGCAACACGGTGACGCTGAGCCTGTACCAGCTGCTGGCCAAGTTCCCCTGCTGCCTGCTCCTGGCCCTGATGATGAACGAGCTGCGCAGCGCCAGGCTCAAGAAGGCCGTGCAGCTGGTCACCTATGCGCCGCATTTCATCTCCACCATCATTGTGGTGGGCATCATGCAGCAGCTCTTCGCCGCGCCCTCCGCGCTGATGAAAACCGGCGGCGTGGTCAATACGCTGCTGGGCAAGCTGGGCATGACCCCGGTGCCCTTCATGGAGAGCGCCGCCACCTTCAAGCACATGTACGTCTGGTCGGGCATCTGGTCCAGCGCAGGATGGGGCTCCATCATCTACCTGGCCGCCCTGTCCAACGTGGATCCCCAGCACTACGAGGCGGCCACCCTGGACGGCGCCACCAAGCTGCAGAAAATCTGGTACATCACCCTGCCCGTGCTGATTCCCACGGCGGTGACGCTGTTCATCCTGGACGTGGGCCATGTGATGAACGTGGGCTTTGAGAAGGCCTACGCCATGCAGAACGACCTGAACCGCACCTCCTCCCAGATCCTGGCCACCTATGTGTATACCCAGGGCATCAAGGAGGGCAACTATTCCTTCTCGACGGCCATCAGCCTGTTCAACTCCGTGATCAACCTGGCGCTGATCTGCACGGTGAACGCCGTCAGCAGGAAGGTATCCGAAGTAAGCCTGTGGTAAGGGGGTGCGAACCATGAAGAAAGAACAATCCACCGCGATCAGGAGAACCCGCAGCGATGTGATCTTCGATACCGTCAACACGATCATCCTGGTGCTGCTCATGCTCCTGGTGATCTATCCGCTGATCTACGTGGTCAGCTGCTCCTTCTCCACCCCGCTGCTGGTGGTGCAGAGCAAGGTGGTGCTTTTCCCAAAGGGCTTCACCACCATCGCCTACGAGCATGTGTTCCATAACGAGCTGATCATCTCCGGCTACCTCAACACGATTTTCTACACCCTTCTGGGCACCACCATCAACGTGCTGATGACCATCATGGCCGCCTTCCCCCTGGCCCAGAGGAGCTTCAAAATCCGGGGGCCGGTCACGTTCCTGTTCACCTTCACCATGCTCTTTACCGGCGGCCTGGTGCCCACCTTCCTCACCGTGCAGAAGCTGGGCATGGTGGACACCGTGTGGGCGCTGATCCTGCCCGGGGCCATCAACGCCTGGAACATGTTCATCATGAAGAACTACTTCCAGACCTCCATCCCCGGGGAGCTGTACGAGGCGGCACGCATCGACGGGGCCAACTGGATGGTTATCCTCACCCGGCTGGTGCTGCCCCTGTCCGCGCCCATCCTGGCGGTGATGGTATTGTACTACGGCGTGTCCCACTGGAACAGCTACTTCAGCGCCCTGATCTACCTGCGCGACAGGATGCGCTACCCCCTGCAGCTGGTCATGCGCAGCTACTTCTCCGGCAATGACTATGCCGAGCAGGGCGGCGGAGGCGAGGACAGCACCACCGCGCTGCTGCTGACCGAGACAGTCAAGTACGCGCTGATTGTGGTGGCGTCCTTCCCCATGCTGTGCGCGTATCCGTTCATGCAGCGCTTCTTCGTCAAGGGCGTGATGCTGGGGGCGGTCAAGGGCTGAGCAAGTCAGCCAAAGGAACAAGGGGGCTGGGCGCAGCCTCCGGAATGCGGGGAGAAATGCCATGGACATGACCATCAGCCACAGCGGCTACATGAACTGCGTGCCCGGCCACAGCTTTGGCCCTGTGACGCGGGACTGCTACCTGTTTCACCTGATCTTCTCCGGCTGCGGGGTCTACGAGGAGGGCGGGCGCACCCATACGCTGCATGCCCGGCAGGGGTTCCTGATCCTGCCGGGGCAGGAGACCCGCTACCAGGCGGATATGCAGACGCCCTGGTGCTACGCGTGGATCGGCTTTCGCGGGGTGGACGCGGTGCGGCTGATCCACGCCCTGGGCCTGGGCCCGGACAAGCTCATCTGGGACATGGCGGAGGATGAGCTGCTGGAGCAGCTGTGCCAGCGCATTCAGCGGGATGCGGCCTGCGCCCAGGAGCGGGAGGTTCAGCGCAGGATGATGGCGGGGGACATGCTCTGCTTCCTCAACTATGCCGCCATGCCCCGGGGGGCCATGTCCGGCACCGCCGCGGCATACTGCGAGCGGGCGACCATGTTCATCCGCGCCCACCTGAACGAAAAGCTGACCGTGGAACAGGTGGCCGGGGAGATCGGGCTGAGCCGCTCGCAGCTGTTCCGCGCCTTCAAGCAGGTGTACGGCGTATCGCCCTGCACCATGATCCAGCGCATCCGCGCCGAGCAGGCCCGGTACATGCTGCTTTACACCCATTTCACCCTGGAGCAGATTGCCGCGGCCTGCGGCTATGCCAACGTGTCGCACTTCTGCGTGGCCTTCCGCAGGCACTGCGGATTGTCGCCCACGGCCTTCCGCAGGACGCGGCACGGCCTGGATACCGACGAGTGGTGACGCTGCGGGCCGCAGGGAAGGTTGCGACGGGAAGAAAAAAGCCTGCAACATGTGAGAATTGCTGAAAAACGGACAAAGGAATATAGTAAGAACAGCAAAAACACAGGGATGAGGAGATCGTCATATGGCAAAGATTGTTTTTATGGGCGCCGGCTCCAGCGTGTTTGTGAAGAATGTGGTGGGGGACTGCCTGCTCTCGCCGGTGATGCGGGACAGCGAGTTCGCACTCTATGACATTGATCCTGTCCGGCTGGACGACAGCTGCCGGATGCTGCAGGCGCTGAGCCGGGCCATGGGCTGCCACGCGGTGTTCAGGCCGTACCTGGGGGTGGAAAACCGGCGGGCGGCGCTGGAGAACGCCGATTATGTGGTCAACGCCATTCAGGTGGGCTTCTACGAGCCCTGCACGGTGACGGACTTTGAGGTGCCGAAGAAGTACGGGCTGCGCCAGACCATCGGGGACACCCTGGGCATCGGCGGCATCTTCCGGGCGCTGAGGACCATCCCGGTGCTGCAGGACTTCGCCGACGACATGATGGCCGTCTGCCCGGACGCTTACTTCCTCAACTACACCAACCCCATGGCCATGCTGACGGGCTACATGCAGCGCTGCACGCCGGTGAAAACCATCGGATTGTGCCACAGCGTGCAGGTGTGCGCCAAGCGGCTGATGGAGGCGCTGGACATGGCCTATGACCCCTCCATCTCCACGCTGATTGCGGGCATCAACCACCAGGCATGGCTGCTGGAGATCCGCGACAGGGAGGGCAATGACCTCTATCCGGAAATCAAGCGCCGGGCCTTTGCCCGGACGGACAGGCACCCGGACATGGTGCGCTACGAGATCATGCGCCGCTTCGGCTACTACACCACGGAGTCCAGCGAGCACAACGCCGAGTACATGCCCTTCTTCATCAAGGACAAGTACC
>JBJEUJ010000025.1:0-4034 GCA_051883775.1 Aristaeellaceae bacterium | reverse complement strand
CGCATAGGTGATGGCGTCGAAAATGGTGGTCTTGCCCGCGCCGGTATCGCCGCAGATCAGGTACAGCCCCTCGTCTCCCAGGCGGGCAAGCTCAAGGGTCTCCAGCCCCGCATAGGGCCCGAAGGCGGACATCTTCAGCACAAGCGGTTTCATGATTCTTCCTCCTTCAGGCGCTCCAGCAGCTTCAGGACATAGTCCCGCTGCACCTCCGACATGGGCTGACCGTTCTGCAGGGCGTAGAAATCCCCGAACAGCTCCGCAGGGGAGCGTTCCTCCGCCTGCACGCCCATGGAGAAATCCGCCATGGCGCGGGTGCGGGTGTTGTCGTAGTCCAGCTTCATCAGGTTGGGATAGATCACCCGCAGCCGGGCCGCAGCGTCCGGCACGTCCTCCTCGTCGGTGAGGGTCAGGTGCAGGTAGGCGCTTGTATCCTGCTGGCTGTAGAAGGCGCGGCTGGTCAGGGTCATGTAATCGCCCCGCAGCTCCAGCATTTCCCGCAGAGGGGCCAGAGGAAGCGTCCTGATGGTCACATCGCCCTTTGCCCCAAGCTCCGCCATGGTGACAGACTTGCGCTGCCTTGCCTCGGAGAATGAATATTTCAGCGGCGTGCCACAATACCGGATGCGCCCGCCAAGCTGCTGCGCGCCGTGCAGATGCCCCAGCGCCACATAGTCAAAGGGGGCGAACACCTCCGCGCTTACATTGTCCGCGCCGCCCACGTTGACCTCCTCGGAGTCGCAGCGCACACCGCCGGTGACGAACTGGTGCGTCACCAGCACATTGCGCCGCACGGGATTGATGGGCATGTGCCGGATGGCGCAGGCCATGGCGTCGGTGCAGGAGACGATCTCCTCCTCCGGGAAGCAGGCCCGGACGTGGGCTGGCTTGATGAAGGGCAGCAGGTACACATCCAGCGGGCCGAATTCATCCGTCAGGGTGAAGGGCCGCACCTCCCCATGATAGACCGGGGCGATATGCACGCCGCTGCGCTGCATCAGCGCGGAGCCGAAGGACAGCCGCTCCGCGGAGTCATGGTTCCCGCTGATGACGAACACCTGCGCCCCCGTATCGGCCAGGTCGGACAGGAACCTGTCCAGCAGCCCGACAGCCTCGGCAGGGGGAACGGGCTTGTCGTACAGGTCGCCTGCAAGGAGGATGCCGTCGGGACGCTCCTCACGGGCCATTTGGGTCACTTGATGGAGGATATAAACCTGATCCTCATGCAGGGAGAACTCGTTCAGCCGCTTCCCCAGATGGAGATCCGACAGGTGCATCAGCTTCATGGGCCGCTTCCTTTCCGCCTTTGGTGTGCTTCATGGTTCATTATGGTCCTCCCGGCAGGGAAAGTCAAGCATGGGCGGTGAAGCATCGTCTCCGCCGCCCAACGGTGTCATTTTGAACATAATTTTGTTGCTTTGGGTCAAACCCGGTTGACAGCCGCAAAAAGTATGATAGAATAAAGCCGTAACGCAAGACCCGATGGGGGAGTAGTTCCACCGCCCGGCGGTGATGCAGGTCAACATACATGGCCTTACGGTCTGGTCTGCACGAAAGAACGAGACTCATGTGCAAGCACGCGAAGAAAGCTGATTGCATATGGGTCTCGTACTTTTTCATCCGGAAAGGAGAACGAAGCCATGAAGCCTTATCTGCAGTCCACATCCGACACATTGAAGGAACTGAAATCCGTCCCCGGGGGGCTGAGCAGCCAGGAGGCCAGCCGCCGCCTGCAGGAGCACGGCCCCAACCGCCTCAGGGAGGGCGGGAAGGTCAGCCTGCTGAGCCGCTTCCTCAAGCAGCTGGCAGACCCGATGATCATTGTGCTGCTGGCGGCAGCGCTGGTGTCGGGCATCACAGCCGTCTGTGCCGGGGAATCCCTGGCGGATGTGTTCATCATCCTGTTTGTGGTGATTCTCAACAGCGTGCTGGGCGTCGTGCAGGAGAGCAAGGCGGAGGACGCTATCGCCGCGCTGAAAACCATGACCGCCGCCACGTCCAAAGTCATGCGGGACGGGCGGCTGACGGTGGTGCACTCCGATGAGCTGGTTCCCGGCGATGTGATTCACCTGGAGGCCGGGGATGCGGTGCCTGCCGACTGCCGCATCCTGGAGTGCGCGTCGCTGAAGGTGGAGGAGGCCGCGCTGACCGGTGAATCCGTGCCGGTGGTCAAGTCGGAAGCGGCCCTGACGGGCGGTGAGGTACCCCTGGGCGACCGGAAGAACATGATGTACATGGGCTCCACCGTGGTATACGGCCGCGGCAGCGCCGTGGTGTGCGACACCGGCATGGATACGGAGATGGGCAAGATTGCTGACGCGCTCTCCCAGGCCCAGGATGAACAGACCCCGCTCCAGCGCAAGCTTGCGGGTCTCTCAAAGGTGCTGACGTGGCTGGTGCTGGGCATCTGCGTGGTCATGTTCGCCGTGGGCGTCATCAAGGCGGGAAGCCTGAACGCGGGCGTGGTCATCGACACCTTCATGATGGCGGTGAGCCTGGCGGTGGCGGCCATCCCGGAGGGGCTGGCAGCGGTGGTGACCATCGTGCTGTCCATTGGCGTGACGAAAATGAGCAGGCGCAACGCGGTCATCCGCCGCCTGACCGCCGTGGAAACCCTGGGCTGCGCGCAGATCATCTGCTCCGACAAGACCGGCACCCTCACCCAGAACAAAATGACCGTGGTGGACGCCTACGGTGCGGACAAGCAGCTGCTGGCCCGGGGCATGGCGCTTTGCTCCGATGCGGAGCTGGACGGGAAGCATCAGGCGGTGGGCGAGCCCACGGAGTGTGCGCTGGTCAATTTCGCCTATGAAGAGGGCCAGTCGAAGGATCAGCTGAAGAAGGAGCAGCCCCGCCTGGCGGAAGCGCCCTTCGACTCCATGCGGAAGATGATGTCCACCCTGCACCGGCAGGGCGAGCGCGTGATCCAGTACACCAAGGGCGCGCCGGACGAGGTGCTTTCCCGCTGCACCCGCCTGCTGACCGCTGACGGCGTGCGCCCCATGACGGCGGACGACCGCGCAGCCATCATGAAGGAAAACAAGCGCATGGCGGATCAGGCGCTGCGGGTGCTGGCCTGCGCCTGTGTGGAGCTGGCGGAGCTGCCGGAGAATGTATCCCCCGAGGCCATTGAGCACGACCTGACCTTCATCGGCATGACGGGCATGATCGACCCCGTCCGCCCGGAGGTCAAGGCTGCGGTGGAGCTGTGCAAGGACGCGGGCATCCGGCCCATCATGATCACCGGCGACCACATCGACACGGCGGTGGCCATCGCCCGGGAGCTGGGCATCCTCCAGGATGCCAGCCAGGCCGTCATGGGCAGCGCGCTGGACGCCATGACGGACGCGCAGCTGGACGAGGCGGTGGAACGCTACAGCGTCTACGCCCGCGTGCAGCCGGAGCACAAGGTGCGCATTGTGGAAGCCTGGAAGCGCAAGGGGAAGATTACCGCCATGACCGGCGACGGCGTGAACGACGCGCCCTCCATCAAGGCGGCGGACATCGGCGTGGGCATGGGCATCACCGGCACGGACGTGACCAAGAACGTGGCGGACATGATCCTGGCGGACGACAACTTCGCCACCATCGTTTCCGCCGTGGAGGAGGGCCGCCGCATCTATGCCAACATCCGCAAGGCCATTCAGTTCCTTCTGTCCTCCAACCTGAGCGAGGTGGTCAGCATCTTTGCCGCCACCATGCTGGGCTTCACCATCCTCAAGCCCGCGCACATCCTCTGGATCAACCTGATCACCGACAGCCTGCCCGCCCTGGCCCTGGGCATGGAGCCCGGCGAGGACGACGCCATGCGCAAGCAGCCCCGGGACGCCAAGGCGGGGATCTTCTCCGGCGGCGTGGGCGGGGATATTGCCTACCAGGGCCTGCTGGTGGCGGCGCTGACGCTGGCGGCGTACTTCATCGGCCACTGGCTGGAAGGTGGCGTGTGGGCCATTGCGAACAGCCCCGACGGCATGACCATGGCCTTCCTGACCATGTCCATGGCGGAAATCTTCCAGAGCTTCAACATGCGCTCCCGC
>JBJEUJ010000024.1:0-4063 GCA_051883775.1 Aristaeellaceae bacterium | reverse complement strand
TGTACAATACCTACGCCAACATTGAGGAGCTGGCCAAGCTCAAGGGCCGGGTGTCCGGCGTGCCCACGGGCTTCACCGCCCTGGACAACATGCTCACCGGCCTGCACGGGGGCGAGCTGATCATCCTGGGCGCGCGCCCCTCCATGGGCAAAACCTCCCTGGCCATGAACATCGCCGGGCATGCCTGCCTCCACGCGGGCAAGTCCGTGGCGGTGTTCTCCCTGGAAATGCCCCGGGAGCAGATCGCCCTGCGCCTGCTCTGCTCCGACGCGCGGGTGGACATGCAGCGGGTTCGTCAGGGCCGCCTGGACAGCGACGACTGGATGCGCCTGGCCCGCTCCATCGGCCCCATGGCCAACGCACCCCTGTACATTGACGATACGGCGGGCATCACGCCCTCCCAGCTGCGCTCCCGCTGCCGCAGGCTGATGATGGACAAGGGCCTCGACCTGATCGTGCTGGACTACCTGGGCCTGATGCGGGCCGACGGCAAGAGCGAGAACCGTCAGCTGGAGGTCAGCGAGATCAGCCGGTCGCTGAAGGCCATCGCCCTCGAGCTGAAGGTGCCGCTGCTGGCCTGCGCCCAGCTGTCCCGCGCCTCCACCACCCGCGACAACAAGCGCCCCGCCCTGTCCGACCTGCGCGACTCCGGCTCCATCGAGCAGGACGCCGACGTGGTCATGTTCATCCACCGCGAGGGCTACTACGACCCCGAGTGCGAGGAGAAGAATGTGGGCGAAATCATCGTGCAGAAGCAGCGCAACGGCCCGCTGGGTACGGTGAAGGTGGCCTGGCTGAGCGAATACACCACCTACGCCAACCTGGCTCCGGAGGCGGGCTACCAGGGCGGCGACGCCCCCTTCTGAGTACAGCGCCAAGGGAGCGCGAAGCGAAAAGGGTCAAGGGGCGATGCCCCCTGCGCAGGGATGTCGCGGCAGCCCGGCGTTCCCGTTCAGCCGAGGGAGCTTCCGGGCAGGCGACGGAGTCCGCCCGCGTTGGAAGCGGCAGGTTCCGCAGACTGCACGGGGACGACCTCATCCGGCCTCGCTGCGCTCGGCCACCTTCCCCAGAGGGGAAGGCTGCACGTCCCATCCGCCCGACAGCACCATGAAACAACAGGAGGAAGCATCCGATGGAACAGATGACTGTCAGCCAGCTGGTGAAGGATCTGCGCTTCGAGGGATTCCTGCTGGTACGCTCCAGCGACCAGCGCACCGGCAGCAACGGCAGCAAGTACCTGGACATGAACCTGACTGACCGCACCGGGGAAATCAACTGCAAGATGTGGGACGGCACTGTCGCCCCGCCGCCGGCCGGTACGGTGATCAAGGTGCGGGGCCTGGTGCAGGAGTACAACGGCCGCACCCAGCTGCGGGTGGAGCGCATGCGCCCCGCCCAGCCCGAGGACGGCGTCGACCTGTCCCGGCTGGTGCCCTGTGCGCCGGAAAAGCCCGAGGACATGCTCAGGGAGATCAACGAGACCATCGACCGCTTCGCCAGCGAGGACCTGAAAAAGCTGGTGCGGGAAATGCTGCGCATGGCGGGGGACAGGCTGATGTGGTTCCCGGCGGGGCAGCGGCTGCACCATGCCGAGCGCAGCGGCCTTTTGCACCACACCACGGGCATGCTGCGCCTGGCGGAGCATGTGATCGAGGCCTATCCCTTCCTCCACGGGGATCTGCTGCGGGCGGGGGTGATCCTCCACGACCTGAGCAAGATCAGCGAGATGAAGAGCGACGAGATGGGCAATGTGTCCGACTACACAAGGGACGGGCTGCTCATCGGGCACCTGGTGCGGGGCGTGGCCCAGCTTTCCCAGGCGGCGAAAAACGTGGGCGTGGAGGGCGAGATGGTGGTGCTGCTGGAGCACATGATCATCAGCCACCACGGGGAGGCGGAGTACGGCAGCCCCCGCCAGCCCATGTTCCCCGAGGCGGAGGTGCTGCACTGGATTGACCTGCTGGACGCCCGCATGAACGAGATGCAGGGCATCATGGACCGGGTGCCGGAGGGCGCCTTCTCCGAGAAGATCTGGAGCCTGGAGCGCAGGCTGTATCATCCCCACTACGAGGATGGCGCGCAGTAAACCCCGCGCACTGTCCGTTGTATGGTTGGACAAGACTTGATAACAACTGGAGGGATTGATGATGAAGAAGCGACTCGTGCTGGTTCTGACGCTGCTGCTTTGCGTGTGCGTGCTGTGCGGCTGCCAGAGCAAAACCAATTCCCGCTACACCCCCGTGACCACCACGGCGGCCCCTGCCGCCCAGGCGACGCAGAACCTGAACATGGCGCCTACGGCCACGCCGGAGCTGACCCTCGACTATGACGACGGCACCTACGATCCTCTGGCGGAGGAGAGCGTGGACGATGTGTACATCCCGGAGGAGCCGGTGATCACCGTCGCGCCCACCATGACCAGCCAGTACGCCGGGGCCACCCCCGTCATCATCGACCCCATCGACAAGCCCACCCCCTCGCCGGTGCCGCCCATCACCTTCACCTACCAGGTGTATGACGCCACCAACATCCGCCTGTCCTTCGAGGCGCCCGTGGGCTGGACCATGGAGACCCCCTCGTCCAACTCCTTCATGCTGGTGAATCCGGACATGAATGTGGACTACGCTGCCAGCATCACCATCACTGCCACGTCGGTGAGCAGCAATTACTCCACCAGCGACCTGAAGAAGGTCATCGAGGACATGCTGGACAGCATCGGCGAATCCGGCTTTGACAGCTACAGCCCCTCCAAAACGGCTGAGCGCAACCTGCTGGACAGCGCGGGCGTGTACGCCAACTACACCGGCACCCTCGCAGGCGATGTGGAGGTGGCGGGCCGCGTCCATGCCACCTGCGTGAACAAGGTGCTCTACACCGTGCATGTGTCCTACCCCAAGGCCTATACCACAACCTACAAGGAGCAGGTATACGATCATCTGCGCGACACCATTATGATCAGCCAGTAACAGGAGGCGAGGCGCGCATGACGGTACGGGAGAAGAAGGCCCTGCAGCTCTTCGCCTCGGGGGACAACTGCGCCCAGTCGGTGATGAAGGCCTACGGCGATCTGGCCGGGCTGACGGAGGAGCAGGCGTCCCTGGTGGCGGTGGGCTTTGGCGGAGGCATGGGCAGGCTGCGGCAGAACTGCGGCGCCTTTTCGGCGGCGGTGATGCTCTGCGGCGCGCTGGAGGGCCCGGACGGGGCGGAGAAGGACAAGCGTACCCGGGTGTACGCCCGGGTGCAGGAGGTCTATCGCCGCTTCATAGAGGAGATGGGCACCACCCAGTGCGGGGAGCTCCTGGGCAGGAGCGCGGAAGCGCCCCGGCCGGAGGAGCGCACGGCAGCCTATTACGCCTCCCGACCCTGCGCGAAAATCATCCTGCAGGCCTGCCGCATCATTGAGGAGCAGCTGCAGGACAGGGAGGAGAGCATGCCATGCGAGCATTGATTCTGTCCGCGCACACCGGCGGCGGCCACGACGCCGCAGCCTATGCCCTGCACGACGCGCTGACCCGACAGGGGGTGGAGAGCCGCGTGGAGGACTGCCTGGCCTTCGGCGGTCAGCAGCTTTCCAGGCTGGTGTGCGGCACCTATGTGAATATCGTCCGGTATGTGCCGCGGCTGTTCGGCAAGGTCTACAAGATCGGCCGCAAGCTCAGCAGCACCCGCTACAAGTCGCCCATTTACTACGTCAACGCCAGCTACGCCTTCCGCATGGAGCAGCTGCTGGCGGAATATCAGCCGGATCTGATCCTCTGCACGCATCTCTTCGGCGGGCAGACCGTCACCCGCCTGCGCCACAAGGGCCTGTACCGGGGGCCGCTGGGCATGGTCATGACGGACTATACCCTGCATCCCTTCAGCGAGGATGTGGAGGAGGATGCGCTGTTCATCGGGCATGAGGCCATGCGGCAGGAGTGCCTCGACCGGGGTATCCCGGAGGGGAAAATCCACGTGACGGGCATTCCGGTGAATCCCGCCTGCACGCCCTGCCTGGACAAGCGCGAGGCCAAGCGCGCCCTGGGCCTGGACGAAAACGGCCGGGAGGTGCTGCTGGTGGGCG
>JBJEUJ010000023.1:0-4071 GCA_051883775.1 Aristaeellaceae bacterium | reverse complement strand
CGGAAAGCGTGTTCATTGCGGGCATGTTCGTGAAGTACGGCAAGGAGTACGCCGATCTGTGCAGCCTGCTGGGCCTGGATGACGAAGCGTCCTCCGTGCAAACTGAGGTTGAGCAGATGGAGCGCGCCATCCTGGATGCGGGCTGGGACGGTGCCTGGTTCCGCCGGGCCTACGACGCCTACGGCCATGTGGTGGGCGGCCAGGAATGCGAGGAAGGTCAGATTTACATCGAGCCCCAGGGCATGTGCGTCATGGGCGGCGTGGGCGTGGAGACGGGCGAAGCCGTCCGTGCGCTGCAGAGCGTGCAGGAGCGGCTGGACACGCCCTACGGCATTGTGCTGCACCAGCCCGCCTACACCCGGTACCACCTGGAGCTGGGCGAAATTTCCAGCTATCCCCCGGGATACAAGGAGAACGCAGGCATTTTCTGCCACAACAACCCGTGGATCAGCTGCGCGGAGTGCGTGGTGGGCCACGGCGACCGGGCCTTCGAGGTGTACCGGCGCACGTCCCCGGCGTACATCGAGGACATCAGCGACCTGCACCGGACGGAGCCCTACGTGTACAGCCAGATGGTGGCGGGCAAGGACGCGCCGACCCACGGCGAGGCGAAGAACAGCTGGCTGACGGGCACGGCTGCGTGGACCTTCGTGAACGTGAGCCAGTACATCCTGGGGGTCATCCCGACGCTCCATGGGCTGAAAATTGATCCCTGCATTCCACACGATCTGCCGGGCTTCACGGTGACGCGGCAGTACCGTGGAGCCACCTACGTCATTGAGGTAGACAACGCCGCGGGCGTGGAGAAGGGCGTGAAGGCCGTGACTGTGAACGGTCGGGCGATGGCCGGGAACGTCCTGCCCGTGCTGGCCGAAGGGGAAACGGCAAGGGTCAGGGTGGTCATGAGGTAAGGAAGACGGTCCTGGATGCCGCAACAAAAGCCATAGACATAAAAATAAGAACCATTCAAGGCACGGGTCAGGGTAAATCCCGCGCCTTGAATGGTTTTCTCATGCTTGAAGGAATGCTGTGGTTCGCGCCCTCTTACGCTTTGGCCGTTGTGATCTGATTGTAGCCCGGGATGGCCGGATCGCTGCCCACCGCGGTGTTGTCCTGCGTGCGCTCCTGCAGCATGCCCACCGGATGCGGGGCGGTCTCATAGCGATAATCACGGCCAAATTTTGTGATGGCCTGGTCGATGACGGCATGGCTGGCTACCGGTGCTTCGCCCCCGCGCGCGAGAATTTGCCAGGCAAAGAACGGATCCGCAGCGTCCAGCGACTGCACCGGGACGATCCCGTCGCCCTTGCAGGTGTTCTGCACCGTGGTCAGCACACTGCGGACGTAGGAAATGTTGCTTTCCAGGACGATGGGCGCGGGGAATTCCGCGTTCGGGATGATCTGCTGCCAATGCTTGCCCTCATACTGCTCCAGCATGGAGGCCGCCTTGTGCAGGTGCGCAATCTCCTGCTCAAGGTTCATCTCCCAGATGGCTTTGACGGACGGGTCGGATTCCGTCTGCGCGCAGGACCAGTAGAGATAGCACTCCGCGTATTCGTGCATCAGGCTGCACTCCAGCCAGCTGACGCCCGTTTCCATCAGCGATTCATATTGGGTGACGTGCTGCTCTTCGATCAGGGCGATCTCCTGATAGAGCCTGCGCCCCAGATCGTTGCGGTAGAACCCGGCCTGGTTCATGTAGTAGTTCATGGTCTGCTGCTCGGCGGCGGTGATGATCATGGCAGCCAGCTTGTCGAACAGCGGCGCGTCCTTGCCCAGCGCACGGGAGATGCCGTCCGTGGGAAAGCGGTGCTCGCTGATGGTCGGGCGGCCCGGCATGATCTCCGTGTAGCGGCCCACAAGACGCTCGGCGTGCTCGCCGTCGTCCATCTCCATCAGGTCAGCGTAGCGGTACAGGTGGTCGAAGTCCTCCAGCAGCGCCAGATCCAGCGCCTGTCTGACATGCCTGCCGGAGACGCGCCTGGCCAGATGCGCGGTCAGATCCACCGCCAGCTGTTCATAGCTGATGGTGTGCTCCAGCACGGTTTCGTTCAGCGGCTTGAGGCAGGCCAGCTTCTTTTGCTGCTGCTGCTCCGTGCGGCGGATCAGGGCCAGCTCCCGGCGGATCTCCGGGCTTGGGCAGTGGCGGGTCATCTGGTGGCTGAACTTCACGGCTTCAAACTCCGTGCCGTTCATCAGGATGATGCGGCACTTGGTGTAGGGATCCACCTCCCGGGGATGATAGGCCCTGGGATACAGGGCGCTCAGGCTCTCCAGCGTGTCGGCAACGGGCATGGCCTTTTGCGTAAAGGGATTCAATGGGATCACGCTCCTTCGGACGCATTGTCTCCCTGCCGGGGCAGCGTTATGCGCCAGAGCGTTGTCCGAAGGTCAGGGGATGAATCGGGCAATGGCGGGATGCTTTGCTTTACAGCATGGCGTGTGATCCATCATCTGCTTTCATCGCTTGCCCCTGCGTTGACACATGCGTATCCGGATCAATGCCTCGACCACGCAGTCAACGGCCTCCATTTGGTTGGGCAATTCATTGCGACCTGGATGGGCATGGGAACATCATAGGAAATTCATACAGGCTATGAGGAATATTTCTCCAAAGAGAGCGCGCTTGAAGCCATCCATGCCGGCGTGTTCAATCAATCGCTTTTCGTATTGCCGATCGAGGTTCAACGAAAGTGTGCCGCCTTCAATTGACTGCTTTTTCTGTTCGAATCAGATGCAACAATGAGCCTCTATGACAATATCTACAATGAAAGCCAGGCTTGCTGCAAGCGCTGTTTCCGGCGCACAGCGCACCTGATCCCGCTGCATATTGTGCCGCTTCCGGGGCTTTCCTCACGTCTTTACTGCGGCAGCGCCTGCAGCGCTCCGATGCAGAACCGGAAGAAACGTTCCGCGGCCAGGGGCCGCACCGCCAGCCGCTTGCGGCACAAATAGGCCGTGCGGCTGGCGTCCCTGGAAAAGAACACATACGGATAGGGCAGCGTCTCCCGCAGGGTCACGCTGCCTTTCTGCGCCAGGGGATGATCCCTGGGCGTCACCAGCACAAACGGCGACTGCTGAAACGACACGCACTCAAACACGGTGGGATCCGCAGGATGGCTGACAAAGGCCATGTCCAGCTGCTCCTCCTCCACCGCCTTGAGCAGATCGCCGCTGAACCCGCTTTCGGTGTGCAGCTCAAAGCGGACGTTCTCGTTGCCCGGCTGCTCCAGAAACTGCCGCATCAGCACCGGCGCGAGCTGCGAGGCCAGCTTGCGGATGCCGCCCAGCAGCACCAGGTCTCCGCCCGCGCCCAGCGCCTGCAGGGACTGTGTCACCGCGTGCAGGAAGCTCTTTCCGTACCGCGTCAGCCGCACATTGCAGCCATTCCTTTCAAACAGCGGCACGCCCAGCTCACGTTCCAGCTGGGAGATCGCATACGTCAGATTCGGCTGGCTGACGTGCAGCTCCTCCGCCGCGCGACCGTAATGCTCCCACCGGGCAATGGCCTGGAAATACCGGAGATGGTCAAGGTTCATGTTCGTTTCCCTCCATGAATCATCAGGATTGCTGATTGATCCGATAAAAAACATATATTTGTATTTATCATACACCATGGCTATCATCATGTTAAACCGGCTTGCGGAATATACCAAAGAGGCGCGGAGTAAGCAATGGAACGCAAAGTGGTTCTCATTACCGGCGGCGGGATGGGGCAGGGCAAGGCTCGTGCGCTGAAGTTTGCAGAGAACGGGTTCGACGTGGTGCTGGCCGACATGCAGGACCCCAATGGCGAGGTCTTCCGGCAGACGGCGGCGGAAATCGAGGCGGCGGGCGCAAAGGTGCTGGCCGTGCGTGCCAACGTCACCTCGGATGAGGAAATGAAGGCCCTGTTTGAACAGGCATGGGAGACCTTCGGCCGCCTGGACGTGGTGGTTGCCAACGCAGGCGTCATCAACTTCGGCTATACCTGGGAGCTGACCGACGCGCAGGTGCAGAAGGTCATCGACATTGACCTGATCGGCACCTGGCGCACCGACAAGTATGCTGCGCTGTACATGCGCAAGCAGG
>JBJEUJ010000022.1:0-21617 GCA_051883775.1 Aristaeellaceae bacterium | reverse complement strand
CCGCTCGGGCAGGGTGGGATAGCGGTGGTCTATCATGGGCTTGAGGGAATGAACCATCCACTCCATGTACTTCTTGCCCCGGCCGGTGATGTTGCCCAGGTTGGGGTCGCGGAAGGAGAAGGGGGAGTACTCGCTCAGGCGGCCGTGGTTGGGGCTGTGGTTGCAGTCAACTGCCACGATGATCATGGGTGTGGCGGTTTCCTCCATGTATTCCTTCATGCCCCAGCTTTTGCCATAGGTGGCGTCGCTGTCGAAGAAAACGTTGTGCCCGTCAAACATGTACAGTACCGGGAAGCGTGCGTCGGGATCCTCCAGGGCCATATCAGGGACATAGACATAGACGGTACGCGGCTGCTTGCCCGTCAGCGCGGGCAGCACCGTCGGCCATTTCTCAATCATAAGAACCCTTCCTGCATGATAGTAGCGGCTTATGCCGCATCCATTAGTTTACCATAGTCAGAAAACAGGCACAAGTGAGCATGCGCCTGTTTTTCTGCATTTCCTGCGTATTTTTGACAATTCCATGCGCCATGGCTCAGTTGCCGCACTCGATGCTGATGGCATTGAAGATGTCCAGCAGATCCTCCACCCGGGTGCTGGCCTTGTCCTCGCCGGCCTTGTCCAGCACAATGCCGCCCTGATGCATCATCAGCAGCCGGTCGCCGTACTGCACCGCGTGGCGCAGGTTGTGGGTGACCATCAGCGTGGTCAGCTTCTTCTCGCGCACCACCCTGTCCGTCAGCTCCATGACAATCTCCGCGGTCTTGGGGTCCAGGGCGGCGGTGTGCTCGTCCAGGATCAGGAAGTCGATGGGCGTCATGGTGGCCATCAGCAGGGCCAGGGTCTGCCGCTGTCCGCCGGAGAGGCTTCCCACCGGCACATGCAGCTTATCCTCCAGGCCCAGCCCCAGGGGCGCCAGCATGGCCTTGTAGTCCCCGATGCGGCGGCGGTTGGCGCCGGGGGTCAGGCCGTAGCGGCGGCCCTTGTTGTCTGCCAGGGACAGGTTCTCCAGGATGGTCATGGTGGGGCAGGTGCCCATGGCGGGGTTCTGATATACCCGGCCGATGCGGGCGTAGCGCCGGAACTCCTTCATGCGGGTGATGTCCCGGCCGTCCATGAGGATCTGCCCGTCGTCCACGGGGATGGAGCCGCACAGGATGTTCAGCAGGCTGGTCTTGCCGCTGCCGTTGCTGCCCACCACGGACACAAAGCTGCCCTTTTCGATGAACAGGTTGAAGCCGGTAAAGAGGCACGTCTCCTGGACGGTGCCGGGGCTGTAGGTCTTGGATACATTCCGCAGCTCAAGCATGGATGCGCACCTTCTTCCGCTTGAATTGGGTCTGGGCGAAGATAAGAATCAGCAGGAACAGCACGGCGGTGATCAGCTTCATGTCCTGGGCCTCCAGGCCGCAGGAAATCGCCGCCGACACGCACAGCTTGTACAGCACCGAGCCGATGATGACCATGGTGGTGCTCTTCATCCAGCCCAGGTTCTTGAACAGGTTGGTGCCGATGATCACCGAGGCCAGGCCGGTCACCATGGTGCCCGTGCCCATGGAAATATCAAAGGAGCGCTGGTGCTGGGCCATGACCGCGCCGGAAAGGGCCACCAGGGCGTTGGCGATCATCAGGCCGATGATCTTGGTGGTGCCCACGTCCCTTGCCAGGGTGGAAACCACGCTGGCGTTGTCGCCCGCGGCCCGCAGCAGGAAGCCTGCCTTGGTTTTCAGGTACCAGTCCAGGAGAAGCTTCGCGGCCAGGACGATCAGCAGGATGATGATCAGCGTGCTGTAGGGCGCAATCCAGGCGGGGAGGGACTTGGTGAAGGGATTTTTGAACAGGGTGGCGTTGGCGAAAAAGGGGAGGTTGGCCTTGCCCGCGATGCGCAGGTTGATGGAATACAGGCCCGTCATGGTGATGATGCCGCTGAGCAGGTCGCGCACATGGCACCGCACATGGATCAGGCCCGTGACCAGACCGGCCACCGCGCCCGCCGCCGCTGCCGCAAACAGGGACAAAACCGGAGGATAGCCGTTGACGGTCATCAGCGCGGTAATGGCCGCGCCCAGCGGAAAGGAGCTGTCCACCGTCAGGTCCGGGAAGTCCAGGATGCGGTAGGTAATCAGCAGACCCAGGGCCAGAATGCCATAAATAAGGCCCTGCTCCAGCGCGCCGGTGATAATGTTCAGGATCGCGGAAAGGTTCATTGCTTCAACCAGCTTTCTGCATCAGCATCAGAGTCAGTCGGACATGGGTGAAGCCCGGCCCCTCAAGGAGGAGGGAGGGGCCGGGCAGGGGAGAATCCGGGAATTACTCGGCGGTGACGGAGATGGCGCGCTCAGCCAGCTCGGTGGGAACGGTCAGGCCGAATTCCGCCAGGACTTCCTCGTTAATATAGAGGTAGGAATTGCTGATGATCTCGAAGGGGATGTCCTTGGCTTCAGCCTCGCCGCTGAGCACCTTGGCAGCCATGCCGCCGGTCTGACGGCCCAGCTCCAGGTACTCGATGCCCTCGGAGGCCACGCAGCCGTTGCGCACCTGCTCAACCTCGCTGCCGAAAACGGGCTTGCCGGCTTCCTTGGACATTTCCAGCACCGTGGCCAGGTAGGACACGACGGTGTTGTCGGTCAGGTTGGTGGTGCAGTCCACCAGGGGCAGCAGAGCATCCAGCGCCATGGGGATGTCAGCGCCCACGGTGATGCCCTTGTCCACGATTTCAAAGCCGTACTGGGGGGCCAGCTCCTTGTAGGTGGCCAGGGTGGAATCGCTGTTGGTCTCGCTGGTGGTGTGCAGGATGCCGATCTTCGTGGCGTCAGGCATCAGGGCACGGATCAGCTTCAGCTGGGCTTCCACGGGCAGGGCGTCGGAGGTGCCGGTAACCTGGCCGGGGTTGGTGCCGTCAGCATTGGCCAGCTGGGAGGCGATGGGGTCGGACACGGCGGTGTAGATCACCGGGATGCCCTTTTCCTCCGCCACGTTGTAGGCCGCCTGGGCCACGGGGGTGGCCACGGCGCAGATCAGGTCGCAGTCAGCGGCCATCTTGTCGGCGATCTGCGCGGCGATGCCGGTATCGGCCTGCGCGTTCTGGTAATCAAAAACGACGTTCTCGCCTTCCACATAGCCGGCGGCGGCAAGGCCCTCGATGAAGCCCTGACGGCAGTTGTCCAGGGAGGGATGCTCGGCGAACTGGATGATGCCGATCTTGATGGGCGCATCGTCCGCCTGGGCGACGGCGGCAAAGGAGAAGACAAGGGTCAACGCCAGCAGCAGGGAAGCCAACTTCTTCAGGTTCTTCATAATCAGGTACCGTCCTTTCTGAATGATGCTTTGGGGATTCCTTGGAATAGAAAAACGCCCCAATCTACCAATGGTAGACTGAGGCGGTATTCCCGCGGTGCCACTCAGCTTCGCCTCCATCAAAAGGGAGGACGCGCTCATTGTCGCGTACCCATGATACGCGCCGCCTGGATAACGGGTGCGGTTCCCGTTTCTTCCTACACAACTGCTTGCTTCAGAAGAACCCTCCGGAGTCCATTCGCTCCAACCGCACGCACCGCCGTCCCACTATCGGCAGCTCCCTTCGCCGTGCTGTGAAGGAGGTACTACTCTCCATCGCAGGTTTCTTTGGATTGATGACAGCATACACGATAAATCCGAGGATGTCAAGAGGGAAAACGTTGTTTTTTTCCTGTTTTTTGACCGGAAGCACCAAGTCGATTCCGCTAACGGAAAAGCGTCCATCCCGAAAGAGGGATGGACGCGCGGATCCATGGGCTTACGCCTCCTGCTTTCGCCAGTGCTTCAGCGTGGGCAGCTGCGTCTCGAAGTAGGCCCGGGCCTGCTCCGGCGGCCAGCTTTCGCCGGACATGCGGGCCACCAGGAAGTCCGTCAGATCCTCCAGGCTGGTGTACACGAATTTGCCCCGGGTGTAGCACCACTGGCAGTAGTCCTCGTTGAAGCTGCCGTCCGGCTCCCGGCTGAGGAAGGCGTCCTCCAGCGGCATGCCGCAGCACTGGCAGATCAGCTTCCTGGGGGAGCCGAGCAGCGTGTTGATGGACACGTCAAAGAGCCGGGACAGCAGTTTCAGCGTCTCCGTGTTCGGGATGGTTTCGCCGTTTTCCCAGCGGGACACCGCCTGCCGGGTGACGAACACCTTCTCCGCCAGCTCGTCCTGGGAAAGGCCCTTTTCCTTGCGCAGCCTGAGTATCAGATCCTTTGTTTCCATACCGTTCCTCACCTCGCGAACAAGCTTAGCATGAAGGCGGTGAATTGACAAGCAACGCTCCGTTTCCCCGGGCTGCGGCATGCGTCAGCCGAAGGTCTCCGGATAAACCGCGTCCAGGGAGAAGATGTCGCCGGGACGCTTTTCCCTGCGAATCCAGCGGCCGTCGGTGAAGTCCGGCACCGGCACAGGCATGGAGCCCATGGCAATGGACTGCTCGCTCAGGCAGGTGACCGCCATCCAGGCTGCCGCGTCATACACGTCGATGGGGAAGGCCACGCCCTTCTGCAGCGACTCGACAAAGGCCCGCAGCACCAGATAGTCCATGCCGTCATGGCCGCCCCGCAGGCCGAACGCCTCATACTCACGCCACAAGGGATGCAGGTATTCCTGCATATAGGGCGCGTCCGGCTCGAACCTGTGCCCGCCGTTGGGGGCAAGGGGCGTGCGATCCTCCAGGTAAATGAACCGGCCGTCCTCCTCCCACAGGCCCTTGGTTCCCTGCACATAGCCGCCGCGGGAATAGGGGCGGGGCAGCGTGCAGTCATGGGTGAGGACGATGGTCTCCCCGTTGGCGCACTGGATCATGGTGGTGACCACGTCGCCCTCATTGAACCGCGCCTGTGCCAGGGGAGAATCCGCCCGGTGCTTCTCCATCCACAGGCGCTGGCCCACGGGTTTGGAGGCCATGGACACCAGCGACAGCATCCGGTTGCCCCGGTTCAGGTTCAGGTATTCGGCAATGGGGCCAAGCTCATGGGTGGGGTACAATTCGCCGTTGCGGCAGAGGAAATTGTCCTGCCGGTAGTGGCGGTTGATGTCCCCGTTGCCGATTTCATCCCGCAGGTCATGCTGATAGCCGCCCCGGCAGTGAACCAATTCGCCGAAGACGCCCTGCCTGACCATGTTCAGCAGGGTCATTTCAGCCTTGCCATAGCAGCAGTTTTCCAGCAGCATCAAGGGGACGCCGGTGCTTTCGCTGACCCGCACCAGCTCCCAGCATTCATCCAGGGAGGACGCGCCGCCCACCTCCATGGCGGGCATCTTGCCATGCTTCATCGCATCCACGGCGATGGCGACATGGGTCTGCCAGCTGGTGAAGATGAACACCGCCTCAATGTCCTCCCGGGCGTTGACCTCCCGATAGTTGAGCGTACCGTCGGGACGCGTGCCGCGGGCCTTTTCGATGGTCTGCTGCGTTTCCTGCACACGATCCTCATACACATCGCAGACGACGGCAATCTCCACATCAGGCATGGAAACCAGCGCGCGAAGCTGCTCGACGCTGCGGCAGCCAAGACCAATCACGCCTGCGCGAACCGTTCTCCCCACATGACCAAGCTTCATCTCTTGTTCCTCCGTTACCGCTGTAATAGGTATGTCCCGCGGATGCATCGGGATGCCGCATGGAAGCTGAACCCGGCTTGCCAGGTATGTACATGCGTATCCGCTGTCATTCCGCGCTGTTCCATCATTCGTCATGTACGGGCTTATCTCCTTGTCGGAAATGAAAGATTTCCGGCAAAATATCACGCGCATGGATGGCGAGCGTCTGCCATGGAGGCCAGCGTGGGCGTCGAATCCCGGGAACAACAAAAAAGGACGAAAGCTTCTTGTCAAAGCCTTCGTCCTTCTCGTGCGGCCGACGGGACTTGAACCCGTACCCATTGCTGGACACGCCCCTCAAACGTGCGCGTATGCCGATTCCGCCACGGCCGCATATCACAGGCAACGATCATAATCATACCACGGGATGGCGATTCTGTCAAGGCTTTCCCCGTGGAAAATGTCAGCGGAAAAACGCTTCCCCGCCCGGCTGCCTGACCGCCTTGCATTCTCCGTTTCCGGCATGTATAATGGTCTTGAATGCTTGCATACAGGGTGATGCTATGCCGCGGACAGGGCGCAGGACGCGCGGAATCCTATGCCTGGCGGGGTTCCTGTTTCTTCTGGCAGGGCTGCTGCATGAGGTGGAAGGCCTGCTTGCGGAGGCATACAGGCCGTTTGTGTTTCTTCTGATCAGCGTGATTTACATGGGGCTGGCCATGGGCTATGCCCTGTCCATTGCGCAGCGCATCATGCAGCCGGCCATGCGCAGGCTGCTGATGGCCGCGGTATGCCTGGCGGCGCTCTGGATTTTCCTGCGCACATGCAAATACCGCTTCTTTGAATCCGCGCAGATCACCCGGATGCTGTGGTACCTGTATTATTTGCCGCAGACCCTTGCGCCCACGCTGGCCTTTCTGGCGGCGCTGCACCTGGGCCGCAGGGAGGATCAGCCGCTGCCCCGGGCCTGGTACCTGCTGCTGATTCCCGCTGCCATGCTGTTCCTTGGCGTGATGACCAACGACCTGCACCAGCTGGCCTTCCGCTTTCCCTGCGCGCCGGATGACGGCAGCGGCGAGTACACCCATGGCCCTGTATATTTCCTCGCCACCGCCTGGATGCTGGGCATGATGGTACTCAGCGCGGCTGTGCTGTTTCGCAGCAGCCGCGTGCCCAGCGGCAGACGGTCTATCTGGCTGCCGGGGGTCCTGTTTGTCGCGGGGTTCGCGCTGAGTCTGATGAGCTTTGCGGACATGATTACCGCCTACAAGATCCCGGAGATGTTCTGCGCCACCTTCGTGGTGACGTGGGAGTGCTGCATTCAGATTGGCCTGGTGCCATCCAACACGAATTACGGCGGTTTCTTTGCGGCTTCTACCATTTCAGCGCAGATCGCGGACGGGGAGGATCACGTGGTCTTCCGCTCCTCCGGGGCGCAGACGCTGTCCAGGGAACAGCTGTGCCAGGCGCATGACGGCATGCTCGCCCTGGATCAGGACACAAGGCTGCACAGCCACGCCATCCGCGGCGGACGCATCTACTGGACGGACAGCGTTATGGCGATCAACCGCATACGGCAGCAGCTGGAGGAAACGGCAGGCACGCTGGCGGAAGGGAACGAGCTTGTACGGGCGGAGAACGAGGTTCGGCTGCGCAAGGCTCATCTGGAGGAGCAGAACCGCCTTTACGACGGGATGCTTCCGCCCGTGCGCAGGCAGCTGGAAGCCATTGGCGCCCTGACGGAGCAGCTGACGCCCGACGCGCCGGATTTTGAAGCCCGGATGGCGATGGCCTGCGTATACGGCGCCTATGTCAAGCGGCGGTGCAATCTCGCGCTGATGCCGCAGGAGGATGCCCGTACCGGCGTGCAGGAGCTTGCGCTGTGCATCAGGGAATCCATCAGCTATCTGTCCGTTCTGGGCGTGGCGGCCAGCTTCCGGCAGCAGGGGTCGGGGAGCCTGCGGCCGTCGGGAATCATGCTGGCCTATGATTTCTTCGAGGCTGTGGTGGAAGAAACCCTGCCGGGGCTGTCCGCGCTGATGGTGAACCTGATCGCCGACGCTGCGGGCGTGACCCTTCGCCTGTCCCTGGAGGATGCGGAATCCGCGCCGCTGCCGGCGTGGGATCAGGCGTATCTGGCGCAGCAGCATGCGTCGGTGCGGCAGGAAGTGCAGGACGGCACGGTTTTTCTGACGCTGCGCATGGGGAAGGCAGGTGACGAAGGGTGTCCGTGACACTGCTGGGCCTTTCCGGCACAGGCCAGGGCTTGTGCTGCACGGGGCTGCTGATCCTGTTGTGCGCCGGGCTGTGCGAGGCCATGATGGCCTTCCTGTGGCGCGCTCCGGCATCCTGTACGGCAGCCTGCATGGCGCCAACGGGGATTTGCTTGATCCTGCTGTATGCGCTGATGGACGGCATGGCGCGGAGCATGGCGCAGCCATGGCTGATGTACCGGCCGCTGTGGCTGATGCTGGTGGTCATGGCGCTGCTGGCCGCATGGCTTGCCGGCGTGGCGCTGCGGCTGTACCGTTGGCGCAGGCACCACCTGTCCCAGACCTCGGTCAAGGAGGGCCTCGATCTGCTGCCTGCAGGCCTGTGCTTCTATGCGGAAGGCGGGCTGACCAGGCTGGTCAACAGGCGGATGAACGAGCTGTGCCGCACGCTTACGGGCATGCCGCTGCTCAACGGCGAGGAGTTCTGGCACAGGCTGGAGAAGGGCGAGCTTCTGCCGGAATGCGAGGCGCTGGCCTGCGGGGAATCGCCCCTGGTGCGGACGGCGGACGGGCAGGTATGGAGCTTTACCCGCACCATCCTGATGGTGGACGGGCAGAATGCCGTGCAGCTCGTCGCCTCGGACGTGACGCAGGAGCATGCCATGAACCTGCGTCTCGCGAAGGAAAACCAGCGCCTTGCGGAGATGAACCGCCGCCTTCGCCGCTACGGCGGACAGATTCAGCAGCTGGCCCGGGAGAAGGAAGCCCTGGACGCCAAGGTGCGCATTCACGATGAATTCGGGCAGGCGCTGCTGGCCTCCCGGCGGCTGCTGGCACAGCCCTCCGGCGTGTCGCAGCGCACCGCCGCGCTGCAGCTGTGGAGGCGGAGCATCGCGCTGCTGGACGGCGCTGACACCAGTGAGAAAACCCGGGAGGGGCTGGAGGGGCTGATCGAGGCAGCGCAGGCCATCGGAGTGCATATCACCATGGAAGGCGACATTCCCCCTGCGGACGCCGGATGCATGCCGCTTCTGTGCAATGCCGCCCATGAATGCCTGACCAACACGGTGCGCCATGCCGGCGGAACGTCGCTGCACATCCGCATGGCCCTGCAGGGCGGCTGGGTCCGCGCCGTGTTGACCAACGATGGCACGCCGCCGTCGGGAGAGATCCGGGAGGGCGGCGGTCTGTCCGCGCTGCGCAGGCGTGTGGAGGCCGCCGGCGGACGCATGCAGGTGCAAAGCGCGCCCTTCTTTTCCCTGAGCATTGACATTCCTGCGGAAGGGGGAGCATGGATATGAGCAAAACCCGTGTGCTGGTCGTGGAGGATCAGACGATGCCGCGGCAGCTGTTTGCCATGCTGATTGCCTCCTCGGAGGAATTTGAGCTGGCAGCCGCCATCGACAGCGCGGAGATTGCGGACGTATACTGCCTGCGCAACGACGTGGATCTGGTGCTGATGGATGTGCTGACCCGCGGCGGATGCAGCGGTCTGGAGGCCGCCGCGCGCATCAAGCGCCAGACGCCGGAGGTTCGCATCATTGTGGTGACCTCCATGCCCGAGTGCTCCTACATGGACAGGGCGCGGGCTGCGGGCGTGGAAAGCTTCTGGTACAAGGAGGCGGAGGAGGCGTCCATCCTGGACGTTATGCGCAGAACCATGGCGGGGGAGTCCGTCTACCCCGACGCGCCGCCCGAGCTGACCCTGGGCTGCGCCAGCAGCCGCGACTTCACCGGGCGCGAGCTGGAGGTGCTGCGTGAGATGACCGGCGGCTACACCAACACGGAGATCGCCGAGCGGCTGCACATGTCCGTGGGCAGCGTGAAGGCGCATATTCTCAGCATGCTGGACAAGACCGGCTTCCGCAACAGGACGGAGCTGGCCGTCCGCGCCCGGGAAAGCGGGCTTGTCATCCTGGAGGGCCGGGATGGCGCGTGAGAGCCGCTCCCTGTGCGACATTTCCTTGCCATCGGCGGAAAAAACTGGCCATCTGGCCGATGCGCGACGGGTCAGGAGCCTTTATCATCATCATGGGTGTTCATGCAGGCATGGCGGCTGCCCCTTTGGAGGGCGGCGCACGTCTGCGGAGGCAATCATCACCGGCCTGATTGAGGAGGAGGATGCCATGATGAGGAAATTCCTGGCGGTACTGCTTGCCATCTGCATGCTGATGGCATTTGGCGGCGCGCTGGCGGAGGACACGGTGAGCCTGCTGGAGCAGACGGTCCGCAGCGCCCTGGACAGCGCGTACATTGCGTACGAATATGACGAAGAGAACCAGTGGTTCGACCTGAGCTTCGAGCTGGACAGCGCGCTGGAAGGCGCGGATGTGACCATCTTCCTGTATGACGACATGCTTTGTGTATCGGCCTATTCTCCGCTGCAGGTCACGGATGAAGCCTTTGAAAGCATGGCTATTTTTACCACCCTGGCCAACTCCCAGATCTTTTATGGGCATTTCACGATCAACTACAGCTACGGCGTTCTGTCCTGCGATTCCTGCAATGTGATCGAATCGGTGCTGCCCTCGGAGGATGAGGTGCTGACGCTTGTGTACATGCCTGTGAAGTATATGGACGCCTTTGGCGCGGGCATTGCGGCGGTCTGTGCCGAGGGTGCGAACCCCTATGATGCGTTTGAAGCCTGCCGGGCGCTCCTTGACCAGGAGTAACGGCGCGAAGCGGTACCATACACATTTTTTCTATGGAAAGGATGGATGAGGATGAAACAGATGCAGCGGGTTCTCTGGCTGCTGCTTGCCCTGACGGTGCTTGTGTGGGGCGCATCCGCCATGGCGGAGGAGGCCGTCTGGTCCTATGACGCGGACAACATGTACCTGAAGCTGGACGGCGAAATCTCCGGCGATGTGACGGTTCCTGCGGAGGTGGACGGCTATCAGGTGTCCGCCATCCGCTACAGAGCCTTTGACAGCCGGAACGACGTGACCTCCCTGACCATGCCGGATACCCTGCGCGCGCTGCAGGATTCCGCCATCAGCAACATGAGCGCCCTGACGGAGGTGCGCCTCAACGACGGGCTGGAGTACATCGACTACGGCAATTTCAACAACTGCCCCGCGCTGACCAGCGTCACCGTGCCCGCCAGCGTCCGCGCAGTGAACGCTTCCTTCCGCTCCTGCGACAATCTGCGGGAGATCCGTTTCGAGGGCGAATGCCCCCTCTTCCTGACGGAGGAGTGGTGCTTCGTCTGGCTGCCGGAGGACTGCGTGATTTACGTCCCCGACGATCAGCTGAACGCCTACGCCGCCGCGCTGGCGGATATGGACGGCGCGGCAGACCGCCTGCAGCCCAGCGGGAAGAACGCCGTGGCCCGTCCTGCCGCGAATACCGGGGACTGGTTCACCTTTGACGCAGCCTCCGGTACCATCACCGGCTACAAGGAATACCATGCCTGGCTGGAGATTCCCGCCAGCATCGGCGGTGTGGCGGTGAAGGCCATCGGCAAGGATGCCTTCCGCGGTGACTATTCCGTGTACGCGCTGATCCTGCCCGAGGGCCTGGAGCGTATTGAGGAAGCCGCCTTCCAGCAGGCCAGCAACCTGGACTACCTGAGCCTCCCCACGACCCTGCGCGTGATTGCCGACAATAGCTTCATGAATGCCCAGCCCAGCCGGATCGACTGGAGCGAGGGGCTGGAGGAAATCGGCGCAGGGGCGTTCCGCTTCGCGCAGGTTTCGGGCATCAGCCTGCCCTCCACCGTGCGCGTCATTGGCGACCTGGCCTTTGAGAACGCCTGGTGTGAGGAGCTGTACCTGGGCGGGAATGTGGAGCGCATCGGCTCCCGGGCCTTTGCGGGCACCTTCCTGAACTACATGGCCTTCGACCTGTACCAGCCCATCGACATCGCCGCGGACGCCTTTGCCGATGCGCCTGTGTACGATCTGGATCTGCCCTGGGACAGCAGCATCGAGAACCGCGACGCCTACGCGGCCATGCTGGCGGAGCAGTGCCCGGACTGCACGGTGTGGATCAACAATCCCATCAGCGGCGGCGTGGCCTCCTATCCCGTCAACAGCCTTGACGTGACTACCATTGACAACGGCGTATGGACGGCCTACAACGGCGATCAGCCCGACCTGACCGTCTGGACTGCCTATGACGACATCAATGTCACCGCCCTGGGCGACGGCGTGTTCAAGGGCAACAGGACTATCCACGCCTTCTATCCCCACCACTGCGGCTGGTTCACCACCATCGGTGCGGAGGCCTTTGCCGACAGCAGCGTGGAATACGTGGAGATGTTCCCGTCCATCACCACCATTGGTGACGAGGCCTTCCGCAACTGCGCGAACATCACGGACATCACGCTGCCTGAATCGCTGACGTCCATCGGCGCTGGCGCGTTCAAGGGCTGCACCGGCATCACGGAGCTGACCCTGCCCGCGTCCCTGACCAGCATCGGCTCCGGCGCGCTGGATGGCTGCACGGGCCTTCAGAAGCTGACCGTGCTGTGCGATCCCGCGCTGCTGCCCCAGGATATGGCGGGCGTTCTGGCTGGCGTGAAGGAGCTTTACGCCGCCCCCGACGCCACGAAGGAGCAGGTGCGCACCCTGTCCGCGCTGGCTGGCCGTGCCTGGAACACCCCCGTGCCGCGCGTTGGCGAGGAGCCTGCGCAGACGGTGACCATGCCCTATGCCTCCCTGCCCGGCGACGATTTCTGGTACGACGAGGAATACGCCCGTCTGGATGAATACCGCGGCTACGAGCTGAACCTGTACCTGCCCCGTGAGATCGACGGCGTGCAGCTGACCATGATCGGCGGCAGCATGATGAGCCGCGCCTCCTATGGCGACAACTTCGACGTGGAGCTGCCCGTCGTGTCCCTGGTGATCCCGGAGACTTACACGGATATCCCCATGTACGCCTTCCAGAACTGCGACACCCTGGAAACCGTGATCTGCTACGCGCCCATGGAGAACCTGCCCGAGGGGCTGTTCTCCGGCTGCACCAGCCTGCGGGAGGTCGTGTTCGTCAACGGCGTGCGGAATATCGACCGGTATGTGTTTGACGGCTGCGCAAGCCTTGAGACGGTCTACCTGGGCGAGTATGTGGAGAGCGTCAGCGAATACGCCTTCCTGAACATGGACCAGACCGAGGCCTTCTCCCTGGAGAAGTGCATCACTGACGCAGCCATGATGCCCGGTGTGGACGCGCTGCTTTCTGCGGTCAGGAGCGAGCCCATGCCCACCCCCGAGCCCACCGCCACGCCCGCCCCTGCGGTGCCTGTCGGCCCTGAGGGCGAGCCCTACCTGGGCGTGTGGTATGGCCAGACCATGGACATGGACGGCGCCACCTTCAGCCTGGCGGATTTCGGCATTGTCATGCAGCTGACCTTCAATGAGGACGGCACGGCGCTTCTGTTCGACGGCGAGGAGGAGGAAACGTCCACCTGGTCGGTGAGCAGCGGTACTGTGCGGGTTGATACCATGCAGGGCGCGCTCCTTGACGACGGCTCCCTGTCCCTGGAGATCGACGGCACGAAGGTCATCTTCACCCGCGAGGGCGAAGCCGCGCCCGAATCCACCCCCGCGCCCGCAGTACCCGTGGGCGACGAGGGCGCGCCCTTCCTGGGCGTATGGTACGGCCAGAGCCTGGAAATGGAAGGATCCGTGTTCAGCCTGTCCGACTTCGGCATGGTGATGGTGCTGAGCTTCAGTGAGGATGGCACGGTGACCCTGTTTGACGGCGAGGAGGAGAATACTTCCTCCTGGACGGTGAGCGGCGGCGCAGCCTGGATTGACGGCATGCAGGCGACCATTCAGCCGGACGGTTCCCTGTGCCTGGAGGACGAAAGCGGGAAGATCATCTTCTCCCGCGACGGCGAAGCCTCCGCGCCCATCGACATGCCCGCTGCGCCGGAGCAGCCTGCGGACGGAAATACCGCCGGAGCCTCCGACCGGATGGATGTGAAGTACGTGCTGGACACCGCGGATGTGCAGGGCTTCACCATGAGCGCGTCCATGCTGGGCGGCGCGGAGTATTCCCTGACGTTCTACGGGGACGGCACGGTGGATTTCGTGCTGGCAGGCGCGCCGGTCACGGGTCTGAAGTGGACACAGCAGCGCGTGACCACGGACGAGGGTGAGGCGGATGCCTTTGTCATCGACTACTACGGCACGCCGCTGAACGTTGTCCTCACCGAGGAAGGCTACGATCTGAACTACTTTGATTCCATGCTGATGCACTTCATCGCGGAATAATATCCCCCCCGGCGGTACGCCGGGCAGAAAGCGTCAAGGATATGCGGGCTGCGTCCTGCATATCCTTTTTCTGTGCAGGGTACGGGAGTATGAAAAATTTCCTTGCCGTGAACCTTTTGCGGGCGCGAATCGTCATGTATGGATGAAAGGGCGATGATGCGGTTGGTATGCAAAATGACGCCGGTGCGGAATTGACGGGACGAAGGCAACCTGCTATGATTGAAAAGGCCGGGAGCAAACGGGAGGCATGGCCCATGACGGACGGGGGACGCATCAGCCCGGCCTTGCGGCTGGCGCAGGGGATACTGATCGGCACGGGCGCGGTACTGCCGGGGATATCCGGCGGCGTGCTGATGGTGGTCTTTGGCGTGTACCGCCCGGTGATGGCCCTGCTGGCGCATCCGCTGGCGGCCTTCCGGCAGCATATGCGGCTTTTGCTGCCCGTGCTGGCCGGGGTTGTACTCGGCTTCCTGGGCGTCGCAAGGCTGCTGGGCTTTCTTCTGACGGCCTATCCGGAGCCATCGGTGTGCCTGTTCGTGGGCTTGATCGCAGGGATGCTGCCTTCGCTTTACCGGGAGGCAGGCGAGCAGGGCAGGGGAAAAGCGTCCTGGGCCGCCCTTGCCCTCGCCTTTGCGGTGACGCTGGCGGTGCTGGCAGGTCTCGCGGCTGTGCAGGCGCGCATTGACCCGGGCTTCGGGTGGTACCTGTTCTGCGGCTTCTGCCTGGCGCTGTCCGTGATTGCCCCGGGCCTGAGCTTCTCCACGCTGCTCATGCCCCTGGGCCTGTACACGCCCTTTGTGGCAGGGCTGGGACGGCTGGACCTGGCGGTGCTGCTGCCTGCGGGCATTGGCGCGGCGGGGACGATGCTTCTTATGGCCCGGGCCGTCACCCGGCTTATGGACACGCATGCATCGGTGATGCTCCACGGCATCCTGGGCGTGGTGACGGCAGCGACAGTGGCGATCATCCCGTTCGCAGGCTTTTTCTCCGGCGCAGGGCGATGCCTGGTCAACCTTCTCTGCCTGTGCCTGGGAGCCGCTGTGGCGCTGGCCATGGCACGCTTCAACGCCCGCGTGGATCAACCCGAATGACATTCGTAATACAAAAGGAGGCTGACGCTGCCGATGAAACGATGGCTGATGCTGCTGGCAGCCCTGCTGATGCTGCCCCTGTGCGCCATGGCGGAGGATACGGCGCTGGACGTGACCTGGACGGGCGATATCCAGGGGTATCAGGCCTGTGAGCTTATGGTCACGGCAGAGGAGGCGGGGAGCCTGACGCTGGTGGTGAACGACGGCCACAACGACTGGCTCAACTGGTCCATGGCCGTAAATGCAGGGGAGAACCGCATTGCCTGGAACGGCCTGGGCGACAATGAGGAGCGCATTCCCGACGGCACGTGGACGCTGACGGCGACGCTTTCCGGTGCTGGCGGGGACGTGTCCGTGACCCGGAGCATGACCTTCGCCCGGTGCAGGAACGCGGTGGTTTTCGCCCTGCCCGGAGCGGACACGCTCTATCTGGCCGACGGCGGCTGGTTCGCGGAGGTATGCCTGGTGCGCTCGGGCACGGTGGTGATGGAGGTCTGCACGGTGCAGCAGCCCACCGAGGTTGTGTATACGAAGAAGTACAACGTGTCCACCACGGATCCCGTCAAGCTGACCTGGGACGGGAAAAACGGCAAGGACGCCTTGCCTGCAGGGGACTACATCCTGCGCTACTATGTCAGCGACAATACCGAGTGGGTGAAGGAAGCCCGCGTGACGCTGAAGGAAGGCGCTGCGCCGGTCATCCCCCTGCAGGTGACGGGAGACTATCTTCCCGCCTATGACGACAGCGACGAGGTTATCTGGCAGCTGATGCAAAAGCCCTCCGCCGTGGTGGACATCCGCTTTGTGGCCCATCAGGAGGTTTACGCGGAGCCTGACAAGTCCAGCAAGTCCCTTGGGCAGCTGCACGGCCAGTCCCAGGCGGTGGACGTGAAGGAGATCCGCGAGGACGGCTGGGTGTACATCGGCGCGTGGAACCATGAGGCCGGAGAGTACGTGGAGGGCTACGTCCCCCAAAGCCGGCTGAAGATGGTTCAGCCCAATGGCGAATACGGCCTCCTCCTGGACAAGGCGCAGCAGAAAATGGCGGTGTTTTTCCGAGGGGAGCGCATGGCGGATATCGACGTGTCCACGGGGCTGATTGCGAAGAACAAGCTGTTCCAGGAGACGGCGGCAGGCTCCTTCCTGACGGTGGAGCATCTGGAGCCCTTCAGCATGGACGGCAAGAAGTATGACTACGTGATCCGCTACGACGGGGGCAATCTGCTGCATCAGCTGCCCTACCGGCGCACCTCCGGCTACAAGGATTTCACGCCCTACACGCCCACCCTGGGCCAGAAGGCCTCCCACGGCTGCGTCCGCCTGCCCCGGGACAAGGGGGAGAGCGGCGTCAACGCCTACTGGCTGTGGACGCATCTGCCCTATTACACCCGGCTGATCATCCTGGACGATCCCCAGCAGCGGCAGGCGCAGGTGGCGGCGGTCATGGGCGGACGGGATCCGCTGACCGCCATGGATCGCGCGGAGGCTTCGGAACCCGCGCACCTTGCCGCGGGGGAGACGGAGCTGGTGCTGACCTTCGGCGGAGATGCGGTGATCGGCACCCGGGAAAGCTGGTGGAACAGGACGGAGGCCTTCCCGGCCTACATCAGCCGCAGCGGCATGGATTATCCCTTCAGCGGGCTAAAGAAAATCTTCGCCGCCGACGACCTGACCATGGTCAACCTGGAGTGCGTGCTGAAGGCCGACCGCAAGGGTGAGGACACGGAGAAGCTCTACCGCTTCCGCGGCCTGCCGGAATACACCGGCGTGCTGACCGAGGGCGCCATCGAGCTGGTGAACATTGCCAACAACCATTATGTGGACTACGGCACGGCAGGGAAGGACGCTACCCGCGCCGCGCTGGAGGAGGCGGGCATCCCATACAGCGGTTACGGCTACACCTGGGTGTGGGAAAAGAACGGATACCGAATCGGCTTCGGCGGCTGCCGGGAAACAACCTACAAGCAGAACAGGCAGATCATCGCCCAGGACGCGACGGCCCTCCGGGAGCAGGGCTGCGACGTGATCATCTACACCTGCCACTGGGGCACGGAGTACAGCCCCGGGCATAACGCGCTGCAGGTGGAAATGGCCGAGGCCGCAGCGGCAGCGGGCGTGGACATTGTGATCGGGGCGCATCCCCATGTGGTGCAGGGCGTGGACACGGTGGACGGCACGCTGGTGGTGTGGAGCCTGGGCAACCTGATGTTCGGCGGCACCCACGACATGACCACCTTCGACGCGACGCTGGCACAGCTGCGCCTCCGCTTTGACGGGGACGGCTACACCGGCTGCACGCTGGAGCTGATCCCCATCCTGACCAGCACCTCGGCGGACATCGGGCTGAACGACTTCCGCCCCGTGGTGGCCGAGGGCGAGGACAGGCAGCGCATCCTGGACAAAATCCAGGCGGACAGCGGCATCACGCTGAAGGAGCGCATGTACTTCCCGGCAGCGGAGTGAGCAGCGTCCGGTCAACAAAAAGCATCCGCAGGAATTATCCCGCGGATGCTTTTATCGCTGCCGTCAGTCGTCTGTGAAGTCCAGCGCATACCGTGTGCCGTGGGAGAACAGCACGCCGTCGGTCAGGCGGATGCGGAGAATGCAGGTATTGGGGTCAGCCTCGTTGGTATGGCCGTTCTGGTACCAGGCGGCAAAGGCGGCACGGAGCTTCCCGGCGATGGCCTGATTCTTCTCCGCGCACACATGTCCGATGTTCTCGCCCATGCCGTGTCCCGTGAACCACTCGCCGCAGACGGCCACGGCGGGATTCATGGCAATCTGCTGCATCTTGCCGGAAAGCGCGTGGGTAATGACGTAAAAGGAGCCGCCCTCGTAAAGCGCGTCCACCGTGCGGACGCTGGGACGCTCTCCATCCATCGTGGCCAGGGCAATCAGGGAATCCTTGCCGAACCGTTCCCGCATCACATCCAGGGCAGCCTGGGGCAGCTTCTCAGCCATGGTCATCGCTCCTTTTCATCTCACCGGAAAATCAGGAATTCGCACTCCAGCCGCCCGTTGTACAGGCGGCGCTTCTTGTCCGCACGCTTGCCATAAGCGCGTTCAAAGGCAGGGTCGGAGGAGATGGCGCACAGGCTCCACCCGGGATGGCGGTCCTTCAGCAGGTGCATTTCCCGGTAGAGCTTCTCGCAGCTCTTGCGGTCGCTGAGCCGCTCGCCGTAGGGCGGATTGCACAGGAACACGCCCTGCTCGTCGGGCAGCTGGAGGGTTTCCAGGGGCTGCTGCGTGACCGCGATCTTCCCCTCCAGGCCCGCCTGGCGGATGTGCCGATTGGCCAGGTCAAGGGCCGCAGGATCAATGTCGCTGCCGGTGATGCCGCCGATGCGCTCCGGCTCATAGTCGAAGCGGGCCTGACGGCGGATAGCCTCGCCCTCCTCCCGGGAGAAGAAGGGGAAGTCCTCCATGGCGAAGCGCCGTGTCAAGCCGGGAGCTCTGTGCCCCTGCCGGAAGGCCGCTTCGATCAGCAGGGTGCCGGTGCCGCAGCAGGGGTCGTGCAGGCGCATGCCGGGCCGCCAGGGGGACAGCTCCACCAGCGCGGCGGCCAGGGTTTCCCGCAGGGGCGCCTCGCCGTTCCAGGTGCGGTAGCCCCGGCGGTTGAGGGCCTCGCCGGACAGATCAAGGGTGATGCGGGCCACGTCCCCGTGCAGCGCCACGCCGATGGGGAAGGCCACCCCGGTCTCCGGGAACACGTCCCGCCGGGTCCGCTGCCGCAGCCGCTCGATCACGGCCTTCTTGGCGATGGCCTGGCAGTCCCGCACGCTCATCAGCTGGCTGCGGGCGCACTTGCCGGAAATATTGATCCTCGCATCCCCCGGCAGCAGCTCCTCCCAGGGGACGGACTTTACCAGCTGGAACAGCTCCTCAAAGGTGCGGCAGGTCTTTTCCGCCAGGATCATCAGCACCCTGTCCGCGCAGCGCAGGCGCAGGTTGCACAAAAAGGCGTCCGTCATGGAGCCGGTAAAGCGCGCCCCGCCCATTTCCGCCTTCACATCATTCATATTCAGCCGCTTCAGCTCCGCCGCGACGATGCCCTCCATGCCGAAGGCCGCCGTGGCAAAGAGCGTGATGCCGTCTTGCGTCAATTTGCTCAACTCCTTTACCTGCCTATCATACGGTATCCGGCGGGAAAAGTAAAGAAAAAACTGCCGCGTGCGCCCACCTTGCATTTTCCGCTGTTATGCTGTATACTGTTTTATGGAGAGGCAGATGCTTTCACGGCGCTGCCGGTTATGAAGGAGGTTCTTTGCATGAAGCTGATTATCGCGATCGTCCAGGATGAGGACGCCTCCCGTCTGGTATCCCAGCTGATGAACGATGGCTTTGGCGTAACGAAGCTGGCCACCACCGGCGGATTTCTGCGCGCTGGCAACACCACGCTCCTGGTCGGTGTGGACGACGAGAAGTTCGACGCAGCCATGGCGGTGATCGAGCGGGTGTGCAAGTCCCGCAAGCAGATTGCGACCCAGCCCGCCTCCATGGCCGGCGTCTCCGGCGTGTATTCGCCCTATCCCATTGAGGTCACCGTGGGCGGCGCGACAGTGTTCGTTTTGACGGTGGATCAGTTTATCAAGCTGTAAGGAGATTGTCCCATTGGCGCAGGAAACATGCACAGCGCCCGCCCTTTCGGATTTTGCGCGGCAGGGCGCTGTTTATGATGGACTGATACGCACGCTCAGGGAGGGCAGCTTCGTCCACGCGTACCTGCTCAGCGGCGCCTCCGGCATGGGCAAGCGTACCCTGGCCGCGCGGATCGCCCAGTTCCTGGTATGCACGGGGGAGGACAAGCCCTGCGGCGTGTGCCCTGCCTGCCTGCAGGTGCTGGCGGGCAATCATCCGGACGTGACCGTGGTGCAGCCGGGCGTGCCCATCAACCCCGAGGTGGACAAGGGGCTGAAAAGCATCCCAGTGGGCGAAATCCGCATGGTCAACGAGCTGGTGGGGCAGCACACCTTTGTGGGCGGACGGCGGGTGGTTATCATCCGTCAGGCCGACAAAATGACTCCCCAGGCCCAGAACGCCCTGCTCAAGACCCTGGAGGAGCCCATGGAGGGCACGGTGTTCCTGCTTATCAGCGACGCGCCGGAGCTTCTGCTGACCACCATCGTCAGCCGGTGCCGGGTGCTGAAGCTGCATCCCTGGCCGGACGACGTGATTCTCCGGGCGCTGAAGGAGCGCGGCGTGGACGATGCCCGAGCCCGGGAGGCGCTGCACGTTTGTGGCGGCTCCATCGGCCAGGCTATTGCCGTGGCGGCCGACGAGGGCTACTGGCAGCGGCGGCAGGATGTCATGCGGGACTTTTTCGCCCTGGAGGGCCGCAGCGACATTCTCCGCGTATCCAACGCCTGGAAGGATCGCAAGGAAGTCGCCTCCGAGCTGCTGGACGATGTGGAGGACATGCTGCGCCTGCTTTTGCTGGTGCGGCTTGGGCAGCGGGACGCATCGCTCCTGGCCTCCTATCCCGAAAGCTGGCAGCGCATGGCCCGGGAGGGCGATATGGCGGCCTTTTCCGCGCTGCTGGACGCAGTAAGCCAGGCGCGGCGGCTGCGGGCAAATCAGGTAACCTGGCAGGCGGTGGTCGAGCGGCTGCTGCTTCGCCTGATGGAGGAAAAAAGCAAATGGTCAACGTGATTGGCGTTCGCTTTCAGAACGCCGGCAAGCTCTATTTTTTTGATCCCGGCCCCTACTGGCCCACGCCCGGCGACTTCGTTGTGGTGGAGACGGCCCGGGGGATCGAGTTCGGCGAAGTGGTCACCTCCGTGCGTGAAATCAACGACGAGGTGCTGCAGCAGCCGCTGAAGAAGGTTGTCCGCGTGGCGACGGCGGAGGATATCCAGCACGCCCAGGCCAACAAGGCCGGGGAGAAGGAAGCCTATGCCATCTGCCAGAAGAAGATTGCCGAGCACAAGCTGGACATGAAGCTGGTCAGCGTGGAGTACACCTTCGACAACAGCAAGATCCTGTTCTACTTCACCGCCAACGGCCGCGTGGACTTCCGCAGCCTGGTGAAGGATCTGGCGGCGGTGTTCAAGACGCGCATCGAGCTGAGGCAGATCGGCGTGCGCGACGAGGCCAAGATGCTGGGTGGCCTTGGCCCCTGCGGCAGGCCCATCTGCTGCGGCGCGTTCCTGGGGGATTTCCAGCCCGTGTCCATCAAGATGGCGAAGGAGCAGAATCTTTCCCTCAATCCCACCAAGATCTCCGGCGTGTGCGGCAGGCTGATGTGCTGCCTGAAGTACGAGCAGGATCAGTACGAGCAGACCCGCAAGAAAATGCCCAAGGTCGGCAAGGAGGTCATCACCCCCGACGGTTCCGGCGTTGTGTGGGAGCTGAATGTCATCAAGGAGACCGTGCGTGTGCGCATCCAGAAGGGCGATTCCAGCGAGCTGAAGGATTACCCGATGGAGGAGGTTCAGCGTCCCGGAGCGGCCAATGCCCGCCGGGAAGAGCCGGATGCTCCCGCGAATGCCGCGGAGCCCGCAACGGAAGCTGAGCCCAAGCCTGCCGCTGAGGAGCAGCCCCATCC
>JBJEUJ010000021.1:0-4100 GCA_051883775.1 Aristaeellaceae bacterium | reverse complement strand
TGATGCGCACGGTGGTGCGGGGATCGTCCTCCACGTTCCAGAAGGTGTCGGCGCTGGCATGGGTGCGGATGGTCATGCCCGAGGGGGCGCTGCCCCGCTCGGCGCTCTCCCGGCGCAGCCGGCGCTGATGCTGGGCGCCCTCCTGCTTGCGCTGCTTGAGCTCGGCCATTTCCCGGGCCAGCTGATCCCTTGCGTCCGGGGCGCGGGCTGCGTCGCCGTCCTCGTCCACGCGTATGTATTCCTTGCCGCGCGCGTCATCGCTCAGGGTGACCTTCCAGGCCGGGGTCTGGGTCTGCCCGTCCTCCAGGGGATGACCGCAGCTCTGGCAGCGGGGCAGGGAGGCGCGGTTCCATTGACCGCAGTTGGGACATTTCATGCAGGCAACTCTCTCCTTTGGTATCAGCATGGCGCGGAGCGGGATGGATCATACGCCGCCGCGCAGGGTGGGACGGAGCTTACTCGTCGTCGTCGTCCAGCACCAGGAAGCTGTTCTGCAGGTAATCGTCCATGACCTCGCGGCTGTGCACCCAGTCGATCTCCTGCACGGCCATGCTGGCGTAGGTGATGGGCGTGGCGTCGCCATCCTGGGGGATGCGCAGCTCCTCGATGGTCACGCCGCGCAGGCCGTAGGCGTACTCCATGGCCTGCACCATTTCGTCCAGGTTCATGTTGGTCATGGTGCTGTTGGCCATGACGGAGTCCACCAGATCCCGGGCCTGCTCGTAGGAGATCTCCCGGCACTGGTCCGCCAGGGTGGACAGCACCGTGCGAACCCGCTGGGTGCGCATGAAGTCGCCGCCGCCGCCGGCCTTGCGGATGCGCATGTAAATCACCGCCGCGTGCCCACCGAACAGGTACGTGCCGCCCTTGTCCATGGAGGGGGTGGTGGCGGTGCGGGAGATGCGGTAGCGGTTGAGGTAATCCGCCTCGGCGTCGGTGACGGTGAGGGTCACGCCGCCCAGGTAGTCGATGATGGTCTGGATCTGATTGAAGTCGAAGAGGATATACTTCTCCACCTTCACGCCGATGTGCTGGCTGATGACCTTGCACAGGGCCTCGGGGCCGTAGTTTTTAGCGATGTAGTTGATGCGGCCGATCTTGCCGTCGGGCCGCTCCACCAGCGCGTCGCGGATGAAGGAGGTCAGCATGACGCGGTGGGCGCGGGTGTCCACCGTCACCAGCACGATGCCGTCGGTGTTGCCCAGGTTGCCGGGCTTGCCGTACCACTGGTCCACGCACAGCAGGAGATAATGATGCTGGCCATCGAAGGGCTCGGGCAGCTCCTCGTAGGGGATGGTTTCAATGGGCTGGGGCGTATCTGCCAGGGCGGGGAGGGCCATGAGCAGCAGCACGCAGGCGAGCATCAGGGAGACAAAGCGCTTCATCATAACAATACCGCTCCTTTGCAAAGAAGGATTACCGGGGATACTCACTTCATTCAACGTTTGACCCGTCCGCTTTCGTCCAGGGTAAAGGTTAACGACTAACATTATAGCATTGCCCGGAAAAAATGGAAAGGGGCGTGGGGAAAAGTTTGCGGCATGAAAAACGCCTCTGCGGTCCTTCTGCAGGGGCGCGGATGCTTATTCCTTGCCGGAATGATTCCTGACGGCCAGCTCCGTCTGAATGCGCACGTTGTTCACCATTTCGCCGAAGCCCCGGGCCAGCAGCGAAACAAACCAGGATACCAGGGAGCCCGCGATGGCAACGCTGATGCCAATAATGATCATCACGCCGCCCTGACGGCTGTTCATCCCGGTGACGATCAGCAGGAAGCCCAGCACCACGGAAACCAGGACGCCCAGTACGCACAGAATATCGGCAGCAGAGGTGATCTTGGGCCCGGAGTCGCCAAACTCGATGCGCTGCGGCAGCGGAGTCGCCTGGGCTGAAACGGGTGGGGTCGGCGTATCGGGCACATTGGAAGCATCGGCTGCGGACGACACCCCGTGCTGCTTCAACAGGGCGTCAATGGCTGTCCGAACGTCGGCATCCTGCGTGGTTTCCCGGCTGATCTGGATATACGCACAGGCGGCTTGCCGTTGAGCATCGGTTTCCCCCTTGGAGAAGGTGCGGATATTGTCAGCGCATACCTCGCACAGCTTCCTGCCGGGCAAAATATCGGATGCGTTCCCCTCAATAGGCTTTCCGCACATGGGACAATTCATGGACTATCCTCCTTTGTTATGTCAATGATTTCCAAATAGTATAGCACCCGGATGCTTCCCGCGTCAACATCTCCCTCCGCAGACGCAAAAAAGGAAGCGGCCCGGTGACCGCTTCCTTTTTGTCCGGCTCAGAACGCCTTGCGGATCATTTCGTCCAGCTGGTTCTTGGGCTGGTAGCCCACGCGCTTGTCCACCACCTGGCCGTCCTTGAACAGGATCAGGGTGGGGATGCTCATCACACCGAACTTCATGGCCAGGTCGGGGCAGTCGTCCACGTTCACCTTGCCTACGGCCAGCTTGCCCTCGTTCTCCTCGGATACCTGCTCCACCACGGGGGCCAGCATCCGGCACGGGCCGCACCAGGTGGCCCAGAAGTCCACCAGCGCGGGCTTGCCCGGCTGGGCGATAAAGCTGTCAAACGTATCCTGCTTGATTTCCGTTGCCATACATCAGTCTCCTTCCAGCTTGATCTTGCTTTCCGTCTGCGGAATGATGCGGGTCAGCTGCGGCTGCCACTTGGGGTTGGCCCTGCGGCGCTTCTCGGTGATGAGCAGGGCTGCGGCCGAGATGGCCAGCCCCGCCGCCGCGCCGATGCCGCCGGCGGTTTCCCGCGCCTGGGGGAACAGCGCCGCACCCAGGAACATGCCGCCCAGCAGGCATACCAGGGGCATGGTATAGGCGATCAGGGACGCCTGCATGAAGGTGCCCGTGGGCAGCTCCACCACGGCGGAATCTCCAACCCTGGCCTGGCCCTTGACCGTCAGCACGTTCTTTTTCTGCTGACCGCCGCAGGCGTTGCACTTCTCGCAGTCCTCAGGGCGACAGAAAGTAATCTCCAGCCATTCGCCGCGCACGGCGGTTACCTCGCCAATTCGTTCCATATTCATCCTCGCTCCCATGCAACACAGTTGGTAGGGACAGTATAGCACATTTCGCTGCGGAAAGGAAGCCCTTGTGCAGGAAAGTATGCAAAAATGAACCGGGCGGGGATGCGCAGATCATTTTCCGCTCCCTGCCCCAAAGCATACCCGTTTTTCGCCGCGCTGAAACCTGATTTATTCCCCCGCGGTGATCACCCGCACGCCGGAGGGCTCCACCCCGGCGTGGGTTTGCGCCATGGTCAGCAGCAGCGCAGTCTCGCCGCCCGTGAGCGTCTCCTTCTCCGTGACGATGGTCACGCTGCCCTCCGTCACCACCGCCGCGCAGGGTGCAATGCCGCTGCCTGTCAGCGCGCCCTCCAGGGCGGTCTGCTTCTGGCGGACGTCGATGAGCCGCTGCAGAAGGGCGGCGGCGTCGGCGCGGGTCTGGGCGTCCAGGCCTTCCTGGGCGCAGAGCTTCTCAAGGGTCGCCATGTCCTGGAGGGCCGCCGCGTCCCGCTCCTGGCGGTACTGCTCGATGGGCGTGGCGGTGGGGGCGATCACCTCCGTCACCGGGATGGTCACGGCGGAGGCATCCTCCGCCAGCTGACGCTGGTTGACCAGGTAGCTGACCGCCATGGTGGTCAGCAGCAGCGCCAGAAGCAGCAGGTTGCGGTGCTTATGGATCCAGTTGCCCATGGGATGAACCTCCTTTTCGCTCGAAAACCTCCACCCGGCTGGCGTCCAGTCCCATCAGCGTGGTCACGGCCCGGGTCAGCCGCAGCCGCACGGCGATGTCCGCCGCTCCGTCGGCCACCAGCACGGCTCCGCTGGGGACGGAGGCCGTCTGCCCGTCGGCGGTGGCCTCGTAGTGCAGGATGACCTCCACCGTGCCCGCCCCCTCCATGGAGGACAGCACCTGCTCCAGCCGGGCCTCCTCCCGGCTGCGGGTGGAGGACTCGTCCATGCTCCCCAGCGCCAGGCACAGGATGACCACCCCGGCCAGCGCGGCCAGGAGCCACCCGTCCTTGCGCCACCGCTCGCGGAAACGCTGCCAGAGCATGCCCTCACCTCG
>JBJEUJ010000020.1:0-4103 GCA_051883775.1 Aristaeellaceae bacterium | reverse complement strand
TTGACGGGGCGAACGCGGCCATTGCGCTCAAGGCCAGCCAGTCCGACATGACTGCGCTGACCAAGCGGGTGTCCTCGGCGGAGGTGGCCATCGACGGAGCCAACGCCGCCATCGCGCTCAAGGCCAGCCAGTCCACGGTGGATGATCTGGGCACGCGGGTGTCCGCGGCGGAGGTGGCCATCGACGGCGCGAACGCGGAGATTGCGCTGAAGGTCAGCAAGGACGGCATTGTCAGCGCCATCAACATGTCCACGGAGGGCATCAAGATTTCCGCCAGCAGGATCGAGCTGTCGGGCACGGTGCTGGCCGGGTACCTGTCCGGCACCAGCATTGACGTGAGCGAGCTGAGCGCGGATATGGTCTATGCCTCCGGCGGCGTGCAGGCGCCCAGCGCAAGCATCGACGGCGCTTATATCGGCGAGCTGGACTGTGACAGCATGAGCGTTGGCGGGACCAGCTATACCGGCAAGAGCAAGACCGTCATTGTGGGCCAGCAGACGCTCACGCCCAGCTACGTCACCATCCAGTACAAGGATCACGACGGCAACAACCAGTACATGCAGGTTGTCAAGGCCGTGACCATCAACAACGCGGCCACATCCACCATCAGCTACCTTGGCGCATAAGGAGGAAAAGACATGAACAAGGACAGACTCGCGGCGGTCATTGTCACCCTGGGGAAAATCGAGGTGCACGGCAAGGACAACCTGTCGCGGCTCCTGGGCTGCATGCAGGAGCTGGAAAAGCTCATGAACGAGGAGGGGCTGCAGGATGCTTGACACGGTGCTTTCCTTTGCCTGCGACCTGGACAGGGGCGTTGACAGGACGGCCATCCGGCCCGCGCTGCTCACCGGGGACAAGCAGGCCCACACCTTCATCATTGCGGTGCGCCGCTCCGGGGCGGATGTGGCCCTGTCCGGAGCCGGGGCGTCCGGGTACTTCATCCGGGCCGACGGCGTGACCGTGCCTATCACGGGCAGCGTCAGCGGCTCCGCGGCCTCCGTGACCCTCACCGAAGGCTGCTACAATGTGCCGGGCCGCTTCCAGCTGGTGGTCAAGCTGTCCCTGGCCGGGGAGACCAGCGCGGTCTTCTGGGCCGACGGCGCGGTGGCCGCCTCCAGCACGGACGCCATCCTGGACGAGGAGGGCGTGATCCCCTCCCTGGACGAGCTGCTGGCGCAGATCGCAGCCACGGAGGCTGCCGCCGTCAGCGCCACGGAGGCTGCGTCCTCCGCCACCTCGGCTGCCAGCCGGGCCAACACAGCCGCCGCGTCCGTGGAGGGCATGAGCGCTGCGGCCACGACTCTCTCCCCCGGCAGCCAGGCCACGGCCGCCATGACCACGGTGGACGGCGTGAAGCTGCTGACCATCGGCGTGCCCCAGGGCCTGAAGGGCGACAAGGGCGACAAGGGCGATCCCGGCAACGTCGCGACGGTGAACGGCGTTGCACCTGTGGCAGGCAACGTGACCCTGACCGCCGGGGACGTGGGCGCGCTGCCCTCCGGCGGAACCGCTGCGGACGCGAGCCTGCTGGGCGGCAAGGCCCCGTCCTGCTACCTGTCGCCGCACAACTGGGTGGACAACGGCAGCTTCAGGATCAACCAGCGGGGACAAAGCAGCTATGCCTCCAGCGGCTATACCGTTGACCGCTGGCGGATCGGATACGGGACGATTGAGGTGTACAGCAGCTATCTGTCCATCATCGCCACCGAATCGAACGCATGTGTGCTGAAGCAGTTTATTGACGATTTGCCGGATGGCACATACACGTTCGCGGCCAAAGTGAACGGCTCCATCAAAACGAGGGTCGTTACCATCAGCGAAGGAACGGCGACGACCATCGACAACAGCAACGCATCCTATACCGGCGGATACGTGACGCTGGAGCGTGATACCTATGCCGGCAAATATTTTGTGACCATCCGCGCCAGTGCCGGATACACGGTCGTGGTGGAATGGGCCGCGCTCTACGAGGGCTCCTACACCGCCGACACCCTGCCGCCCTATGTTCCCAGGGGCTACGCGGCGGAGCTGGCGGAGTGCCAGCGGTATTACAGGCGCTACACAGGCGCGCTGTATTCCGGTGTGGCCACGGGTGCGAATTCCTTTGCCTGCGCTGTTGACTTCTCAGGCATGCGCGTTGTGCCATCTGTTGTTTCGGCTGACGTGGCCTGGATGCGCATTGATGGCGCTGTCATCACGTCTGACCTTTCCGTATCCAGCCTGCAGTTCAACCGGCTGAACGTACAATCCGGTACGGCATTCAGCGCCTATTCGCCTGGCGCGATTGTATTCAACGTGCTTGCGATTTCCGCCGATCTGTAAAGGAGGGATCAACCATGGATGATATGCTGATGGATCAGCCCTGGCGGGTGCTTGTCCGCGTGGACGATGCGGGGCGGGTGGTGGCCATCAACTCCAGCGCGTTTGTGCAGGACGATGCGGGCTGGGTTGAGATTGACTCGGGCTTTGGCGACCGCTGCCACCACGCCCAGGGGAACTACCTGCCGGGGCCGCTGGTGGACGAGCGGGGCGTGTACCGATACGCGCTGGTGGACAGCGCGGTGGTGGAGCGCACGGCGGAGGAGATGGACGCGGACTGCACGCCGAAGGAGCCTGCCCCGACGCTGGAAAGCCGTGTGGAGGCCGTGGAGGGCGCAACGCAGGAGCTGCAGGAGGCACTTGACCTCCTGCTGACGGGGGTGACGGAATGAAGCCTGAGATGAGGGCGAAAATCATCGCCTACAACCGGGAGCGCGCGCAGGACAGGGCGAAGGCCGACGACCTGATGACGCTCCTGTCCGCGCTGCCGCCGGGCCAGGTGAAAAATCTGCTCAAGGACGAAGCCTGCGCGGCGATCCTGCAAAAGTATGGCGTAGCGGAGGCGGACTGATGGGCGCGACGCTCTCCGCATTTCTCGCCGCTGTGGGGACAATAGCATCGGAGCAGCCCGCCTACCGCCTGGGCGGCAAGGCCAAGGACGGCACCTGCGACTGCATCGGGCTGATCATCGGCGCGCTGGAGCGCTGCGGGGTCAGGTGGCCCGGCATCCACGGGAGCAACTGGGCGGCCCGCAACGCCATGACCGGGCTGAAGCCGGTATCGGGCACAGCCAGCCTGTTCCGGGGCAGCATCGTCTACAAGGCCAGACAGCCCGGCGAATCCGGCTACCGGCTCCCCGACCGCTACGCCGCGGACCCCGACAGGCTGGACTATTACCATGTGGGCGTGGTGCGCTCAATCAGCCCGCTTGAAATTGTGCACTGCACCAGTCCCGGCGGTGTGGTGACGGACACCCGGCTGGGCCGGTGGGCCTGGGCAGGCGGACTTTCCCTGCTGCATGCTGACGCTGCCGTCCCCGTGCGGCATGCCACCCTGCGCTATGGCAGCAGGGGAGACGAGGTTGCCCTGCTCCAGCGGAGGCTCCAGGCCTGCGGCTTTCCTCTGGCGGCGGACGGCCTGTTCGGGCCGGTCACCCGGGAGGCGGTGCGCAGCTACCAGGCACAGCGGGGACTGACGGTGGACGGCATTGCGGGGCCCCTGACCTGGGCCGCGCTGGACAAGGAAACGGAGGAATAGCATGCAAGGATTCTGGAAGGCCCTGCGCTTTGCGGGGGCGACGGCTCTGACCTGGCTGAGCTGGCTGGTGGGCGGCTGGGACGCTGCGCTGGGGGTGATGTTCATCGCCATGGGGCTGGACTACGTCACCGGCGTGGCCACCGCCGCCCTGGGCCGCTCCGTCAAGACAGCGGACGGCTGCTTCGCCTCCTCAGCCGCCTTCGCGGGGCTGACGAAAAAGCTGCTGATGCTGGTCATTGTGGCCCTGGCGGTGCTGGTGGACAGGCTCCTGGGCGCCCAGGGCATCTGCCGCATGGCGGCCATCGGCTTCTACGCCGCCAACGAAGGGCTGAGCATCATCGAGAACTGCAGCCGTCTGGGGGTACCCTTTCCCCGCAGCCTGATGACGGCCCTGGAAAGGCTCCGCCAGCAGCATGACGATTCGGATCTGGATTCGTGATTCACCCTGCCCCGCCTGAGGCTCCGGCCCGGGCGGGGCTTTTTTGCGTTGACGGAATGAGACCCTTTGTAGTAGACTACCCCTG
>JBJEUJ010000019.1:0-4110 GCA_051883775.1 Aristaeellaceae bacterium | reverse complement strand
GGAGCAGCTCCTGCAGCGCCGCCTTGGAGCCGATGGCGCTGTTTTCCATGTCCAGGGCCAGGGGCACGGAGTAGTAGGGCATGACGGAGCCCACGTTCACCTCGATGGCGGCGTAGTAGGGCTTGAGATGAATCTGCAGGGTCTCCTCGTCGGACACGATGGGCGAGGTGTCCTTGCCGTCCATCTGCGGGCCCGCGCCGGGGAAGTGCTTGATGCACGCCACAATGCCGTCGGGGTTCAGCCCGTCCTCACCGTTCTGGAAGGCCACGATCTGCGCCCGCACCATCTGCGTCACCAGGTCGGGATCCTCGCCGAAGGTCTCCATCACGCGGCCCCAGCGGGGCTCGGAGGCAATGTCGCTTTCAGGGGACAGGGTCATGCGCACGCCGATGGCGATGTGCTCGTCCCGGGCAATCTCCGCCAGGCGGGTCACCAGGTCCTCATCCCGGGTGGCGGCCAGGGCCAGGTTGTGCCCGGTGACGGTGGCGCCGGACACATAGGACAGCCCATGCACGGAGTCCATGGACACCAGCACCGGCACGCCCAGCCGGGAGGCCTCGGCGTATTCCTGCACGGTGTTCATGGTTTCAGCGGCGGTCTGCACGCTGTTCAGCTCGCGGATGAGCAGCATACCGATGCCATAGTCGGAGCAGTACTTCTCCAGGTAAGGCGCGATCTTCCCGTCGGAGCGGGGCAGGTAGGTGGGATGCTGCATCTGGGCGATCTTCTCGCGCACGGTCATCTGGGAGACCAGGTCGGCGGCGCGGGTGTCCGCGTCCAGCCGCCAGTCCTCATAGACATCCAGAGCGCCGTTGCCGTTCAGGTCAATGAACTGATAGCCCTCCGCCTCGATGATGGACTTCACGCGGGGATTGAGCGCGGGCTGCTCGAAGGCCGTCGCTTCCTCGGCGAAGGCCCCTGCGCCCATCAGGCTGCCCGCCATGACGGCGGAGGCCAGCAGGGACAGTCCGCGCTTGAAAAGCTGCTTAGTCAACAAGGTTCCAATCTCCTTTCACGCTGGATTCCTTCATGATGTCCACAATCTTCTTGGCGAAGAATTCGGGGTTGTGGTCGCTGGAGGTGGCGAACTCCTGAATCTGGGTCTGCAGGCTGGTGGAGGCGCTCCAGGGCAGCGCCGTGCCGTGGGTGAAGCTGGGGAACACCTTCGTGCTTTCGTCCGTCAGCTCGTTCTTGAATTCCAGGGTCAGGGGGCAGTAGGTTTCGTCGGGGGTGTCGCTGTAGGGGGAGATGCTCTCCTTCAGGGTGGAGAAGGCCGTCTGCACCTCGGGGGTGGAGACGTTGTAGGCCCAGCGGAGGCCCGCCTCCACGTCGGCGGAATCGTTGCTGACCACGAAGCCGTCAATGCACATGCCGAACCAGCCGTCCGTGCCCGGGAAGGTGAACACGCCGTAGTCCACGCCGTACTCCTGACCCATGCTGGTCATCAGGGGCTGCATCCACGCGCCCATGATCTGCATGGCGTAGGCGCCCGCCACCACCTGACCGCTGGCCTCGTACCAGTCGCGGCTGGAATGGTCGGGAGCCACGTAGTCCATGAGCCTGGCATAGGTGGTCAGCACCTCGGTCACCCGCTCCAGGTCATAAGAGCCGTTGATGAAATCCTCGTACAGCTGCGGGTCGGTGCCCATCATGATGTTCTCAAACACCTGACAGGCAGGCCAGCCCTTGCGGTCGCCCAGGTCGAGGGGATACTCGCCGTCGGGCATCTTCGCGGCCAGCTCGTCGCACAGCGCCCAGAACTCGTCCCAGGTGATGTCCTGATGATCGGGAATGGCCACGCCGTACTTCTCAAACACGTGAATATTGTAGAAGATTACATTGGTCTTGTGAATGCCGATGGGCACGATGTAGCGGTTGCCGTCGGAGGCGGTGCAGAGCGCCTCCAGCCCGGGCAGGGCCCGCTCGGAGAGATTGCCGTACTCCCAGACCTTATTCAGGTTCAGCAGCATGCCGGAGTTCAGGTAGGGCTCAATCTCCTGGCCGGGGTGGGCCTGGAAGGTCTCAGGGCTCTTGCCGGCCTGCTGCAGCACCTTCACCTTCATCACCATGGCGCCGCCCGCGCCGCCGGGAATGGCGTTGGACTTGGCCTTCACCTTCGTATAGGTGTCGGTGAAGCCCTTGACCACGCTCTCGATGGCGTCCTTCTCGCCGCCCGCCGTCCACCAGTGGTACACGTTGACCGTGCCCTTCTCGTCCGTGGCCTGGAGGATGGCGGGAATGTCCATGTCCTCCGCGCTTAACTTCTCACGCTTGGCCGCCAGGGAGGACGCCGGCAGCGCGGTCAGCGCCAGCGCGCCCGCCAGCGCCAGGGAGGCCAATTTTCTCAGCTTCATGAATGAATGCCCCCCTATCTCAGTCCACAAAGGTCAAGGTCGCCCACAGGCTGGGGTTTGCGTCCACGTTGTGCATGTCGGGGGTGCGATCGCGGCCGTCCAGCGCGGAGGAGAACTGCATCCGCAGGCTGTGGATGCCGGGACAGGGCAGATCCACGTCCAGCACGGAAAAGTCAAAGCCGATGGTCATGCCCGCCTGGGGAACCAGCTGCTCGATAGCGTCGTTGCTCAGGTTGTGCAGGGGCAACCTGCTCTCCCAGACAATGCCGCCCTCGATCTGGGCGATGGCAGCCTCATAATCGTCAAACACCAGCTCGTCGCCATACTCGCCCTGGGTTTCCCAGCCCTGGGGGTCCGCCACCATGCTGCGGTCAATGTAGTTGAAGAAGTCGTACTCGTTCTTATAGCCGTAGGCGCTCTGCACAATGCGCCAGTCGGTGGCGGCGTATTCGGTGCGCGCCGGGTCGGCGTCAGGGTCGGTGGAGAGGAAGAAGATCACCGCATCCAGCTCGTCCAGCGGGAAGCCCTCCCTATACACCAGGGGCGTGTCGTCCAGGATCTTCATGGCCAGGTAGAGGTTGTCCTCATCCCACATGGCATAGACCTCCATGGAGCAGTCCGCCTCGCCGTCCCAGTGCTCAATCTGGTCGATAATCTGGCTCTGGCTGTCAATCCTCAGCATGCGCGCGGTGTCCCACTCGCCCAGGTCGCCGTCGATGACCACCTCAGCGGCCCTGGGCGCCTCCAGGTTTCCGTCCGTATAGGCCAGCGCGGAGGTGGTCAGCCCCAGCAGCAGAGCCAGCGTCAGCAGGACGGCAGCGATTCTTTTCATGTGGATATTCCTCCTTCACATTCCGGGTTCAGTCCTTCCCGTTTTGTCGCCCTCATTGTAGCGCGCAGGGGGGCGGCGCACACGTTAAGATTCAGAACGTGGAACTGCAAAAAAACGGCATATCCCCAACCGCCTGGAAAATCCCGCACCACCGCCGGGAATATCCGGTACAAACGCCCAAATGCGGCGGATTGCGCTTTCCCTTCCGGGCTCCGGTATGCTATAATTTCCTAACGGAAGGAAGGTGCTTGCCATGCATCTGAGCGCAAAGATGATCCTGATTTTTACCGCCATGATGCTGGTGGCGCTGCTGATTCTGTCCGGCTATGCGGCCGATACCTCCGTTCAGGGCGCCAATGCCTTCACCGAGGCGCGCTTTCACAACATGGCCGTGAGCATCTACCGGGATATTCAGCAGGATTTTTCCCTGATGCAGCTGACCATGGAGGAGCTGACGGGCAACTCCACCTTCATGGCGGCGCTGAACCAGATGATCCGCGATGACAGCGACGACCAGAAGATGGCCCAGGCCGCGGAAAAGGCCGCCCTGCAGCAGCTGTCCCAGTCGCCCCTGGTGGACGGCTATCAGCGGGTCACCTTCTACACGCGGGAGGGCGTGTTCCTCACCGTTCCCCCGGACAAGGACATCACCCTGACCTACGGCTCCCCCCAGGCGGCGGAGACAATTTCCGCCTTTCCCTGGCTGGATGAGGCGGACGCTGCGGATTCCTACTGTGTGCTGGCGCCCCACAGGGATTTTCTCTCCCGCCGGCAGGAGGCCATGGTCTACGGCATTGTACAGAAGGTGGCCTATCACGGGAAGGTGATCGGCTATCTGGAAATTGCCAGGAGCGCGGAGCAGCTGGGCCGCATCATGGAATTTGTGGACAATCCCAATGTGCTGGTGCAGGTGTACCAGGAGGG
>JBJEUJ010000018.1:2417-4112 GCA_051883775.1 Aristaeellaceae bacterium | reverse complement strand
AGAAGCAGATCACATCCGCCGTGTCCATGGCGATTTCCGCCTGGCGGCGCATCTGCGACAAAAGCACATCGTCGCTGCGGGGATCGATGCCGCCGGTGTCGATGAGGGTGAACTTGCGATTCTGCCACTCCACGTCCGCATAGATGCGGTCGCGGGTCACGCCGGGGGTGTCCTCCACGATGGAAATGCGCTTCCCGGCAATTTTATTGAAGAAGGTGGACTTGCCCACGTTGGGCCTGCCCACGATGGCTACGAGCGGTCTTGCCATGATGTTACCTATCCTCCAATCCACTGATGGCGCGCCAGAAGCCCGCGCCGGAATTCTCCGTGATGTGCAGCGGTGCGGGCAGCGCCCTGCGCACCTCGTCCACGGTCATATCGTCAAGGAACAGATCGCCCTCGTTGCGGATCATGCTCCGGGTAATCAGAATCTCGTCCGCCTCCACGTCCGCGCATTGCGCCGCCAGATCCTGTCCGGTGATCAGCCCCGACACCGTCACCGTTTCGCCAAAGAAGTGGTTGATGATGGGCCGGACGGTCACGGTCGTGCCTTTGGGGGCGTAGCGGTCGGCCATCTCCTGCAGGAAGGGCGCCACCGACGTGCCGCAGGCGATCACCAGGCGGCGGGGCGGCGTTTCCTCCACGGGATCATCCTCGGCGGCGAAGCGCAGATCCGTCTCAAACATGCGCAGCATGCCCACGCCGTTCTCGATCTGCGGATAGTCCTCGTATTCCTCATCCTGGGGCAGGGGAGCGCCAGCCAGGCAGTAGAACTCATCCGAGGGGAACACGAAGCGGGTGCCCAGGCGGCGCAGGTAATCCTCCTGCAGGGGCTTCACCTGGTCGAGCAGGGCCCGGGCCATGTCCCGGTCGTAGGGCCTGATGTAGGGAAGCCCCTCCCGGTACTTCGTCAGGCCGATGGGCACCAGCGCCACCGAGCAGGCGGCAGGGGTCAGGCTCTCCAGGTCGCGAAGGGTCTGCGTCAGCACGTCGCCGTCGTTCCACCCGGGGCAGAGCACCACCTGGCAGTGGAAGCGAATGCCGTTTTTCTTGAGCAGCCGCAGGTTGTCCATGATTTGCCCGGCCTTGGGGTTGCGCAGCATTTTCACGCGCATGTCCGGGTCGGTGCAGTGGACGGAGATATACAGCGGGCTGACCCTCCGGCGGATGATGCGGTCAAGCTCCTGGTCGCTCAGGTTGGTCATGGTGATGTAGTTGCCCATCATCAGCGACAGCCGCCAGTCGTCATCCTTGACATAGAGGGTGTCGCGCATGCCGGGTGGCATCTGGTCGATGAAGCAGAAGATGCAGTGATTATGGCAGGGGCGGGGCCTGGATACAATGCTCTGGTCCAGGGTGACGCCCAGGGGCTCCCAGTCCTCCTTGCGCACGCGAAGGGTGGCGCGGCTGCCGTCGGGGTGAATCACATCCATGTCAAAGCGTTCCTGTGCCGTCAGGGCCTGGTAATCAATCTGGTCGATGACAGGCTCGCCTGCGATTTTCTCCAGCAGGTCGCCGGGCTTGAGGCCCAGCCGGGCGGCGATGGAGCCGGGCTGAACATGGGTGATGGCGCTGGGCATGAAAGCGGATCGCTCCTTCCGTCAGGGTCGGGATGGGCATAAAGCCACATCATATCTATTATGCGCAGAAAGCCGCCAAAAGTCAAGAAATGTGCGAATCTTCCGGCGTATGAGG
>JBJEUJ010000018.1:0-2317 GCA_051883775.1 Aristaeellaceae bacterium | reverse complement strand
CCGCTGCTGGCCCGCACGGGCTATGCCCGGGTAGCCCTGCCGGGAGGCTGCGCCATTGGCCAGCGGCCCATCGACCTGCACATCAAGGGCATGCAGGCCCTGGGGGCGGAGGCGCAGCTGACGCCGGGCTCCGTCACCCTGCAGGGGACGCTGCGGGGCGGGAATATCTACCTGGACTTCCCCAGCGTGGGCGCGACGGAGAACATCATCCTGGCCGCGACCCTGGCCAAGGGCTCCACCCGCATCGAGAACGCCGCCAAGGAGCCGGAGATCATCGACCTGTGCGCCTTCCTCAACGACATGGGCGCGAAGATCAGCGGCGGCGGTACGGGCACCATCTTCATCGAGGGGCAGGAGAGCCTCCACGGCTGCACCTATCGCCCTATTCCCGACAGGATCGAGGCCGGGACGCTGCTGTGCGCCGCCGCCATGACCGAGGGCAGCGTGCTGCTGCGGGGCGTGCGGCCGGATCACATGCGGGCGGTGCTGTTCAAGCTGATGGAAACGGGCGTGACCCTGCGGGAAAGCGCGGCGGGGCTGCGGCTGTCGGGCCGGGCCAGCACGCCCATCCAGGTGCGGACGCTGGCCTATCCTGGCTTCCCGACGGATATGCAGGCGCCCATGATGGCCCTGGCCCTGACGCTGCGGGGAACCTCCGTGTTCCTGGAGACCATCTTCGAGAACCGCTTCATGCATGCCAGGGAAATGACCCGCCTCGGGGCGAACATCCGCATTGAGGACAGGATCGCCCTGGTGACCGGCGGGCATGCCCTGGCCGGAGCCACGGTCAGCAGCACGGATCTCAGGGGCGGGGCCGCGCTGATGCTGGCGGGCCTGGCGGCGGAGGGGGAGACCATCCTGCAGGATCCCTCGGGCCACATCGCCCGGGGCTATGAAAACCTGCCGGAGATGCTCTGCCGCCTGGGGGCGGACGTGGAGGTCACGGACATGCCGGACATCAGCCTGCACGGATGAAGAAAATGGGCGAGACTGCGGCAGCCATGCCTGCTTTGAAACCGGTCAGGCTGAGCCGCAAGGGCTAAAGCAAAGAGACTGCGACGAGGCGTCGCAGTCTCTTTGTATGCTGAAGGGGAGATCACTGGCCCAGCATGGCCGCGCCGATGATGCCCGCGTCCGGGCCCAGCCGCGCCAGCTCGATGCGGGCAATGGGCATGGTCTTGTACAGCACGTACTTGGGCACCTCCGCACGCACCGCGTCCAGCAGGAACGCGCCAGCCTTGCTCACGCCGCCGCCCAGCACCACCACCTCCGGATCCAGGAAGTTGACGATGTTGGCGATGGCCTGGCCCAGGTAGCGGATATACCGCCGGAACACCTTCACAGCCGTGGGGTCGCCCTCCCTGGCCGCGTCAAAGACGATCTTGGCGTTGATTTTGGCCTTGTCGCCCTCCGACATGGTCAGGATCAGGCTGTCGGGATGGTTGTCCATCTGCTCCCGGGCCATGCGGATGATGGCCGTGGCGGAGCAGTAGCGCTCAAGGCACCCGTTGTTGCCGCAGTTGCAGGGCTCGCCGTCCGCCTCCAGGATCATGTGGCCGATCTCGCTGCCCACGCCGTGGGCGCCGTTCCACACCTTGCCATTGATGACGATGCCGCCGCCCACGCCCGTGCCCAGGGTCAGGAAAACGCTGGAGTCGGAGCCTGCGCTCACGCCCGCCACGCTCTCGGCCAGACCGGCCACGGTGGCGTCGTTGTCAATGAAGACGGGCTTGTCGATGTGCTTCTGGAATTCCTCGCGGAAGGGCACGTCGTTCCAGTGAATGTTGGGGCAGTAGGTCACCATGCCGGTCTTCTGATCCGCCAGGCCCGGAACGCCCGCGCCCACGCTCTTCAATTCGCTCATGGGGAGACCGGCCTTGTCCATGGCCTCCTGCACACACCGGGCCATGCCCGCGATCTGCTCCTGATAGGGCGCGCCAACCTCGGTGACCATGCTGCTCTTGGCGATGATATGGCCGGTTTCATCCACCACGCCGACCTGAATCCCCGTGCCGCCTACGTCAATGCCTGCATACACCATGGGTAACATCCTCCTTGATTGTGTTGATTGATGCCGGGATTTATAGCTGACCCGTCTTGCGCAGGATCATCTCGTTCATGCGCCTGTCCAGCTCATGGGCGGCGGAATAGCCCAGCCGCTTGAGCGACAGGTTGCGTGCGGCCACCTCGATGATGATGGCCATGTTGCGCCCGGGACGCACGGGCGTGAGCTGATGGGGCACCTTCACGCCCAGGATGGTAATGTACTCGTCGGACAGGCCCAGCCGGTCGTATTCCTTGTCAGCCTGCCACTTCT
>JBJEUJ010000017.1:0-4162 GCA_051883775.1 Aristaeellaceae bacterium | reverse complement strand
CGCGGTGCTGGTGAGCTACAACGGCGACTATATGGGGTGATCCCATGCTGAAAACGAAAACCCTGGATCGCCTGTGCTGCGGGCTGATGGCGGTTATGCTGCTGGCGTCCGTGCTGCTGTGGGGCTGCGTGGAGTCCGGGCAGGCGGATGGGGGCCACACGGTCGGCTACGAGCAGCTGCTGTTTGACCAGAGCAGGGTTCATACCGTGGACATCATCATGGAGGACTGGGAGGGCTTCATCGCGGGCGCAGCGGCGGAGGAATACGCGGACTGTGACATCATCATTGACGGGGAACGGCTGAACCATGTGGCCATCCGCGCCAAGGGCAATACCTCCCTGTCCTCCGTGGCGGCGCTGGGCTCGACCCGGTATTCCTTCAAGGTAGAGTTCGACCATTTCGTCTCCGGCATGACCTGGCACGGACTGGACAAGCTGAGCCTGAACAACCTCATCCAGGACGCGACCATGATGAAGGATTACCTGGCCTACACCCTGATGAACCGCATGGGCGTGCCGTCCTCCCTGTGCAGCTATGTGCAGATCAATGTAAACGGCGAGCCCTGGGGGCTGTACCTGGCGGTGGAGGGCGTGGAGGAAGCGTTTCTGGAGCGCAACGGCCTGAGCGGCGGCGAATTGTACAAGCCGGACAGTCTGTCCTTTGGCGGCGGTCGGGGCAACGGCCGGGACTTCGACATGGCGCAGTTCAGCACAGAGCGTGACGCGCAGACGGACACGATCTCCGGCGCCACCGCCACCATGCCCGCTGATGCACAGGAAAACGATGGCTCCTTCGGCGGATCGTCCGGCATGCCATCGGAGATGCCGGAGGGCTCATTCAGCATGCCCGGCGGTGATTTTGCCCCCTCCGGCGGCGACAGCGTGCCGTCCGGCTTCTCCGACGGAAAGAAGGAAGCGTCCCCCAGCGGAGACGACAGCAGCGGCTTCGGCGGCTTCTCCTTCGGCATGGGCAGCGAGGACGTGAAGCTGATCTATTCCGACGATAACCCGGACAGCTATGCCAACATCTTCGACAACGCTAAAACAGCCATTTCCACGGCGGACAGGGAGCGGCTGATCGCATCCCTCCGGAAGCTGAACGAGGGGGAGGACATCGCCTCGGTGGTCAGCGCCGACGAGGTCATCCGCTACCTGGCGGTGCATCATTTCCTCTGCAATGACGACAGCTATACCGGCATGATGGTGCACAACTACTACCTCTACGAGCAGGACGGTCAGCTGTCCATCATCCCCTGGGACTACAACCTGGCCTTCGGCGGCTTCTCCGCCTCGTCGGACGCTACCTCCGCCGTCAATGCGCCCATTGATTCGCCTGTCAGCGGCGGCACGGTGGAATCCCGTCCGCTCATCGCCTGGATTTTCAGCGACGGGGATGCGCTGGCAGCTTATCATGAAACATACAGCCGCTTCCTGGCAGAAAACATCGAAAACGGCTGGCTGGCGGCGGAAATCAGCCGGGTGCAGGCCATGATTGCGCCTTGGCTGGAGCAGGACGATTCGGCCTTCTATGACATGACTGCCTTTGAGAAAGCCGTGGACACGCTGCAAACCTTCTGCGCCAGGCGGTGCGAAAGCATCCGGGGCCAGTTGGAGGGGGCGATTCCCTCCACCAGCCAGGGCCAGCAGGCTGACCGGACGGCCCTGGTGGATGCCAGCGACATTTCCACGGCCGATATGGGCAGCATGAATACCGGCGGAGGCGGCATCAGCATGCCTGGCGGTGGGGACTTTACCCCACCGGATACCATGGGCGCGTTCAATCCCGGGGACATACCTGCTTCCTCCGGCGGCAGTGCTGCGGATGCGCAGCCTGATGTGACGGACGCTCCCGCTATGGCGACGGACAGCTCCGTCAGTCAGACCGGCATACCCCAGTCGCCGCCTGACGGCTTTGACCCTCCGGCCGGTACGCAGGATGGCAACGCCGGCGCCTGGCTGGCCATCGCCTTCTGGTCCGCAGCGCTGATAGCGGCGACGCTGATCGTTCGCCGGGCGGAGGCGCACAATCCTTAGCGTATTCCTGATCAGGCCCTGTCCGGTGGCGGCAGGGCTTTTGTTCTGGAAAATCACAGCAGTTGTTTGGGATTTTTTCACCCATGGGCTGCAAAGCGAAAAGATAGCGACTTCCGTGCGCTTTTTTCAAATTCACGGGGATAGCGTGCGTGCTATGCTGGATGCAGGAACACCAAAGGCCGGCGTGCGCCCTTTGTCGGTGGGGCGGGCTGGCCGGAGGGAAACTAATCCATTCTGAAAGGAGCAATCCCTATGAAGAAGCTGTCCCTGATTCTGGCCATCATCATGCTGATGAGCTGCATCGGCGGGGCCTTCGCCGAGGGGGAGACCGTGTCCGCCGCGGAGGTCATGGATATCCGCGCCGAACAGGTCGACCAGGAAGCGGCTGCCGCTGAGGAGGAATTCCTCAAGTCCGACTGTGCGTTCTCCGTCATCGAGGCGGATGAAGCCACCGGTCAGATCAAGCTGTCCTACATGGAGGGCGTGACCGCCATCCTGGAGGTGGACGGCCTGAAGTTCAAGGATCTGAACAAGAACGGCGCCCTGGACGTGTATGAGGACTGGCGCGTGGACACCGACGCCCGCATTGCCGACCTCATCAGCCAGATGACCCCCGAGGAGGAGGTTGGCCTGCTGTTCTGTGTCAACACCCAGCTGGCCGACGCCCGGCAGATGGTGTATGACTATGCGCTGACCTGCCAGCTGTTCAACCTGAACGGCACCCCCATCACCATCACCAACACCCTGAACAACCTGCAGGCCTGCGCCGAGGGCGAGCGGCTGGGCGTGCCCATGGTGTTCACCTCCGACCGTGAGTACAACTCCTTCGGCGGCTACATCGACAAGGCGCACGAGGGCTTCGGCACGGCCAATGATCCCGAGCTGGCCTACGAGCTGGCCTGCTTCTACGGCAAGGCCATGCGGGCTGTGGGCATCCATGTGACCTTCGAGCCCTACGCCAACGAGATTGGCGCCCAATACGGCGAGAACCCCGAGTACATCGCCGCCATCGTGCATGAGGAGATCCGCGGCCTGGAGGAGAACGGCCTGGCCTCCTGCACCAAGCACTGGATCGGCCGCGGCGGCGATTCCGCCTTCGGCAAGGCCCGCAGCGTGGCCCAGAACTTCGACAACTGGATGGTGGGCTGGACGGCTGCCCTGTCCGCCGGCTCCGAGTGGGTCATGACCAACTGCGGCGGCACCGGCATCAGCAACACCGTGGACGTGAAGTGGGACAAGGCCACCATGAGCTACCTGCGCGACACCCTGGGCTTTGAGGGCGTTGTGGTCAGCGACTGGTGGGCCCTGGGCGGCGGCCCCAGCAACCCCGGCCGCATGAGCGGCATCACCTCCGAGGGCGTGGATCTGGGCCAGCAGACCATCGGCTGGCTGTACAATGAAGCCCTGGCCAACGGCACCGACATGTTCGGCTCCGGCTCCATGATCCGCGATTACAGCAGCTGGGAGAGCTCTCCCTCCTCCAACTATCCCCAGGCGATCATCGACGGCCTGGCCTCCGGCGAGGTGGAGAAGGCCAATGTGGATCAGGCTGCGACCCGCATCCTGCGCTTCAAGTTCAACAAGGGCCTGTTCGAGAATCCCTACTGCGACGTGGACGCCGCCGTTGCGCTGTGCGCCAGCGCCGAGTGGGCTGCCAATCCCACCCCCATCACCAACGACGAAGAGCTGCGCGCTGCCCGCAACCCCTACGAGGTGGAGCTGACCGAGCGCCTGCAGGCTGAATCCGCCGTGCTGGTGAAGAACGACAACAACCTCCTGCCCCTGGATAAGGACGCCAAGGTGTATGTTGAAGCCTCCAACAGCACCGCCAAGGAAGGCTACAAGCGTTACTTCGCCGAGAAGGGCGCGACCATCGTCGAGGATATGGAAGAGGCTGATGTGGTCGTGGGCGACTTCGGCAGCATCAACGACGCCACCGAGCTGTTCATCGAGGATGCGCAGGACTATGGCAAGCCCATCGTGCTGAGCCTGAACGGCACCAAGCCCACCCAGTACGCCATCGAGAGCGCCGACGCGCTGCTCTACCTGAGCTACAGCCAGGCGGCTGACCACGGCTCTACCGAGGGCGGCTTTGTCACCGGCACCTCCACCTGGATCTACGCCGACCT
>JBJEUJ010000016.1:0-4165 GCA_051883775.1 Aristaeellaceae bacterium | reverse complement strand
CCGCAAGCCCGGCTCGCCCTCCGCGAGCCGGGCCTCCAACCCAGCCTGATCCCCCGAATGGGAGTCCAGAGGGCCATGCGGCCCTCTGGCGAGGGTCTGGGGCGAGTAGCCCCAGCGTCCCCCTCCCTTGACCTGTGAACCTGCCCGTGGTATCATGACACCAGGAGGTGCGCACATGCTGAACGAGCAGGGGTTTGACCTGTGGGCAGACGGGTATGACCGTAGCGTCGGGCTGTCGGAGGAGGACGGCAGCTACCCCTTCGCCGGGTATAAGGCCGTGCTGGGGTGTATCGCCGCACGGGTCATGGACAAGCCCGGCGCGTCCGTCATGGACATCGGCTTCGGCACAGGCGTGCTGACCACCCGGCTGTATCAGGCGGGGTGCCGGATCTACGGGCAGGACTTCTCCGCCCGGATGATCGCCCTGGCCCGGGAGAAAATGCCTGACGCGCAGCTGGTTCAGGGCGACTTCACCCGGGGGCTCGCACCGGAGCTGACATGCCGCCGCTACGACTTCATCATCAGCACCTACGCCCTCCACCACCTCACCGATGAACAAAAGCCCGGCTTCATCCGCAGCCTGCTCAAGCTGTTGTCCCCCGGCGGAACGCTGCTGGTGGGCGACGTGGCCTTCGCCACCCGTGCGGAGGAAGCCGCCTGCCGCGCCGCCGCCGGGGACGAGTGGGACGACGAGGAATGCTACTTCATCGTGGAAAACATGCCCGGCTACGCCCCGGACAGCTTCACGCCCCTGTCCCACTGCGCGGGCGTGCTGGCCTGGCGCAGGCCCGTGGTCACCCTGGCGCCCCTCTCCCCCGACAACGAGCCTGCCCTGCTGGCCCTGGACTGCGGCGGATTTCCCCCGGCCTATGTCGAGCCCCCCGCCCGTACCATCGCCCTGGCCCACTGGGGCGAAGAAAACGGCATGGACGGCTTCTGCTTCGCCATCCGGGCGGATGACCATGATGCCGGGCTGATGCTGCTGGGCCAGGCCATTCCCGACCCGGCGGATCCTGAGGAGGTCCGGGGCCAGCGGTACTTCCGGCTGCTGGGGTTTGTGCTGGGCCGGGAGCATCGCGGGCGCGGCATCGGCAGCGAAGCCCTGCGGCAGGCGCTGTCCGCGCTGTATGCCGCCTATGGCCCGGTGCCGGTGGTGCTGGAGTGCCACCGGGAGAACCCCGCGCTCCGGCTGTACCGGCAGCTGGGCTTTCGCCCCGCCGGCGAGCACGGGAACGACTGGGTGATGCTGCTGCCATCCCCCGCAAAGGAGCCTGCCCATGCGTCAGACTGACCACACCGCCATCGTCCTGCGCAACGCCCCCTACAAGGACAACGACCGCATGCTGACCCTGCTCTCCCCCACCCGGGGCCGTGTGGAGGCCCTGGCCCGGGGCTGCCGCAGGCCCAAGTCGCCCCTGCTCAACGCCAGCGAGCTGTTCGCCCTGGGGGACTTCGACTTCTACGAGCGGGGCGGGCGCATGACCGTCACCTCCGCCACGCTGATCGAGACCTTCTACCCCCTGCGGGCGGATTTCGACCGGCTGGCGGTGGGTACGTATCTGCTGAACCTGTGCGAGCTGTCGGCCCAGCCGGGACAGAGCTGCCAGGAGCTGTTCATGCTGCTGCTTCACACGCTGAGCCGCCTGACCTTCTCCGACCAGGAATGGAAGCCGCTGCTGGCGGGGTTCCTTTTGCACTTCGCGGCCATCGGCGGGGTGAAGCCCCGGCTGAACCACTGCATCAGCTGCGGGCGGCGGCTGACGGAGGATGAGAGCGTCTTTTTCGACCTGAGCGAGGGCGGGCTATGCTGCCGTGACTGCCACCAGCAGGGGCAGACCCCCATCGCCGCCGCCCAGGCCCGATGGATGCGCATGGCGCTGCAGTCCGGCGCGTCGGCCTGGGTGAACCGGCCGGACTGCTACGCGCCCTACACGCTGCTGCGGGCCTTTGTGGAGCCGAGGCTGGATCATCCGGTGCGCTCCGCGGCCATGCTGCCCAAGGATTGAAGGGAGGAATTCTCATGCTTTTCATTTGGTATCCCGGCTGCATTTCCTGCCAGAAGGCCAAAAAGTGGCTGGACAGCCACGGTATCGCCTACGAAGCCCGGCACGTCCGGGACAATCCGCCCACGGAAGCGGAGCTGCGGGCCTGGCACGCCCTGAGCGGCCTTCCGCTGAAGCGGTTCTTCAACACCAGCGGCAAGCTGTACGCGGCCCAGGGGCTGAAGGACCGGCTGCCCCAGATGACGGAGGACGAGCAGTACGCGCTGCTGGCCACGGACGGCATGCTGATCAAGCGGCCCCTGCTGATCACGGGGGACAGGGTTCTGGTGGGCTTTAAGGAAGCGGAATGGGAAGCGCTGATCGGGTGATACGCTGCGGCCCCTCTCCCGGGGATGGGAGGGGGGCCGGTTTATTTCCTGCGCTGTTTGTTTCAGAACAGCCACTGGTTATCATAATCCATATAGTCGCGCTCCTGCCAGTGCCCCCTTTCATTGCGGACAACCTCGCCGGTCGCGCCCAGGATTTCGACCCTGTACCACGTGCCGTAGTAATCGTCCGGGTTAATCAGCGTGAACTTCCACCGCCGGTTGTTCTTCTCGGTCACATCATAGGACTCGTAGCGCAGGCTGAAGGCTGCAACCTCCGCTTCGCTCATGCCGAATTGATTCATCAGAGCCTGCTGCGCGGCCTGCAGCGCTTCATCATGCTGCACCTCTCCCTCCGCAGGGAAGCCGTAGGCGAAGGTTGTGCTGTACCCCACTTCCGCCATCATGGCTTCCTTCCTGGCCACCAGCGGCAGCACCTCCGTCGAGTACACGGCCTTCATCTCATAGGGCCATTCCCAGAAGGGTGCAAAGCCAGCCTGCTCCTCATACTTCCGGTAAATCCAGGCCTCAATCTTCATGCCCCTGCTGGCCGCCTCCTGACCATCCTCGCCTTCCTCACTGAGGTGACGCTTTCCAATGTCAGGATCAGCAATCACGTTGCCCTGGCTGTCAAGAACGGCGCTGTATTCCCGCTCGGCATAGTGATCTGTTCCCTCCATGTAGAAGTTGAACACCACATGCCAGCGGCGGACATCCGGGTGCTGGGTGGTTACATACAGGTTCGCCACAGGCTGGGCCTGATCGAGGGCATCCTCCGCCAAAGCGTAGGCTTTGATGATCTCCCGCCTGGCAATGTCGATGGCTTCCTGCTCGGTGATGGTCTTTTCATCCGGCATCACCAGCCTTTCCGGATTGTTTCTCTCTTCCTCCGGCGTGAACATGTAGGTGATTTTTTCCCACCATACCCGCTGCTCCGGTGTCCAGAAGTCGCTGTAGCCCATGATGGCATAGGTGATCTCCTCCAGGTTAATCGCCTCCACGACATAGGCGCCCGTCAGGTTCATCAGCAGCCGGTCGGCAATGGCCTGCCGCTGCGCATCCGGCGTTTCCTCCGAGAAGAGCCGCTCCGTCCTATCGTTGGACGGCAGATAGCCCATTTCCACCAGCGCCCGCACCAGGTTGACTCGATCCTCCACCGGCCAGTCGGCATAAGCGCCCTGCTCGTGCTCCATGGTCTTGACATCGGCCGCGTACTGCTGCCAGGAGAGCGTCAGCGCCACCGCCACCACCGTCACCAGCATGATGGCCAGCGCCATGACCAGCCCCACTGACAGCTTCTTCCGGCCCTGCACCTTTCCATCCTGCTGGGGCTGCATCCTTGCCTGCGCCAGCACCCGCTGCGTCAGCCACGGGTCCTCCCTTAGTCCCGTGAGTGTTGCGTCAAATGCCTGCTGAACGAGCCTCTTTTCTCTGCGTTCGGTCACAGCAATCACCTCCTTCCAGCATCCCCCGCAGCTTCTCCCTGGCCGCCTTCAGCCGCCGGGACACCGCTGCCTGGCTGATCCCCAGCGCCTGCCCGATCTCAGTCACCGTCATGTCCTGCCAGTAGTACAGAAGGACGATCTCCTTCAGCCGGGGCGGCAGCGCCATCACCTCCACCATCAGCTCCTGATCCTCCTCCGCTGCGGGCGCGGCCATGGGCAGCTCCTCCGGCGTGACCCGCCTGTCCGTGTGCCGGAACCACCCCGTGCGCTGCATGTCCCGGCACACGTTCACCGCAATGCGCGTCAGCCAGGTTTTCTGGCTGCACGCACCCCGGAAGGCCGCCCAGCCCCG
>JBJEUJ010000015.1:0-4171 GCA_051883775.1 Aristaeellaceae bacterium | reverse complement strand
CCAGCCATCTGAAAAACCCGAAAGGAGTGTGACAGATGATGAATTATCAGAACAAGCGCGTGCTGGTGGTGGGCATGGCCCGCAGCGGCGTGGCGGCTGCGCAGCTGCTGCTCAGGCACGGCGCGCAGGTTATCGTGAATGATTCCAAGAGCAGGGAGGAGCTGGGCGACGCCGTGGCTCCTCTCGCGTCGCTTCCGGTGGAATGGCAGCTGGGCAGGCCCGCAGGGGAGTGCCTGGAGAGCATCGACGCGCTGGTCATCAGCCCCGGCATCCCGGATACGGCCCCCTTTGTCCTGAAGGCGAAGGAGCAGGGCGTTTATGTCACGGGCGAGCTGGAGCTGGCCTATCAGCTGGCCCAGGGGGAGATGGTGGCCGTCACCGGCACCAACGGCAAGACCACCACGGTGTCCCTGCTGGGGGAAATCTTCCGCAACGCGGGAAGGGTGACCCATGTGGTGGGCAACATCGGCTATCCCTACAGCGCGGCTGCCCTGGACAGCCGCCGGGACGACATGTTCGTCTGCGAGGTCAGCTCCTTCCAGATGGAGACGGCGGACACCTTCCACCCCAGGGCCGCCGCGCTGTTGAACATCACCGAGGATCACCTGAACCGCCACGGCACCATGGAAGCCTACACCGCCATGAAGATGCGCATGTTCCGCAACCAGACGAGCGAGGATGTGGCGGTGTTCAACGCGGACGATCCCGCCCTGGCGCCGCTCGTCAAGCAGGTGAAGAGCCAGGTGATGCTCTTCTCCCGCAGGAAGAAGGTGGCCTGCGGCGCCTATGTGGACGGGGATATGCTCATGGTGCGCTGGAAGGGCATGGAGCGGCCCGTCTGCCAGGTGAAGGAAATCTACATCCCCGGCCCCCACAACCTGGAAAACGCCCTGGCGGCCACCTGCATCGCCACGGCCATGGACGTGCCCGCGCCGGTGATCCGCCATACGCTGCGCACCTTCAAGGGCGTGGAGCACCGCATCGAGTTTGTGCGGGAGCTGGACGGCGTGCGCTACATCAACGACAGCAAGGGCACCAACGTGGACTCCACCATCAAGGCCATCCAGACCATGGACCGGCCCACTGCCATCATCCTGGGCGGGTATGACAAGCACTGCGACTTCACCCCCATGGTGAAGGAAATGCTGGCTTCACCCTTCATCCGTGAGGCGGTGCTCATCGGCGTGACGGCGGATCAGATCGAGCGCACCTGCCGGGACAACGGCTATGACCATATCCACCGGGCCTCTACGCTGGAGGATGCCATCAACCAGTGCCGCGCCCTGGCCTCGGAGGGGTGGAACGTGCTTTTGTCCCCGGCCTGCGCCTCCTTCGACATGTTCTCCGACTACGAGGCCCGGGGCCGCATCTTCAAGGAACTGGTCAACCGGCTGAAGTAAACCACTCATTTGCGCTTCCCTTTGCTCCCCCAGGGTGAAAGGAACGGCTATGCTGCGCGAGCAACAGACACCCAAAAGCGCACAAAAGCAGACGAATCACATCCTGCAAAGGAAACGCAATCCCGTGGACGGCACGCTGATGGCGGTGGTCATCATGCTGCTGCTCGCGGGATTGCTGGTTCTCTTTTCCGCCACGTACTACACGGCCCAGAACACGGGCGATCCCCTGGCGGAGGTGAAGAAGCAGCTCATCGGCATTGCCCTTGGGGCTGGTGCCATGCTGGTGACCAGCCGGATCCCTTACCGGTTCTGGCGGGACACCTGGGTGGTGGTGGGAGGCCTTGCGCTCAGCGCGGTGCTGCTGGTGCTGGTGATCATCCCCGGCGTGGGCGTGTATGTCAACGGCTCCCGCCGGTGGCTGTCCATTGCGGGCATGAGCTTCCAGCCCTCGGAGCTGGCGAAGATGGCCATCGTCCTGTACATGGCCACCACCCTGACCTACCGGGGGCAGAGGATCCGCTCGCTGATTTTCGGCATTGTGCCGGTGCTGCTGGTGCCGGGCGTCATGTTCCTGCTGATCCTCCAGCAGCCAAATTTGTCCACGGCGGGCAGCATTCTCATCGTCAGCTTCCTGATGATTATCATGGCCGGGGCGAAGTGGCAGCACATCCTTTTGATGCTGGCGGGCGGCTTGGGGGTGGGCGGCTTCTATGCCTGGAGCGCGCCCTACCGCCGGGAGCGGCTGCTGTCCTTCACCAATCCCTTCGCCAAGATGAACGACGAGGGCTACCAGCTGGCCCAGTCGCTGATCGCCTTCGGCTCGGGCGGGCTGTTCGGCATGGGGCTGGGCAAGGGGCGGCAGAAGTACGCCTACCTGCCCTACCCGGAGAGCGACTTCATCTTCGCCATCGTGGGGGAGGACTTCGGGCTGTGCGGATGCCTGGCGGTGATCGCGCTGTTCGTATGCTTCATGCTCTCGGGCATGCGCATCGCCATGCGCTGCCGGGACAAGTTCGGCGCGCTGCTGGCGGCGGGCATCACCTGCTCCATCACCGTGCAGGCCTTCCTGAACATGGGCGTGGTCATCGGCATCCTGCCCACCACGGGGCTGCCGCTGCCCTTCTTTTCAGCGGGCGGCACGTCCATCTCCATCACCATGGCGGCGGTGGGCATCCTCATGAACATATCCCGCACCGCCGGGCGCATGGAAACCTGAGCCCCGCTCCGCACCTCCCTGACGCTTCCGCATACGCTGAAGCAGCGAAAACGGAGGTGGTACCATGGCGTCATTCCTGGTGGAGGGCGGCAGGCGTCTGGAGGGTACATGGCGGGTGGACAGCGCGAAGAACGCCGTGCTGCCGCTGATGGCGGCGGCGGTGATGACCCCCGACCCCGTGACCCTGACGGAGGTGCCCGACATTGCCGACGTGCGCAGCATGGCGGACATCCTGACCATTCTGGGGGCAGAGGTGCGGCGGGAGGACGGCGGGCTGCGCATCGCTTCCCAGAGCCTACATAGCTGGGAGATGCCCGACCGGCTGTCCAAGCAGATCCGCTCGTCGATCTTTCTGTTGGGGCCGATCCTCAGCCGCTTCCGCCGGGCGACAGTGACCTTCCCGGGCGGGTGCGAGATCGGGCTGCGGCCCATCGACCTGCACCTGAACGGCCTCAGATGCCTGGGGGTGTCCATCACCGAGGAGGGCGGGCTGATCCACTGCGACGGCTCCCGCATGCGGGCGGGGGAGATTCACTTCGACTACCCCAGCGTGGGCGCCACGGAAAACACCATGATGGCCGCCGTGCTGCTTCCGGGGACCACCGTGATCCACAACGCCGCCCGGGAGCCGGAGATCGTCGATCTGCAGAACTTCATCAACGCCATGGGCGGGCGCGTGGAGGGCGCGGGCGGACAGACCATCCGCGTCACGGGGGTCAGGCGGCTTCACGGCGTGACCTGGCAGCCCATCCCTGACCGCATTGTGGCCGGGACGCTGCTGGCGGCGGCGGCCATTACCGGCGGGAGCATCGAGCTGACAAACGCGCCGGTCACGGAGCTGATGGCGGTGAACATCAAGCTGAAGGAAATGGGCTGCATGATCCGCGAGGGCGCGGGGACACTCAGCCTGGCGGCTCCCCGGCGGCTGACGGCCTTTGCCCAGCTGCAGACGCAGCCCTATCCGGGCTTCCCCACGGATATGCAGGTGCAGATGCTGGCGCTTCTGTGCACGGCGGAGGGCACCGGGGTGATTGTGGAAAACGTGTTCGAGAACCGCTTCACCCACGCGGGCGACCTGAACCGCATGGGCGCGCACATCCTGTGCAGCGGCCGGACGGCTGTGGTGCGGGGCGTGGAGCAGCTCTACGGCGCGCGGGTCACGGCGAGGGATCTGCGGGGCGGGGCGGCGCTGGTGCTGGCGGGGCTGCGGGCCCAGGGCGTGACGCAGGTGGACCGGGCGGAGCTGATCGACCGGGGCTATGACCATCTGGAAAAGCAGCTGGGTGCGCTGGGAGCGAGCATCACCCGCGTGGAAGCATAAGCAGGAGAGGAGATACGCACCATGGAACCCAACTGGAAGCAGAACAGCGGCCCGCGCCCGGCGACAGGCCCCGTACGCCGCCCCGTGGAGGACGGAGCCCAGGCGCAGAAGCCTCTGGGCTCCGGCGGCAAGGGGGAGGATCTGCCTTATCAGCGGCGCGGCCAGCCGGGCAGGCCTGTTCCCGGGCAGAGCAGCGGCTCCTGGCAGCAGCCCGTGCCGCAGCCGGGCGGGCCT
>JBJEUJ010000014.1:0-4197 GCA_051883775.1 Aristaeellaceae bacterium | reverse complement strand
CGCCAACAAGCCCCTGGCCGAGCGTCTCTACGACGTGCGCAAGCCTGACGCGGGCCGTCTGGCCACCGTGGCCCGGGAGCTGACCGCCATCGTCCATGCCCTGGACACCACCCGTCCGGTCACCAGCGCGCTGTCCTTCCCGGAGCTGTCCACCCGCACCGGCTATGCCGACGAGCTGGACGCCTCCGGCTACAACTACAAGGAGCAGTTCTACGCCGAGGATCACGTCCGCTTCCCGGGCCGGGTCATTTACGGCAGCGAGAACAGCCATGCCCCCGAGGCCTGGTATTTCGTGCGGGACAACGAGTACATCTGCGGCCAGTTCCTGTGGACGGGCGTGGACTTCCTGGGCGAATGCCACGGCTGGCCCGTGCGCATTTCCCAGGCGGGCATGCTGACCCTGGCCGGGTACGAGAAGCCCATGTTCTACCAGCGCAAGGCCCTGTGGACGAAGGAGCCCATGGTGCGCATTGCGGTAGGCAGTGCCAACGAGGAGCATCGCGGCCCGTGGCACGAGCGTTTCCGCTGGGCGGGCGAGCCGGGCGAAGCGATGGTGGTCAGCTGCTACACCAACGCGGCGCAGGTGGAGCTGTTCCTGAACGGGCAGTCCCTGGGCGTGAAGGCCATCGGCGCCAACGACGGCTGCCGCGCCAGCTGGGAGGTTGCCTACCAGCCTGGCGAATTGCGGGCCGTGGTGGACGGTGCCCAGGATGTGCTGACCAGCACGGAGCCCGCCGCCATGATCCGCCTGGAGGCCGACAGGACGCAGCTGCCCGCCGACGGTCAGGCCATTGCCCAGGTGGAGTTGACGCTGCTGGACTCCCTGGGCCGCATTGCCGCCGCCCATGATGAGGAGGTCTTCTACCAGATTGTGGGCGACGCGGAGATTCTGGGCATTGAGAACGGCTGCCCGGATGATCTGACCCCCTACGCCCAGCGCAGCCGCCGCACCCATGACGGCCGGGCAATTGTGTACCTTCGCGCGGGGCGCATGGCGGATGAAATCACCCTGCGGGCCTACACCCGCACGGGGCTGCGGGCGGCATGGACGCTGAAGCAGGGCTGACCGGCTTATGAGCAACAATTCCAATAAATAGCAAACTGGTGTGGTCACCTCCGGACGGTGGAGGATGGCCACACCAGTTCTTTTCGGTTGAGGGATTGTTGCGGGGCGATGGATGGCGCGTTACCATGGAGTTGAGCGAATCTGCCGTTTTCATCGCGGGCGGACCTTGCAGTCATAGCCTTCCCCTCTGGGGAAGGTGGCCGAGCGCAGCGAGGTCGGATGAGGTCGCATCCCCTTCGCAGCGCACGGCCCGTCGTAGGAGGCCGCTTCCCATGCAGTACGTGGAACCTGCCGTTTCCATTGCGGATGCAAGCATCCGCTCGGAAACTCGCGCTTTTTTCGTTCCTTTTTTCCTGTTCTTTTCTGTTGAGCCTGGGCTGCCGCCCAGACCTGCGCAGGGGCTAACGCCGTCCCTGCTACCAAAGCAAGGGGTTTCACCCCTTGACCCTTTTCCGCTGGCGCGATTCCCTGGAATGGGTTTATAATGCCACGCCCTGCTCCCTGGCCTGGGTGGTGTACAGGTGGTAGTACAGGCCCTTCTTGGCCATCAGCTCGTCGTGGCTGCCGGCCTCCATGATGCCCTTGTTGCCGATGTACAGGATCCGGTCGCAGTTCTTGATGGTGGAGAGCCGGTGGGCGATAATGAAGCTGGTGCGGCCCTTGAGCATCTCCTGGATGCCCTCCTGCAGGAGCTTCTCCGTCTGCGTGTCGATGGAGGAGGTGGCCTCGTCCAGGATGAGGATGCGCGGGTCGCTCAGCAGCGTGCGGGCGAAGGCCACCAGCTGCTTCTGGCCCTGGGAGAGGTTGCCGCCCCGCTCGTTGACGGGGGTCTGGTAGCCGCCGCGCATCTTGCTGATGAAGGCGTCGGCGCGAACCTTCTTCGCGGCCTCGCGGATCTCCGCATCGGTGGCGTCCAGGCGGCCATAGCGGATGTTGTCCATCAGCGTGCCGCTGAAGATGAAGCTGTCCTGGAGCATGATGCCCAGCTGGCTGCGCAGGCTGTGGAGGGTCACCTGGCTGATGTCGTGGACGCTGCCGTCCTCGCCATGGAGGAGGATCCTGCCGCCGTTCAGGTTGTAGAAGCGGCACAGCAGGTTGACCACGGTGCTCTTGCCCGCGCCGGTGGGGCCCACCAGGGCGATGCTCTCCCCCGCGCGGACGTGGAGGTTCACGTGCTCCAGCACGTTCATGCCCTCCTCGTAGCCGAAGGTCACGTCCTCGAAGTCCACCTCGCCGGTGATGTCCGGCAGGGGCTGGGCGTCGGGGGCGTCATCCACCACCACGGGCTCGTCCATGGTTTCAAAGATGCGCTCCAGATAGGCCAGATTGTTGACGAAGGAGTTGTAGATGTTCGCCAGGTTGGTGATGGGCTGCCAGAAACGGCTGACATACTGGCCCATGGCCAGGATCACGCCGAAGCTGACCATGCTGCCCCCGCCCATCCAGTACACGCCGGTGATATACAGCAGCGTCAGGACGATCTGCGTCATGGTTTCGCTGGAGAGCCAGACGGTGTTGCTGATGTAAGCAGCCTTCATCCAGGCAGCGCGGCAGGCATCCGCCAGGCGGCGCATGATGCTCAGGTTTTCCTCCTGCCGGTCGAACAGCTGGCTGACCCGCACGCCGTCGATGGATTCGGCCAGGTAAGCGTTGTAGTTGCTGTTCTTGTTGCTCTGGTTCTGCCAGGCGCGGCGCTGCCGGGGCTTGATCAGCACCACCACCGCCACAAACACGGGCAGCCCTGCCAGAATCACCCAGGACAGCCGCGCGTTGGTGGAGAACATGAAGATCACGATAAAGATCAGGTTGATGATCTCCAGGATCATGTTGATGATGCCGTTGGACAGGATGTCCGAGACGGAGTTGACGTAATTGATCACGCGCACGAGGATCTTCCCCGCCGGACGGCTGTCGTAGTAGCTGAAGGGCAGGCGCTGCAGGTGAGCGAACAGGTCCTTGCGGATGTCGTAGATGATCTCCTGGCTCACATGGGCCATGATGCGGGAGCGGACGGTGGTGAACAGGATGCTCAGCAGAATCACGCCCACAAAGAGCATGGCCATCTTGCCGATCATGGCCACGTCCGCCGCGGGCACCGCCACGTCCAGCACCCATTCGGTGATCTTCGGGATGCTCAGGGAGGCCACGCTGGCCAGTGCGGACAGGCACAGCGCGCAGATCATCTGCACCTTGTGACGGCCGATGTAGGCCCCGGCCCGCTTCAGGTGCTTCCATTGGAAGGGGGACTCCAGCTTCTCGTCCACGTCAAACTTGTTGCGTGCCATCTCAGCCCACCTCCTCTGTCGTAAGATCGTTCTGCAGGGCGTAGGTCTGGTAGTAGTAGCCGTGCTGGCGCACCAGCTCCTCATGGGTGCCGCGCTCGGCAATGCGGCCGTCCTTGAGCACAAGGATCAGGTCCGCGTCCCTCATGGAGGAGATGCGCTGGGCAATGATAAACTTGGTGCAGGGGAAGGGCAGCTCCCGCAGCTGCTGCTGGATGTACTGCTCCGTCTCCATGTCCACGGCAGAGGTGGTGTCGTCCATGATGAGGATGCTGGGCTTCACCGCCAGAGCGCGGGCCAGGGCAATGCGCTGGCGCTGGCCGCCGCTCAGGCCCACGCCGCGCTCGCCGATGATGGTGTCGTACCCGTCGGAGAGCTTCTCCACGAAGTCGCCCGCCGCCGCCCGCCGGGTGAAGTCCTTGACCTCCTCCAGCGTCAGCTCCTGGTTGCCGAAGGCCACATTGCCCTCCACCGTGTCGGAGAAGAGGAACACATCCTGGGTAGCGGTACCGATGCCGCCGCGCAGCTGCTGCAGCTTCCATTCCTTGACGTTGCAGTCGTCCACCAGGATCTCGCCCTCCGACACGTCGTAGAAGCGGGCCAGCAGGTTAATCAGCGTGGTCTTGCCACCGCCGGTGGGGCCCATGACCGCTACGGTCTGCCCCGGCTGCACGGTGAAGGACACATCGTCGATAACCTTCTTGGTGTCAAAGTTGAAGGACACATGGCGGAACTCGATCTTGCCCTCCATGCGCGCATGATCCTTCGCGTCCGGGGAATCCACAATGTGGGGATTGATGTAGTCCAGCTCCATCACCTTGGCGGCGGAGGTGGAGAAGCGCTGCATGT
>JBJEUJ010000013.1:0-4197 GCA_051883775.1 Aristaeellaceae bacterium | reverse complement strand
TCGTACAGGCCGTTGTCCAGGATGAAGTCAATGTACTCCTTCGTCTCCGGGGACAGCCGGGTGAACATTTCCCGCGTCATGTCCAGGCAGAACCGCTCGTCCCCCAGGGGTACGGGGTTCCCCGTGAGGAAGCTGATGCCGTCCCAGGGGTAGAGGCGCTCCAGACCCAGGCGCTGCCTGCGTCCCTCGTTCAGCCGGGCCCCCACGGGCACCAGCTCCCGCTTCACCTGCTCCCGGAAGCGGGTCACGTCCTCCGGCGTGTAGCCAATGCGGCACATCCGCCGGTAGCTCAGGGGCACGTAATTGGGATAGCCCAGCAGCTGCGCCTGCCGGTGCCGGTTGTGCACCAGCTGGTCGTAGAGCTCCTCCAGCTCCTCCCGCTGCTCCGCCCAGGAGGCGGCCACGGCCTGGTATACGGCCTTCCTGACCGACCTGTCCGGGGACTGCTGCTCCAGCGCCAGGCTGCCGCGGCTCACCTGCCGGCCGTTGTAGCTGACCTTGCCCGCGGCCATCAGCTGATGATACCGGCTGACCAGCGCGTTTTCCTCCTGCTGCAGCGCAATGAGCCCGTCGCTGGTATCCTCCAGCCCATCCCGCATCAGCGAGAAGGCGAAGGAGCCCATCAGCTGCTCGAAGCACCCGCTCATGGGCGAGGAGAGCATCATGCGGCTGAAGCGGTTGGCCCGCTCCGCCACCCTCGGGCCGATCTCGTCGTAATACCGCTGCTCCTGCGCATAGAAGGGGTCGTTCCCGTTCATGCCGTGGCGGACATAGCACAGATCCATGGGCGTCATCCTGTCGCCCAGGCGGCTGCGATGGGCCAGCACCGCCCGGCAGTCCGCCTCGCAGGAGACGGCCTGCAGCTCCTTTTCCAGCGCGTCGTACTCCCCGGCGATCTCTTCCCAGGTCACCCGGCGGTACGGCATGTCCTCAAAGCGCACGGCCCTCTCCCCCCTTCCCGGAGCCGTCCGGCTCCGCGCAATCTGATAATAGGGATATTGTAACGCATTTTCCTGCATTTTGAAAGTACTTCTTCTGTTCTGCACAGAACTTTTTCTGTATTTTCTGCATCAATATGCAATACTGTATGGGATATTCCCGTTTATGCCATCCACAAACCTGCATATGCAAAAAGGCGGCCTTCGCCGCTTTTTGAAAAGTCTGCATAATGCGTCCTTCGTTCGTGCAAATTGAGCCTTGAACCCTGTCATGAAGGAGGCTCAGCCCATGAAACGCGACGAAACCTTTGAGGAGGTGGAGGAGGTGGCCAGCGCCGCCGAATGCACCGGCCTGATGCCCGCCATTCCGCCGGACCCCTCCGGCGCGCAGAATCTGGCGGGACTCATGGCCATTCACTGCCCGCCCGGCGCCATCTGTCCAGCCCCAGCACGTCCATTACCACCCGGTGAAGATGCTCGTCCTTCTGATGCACATAGTTCACCGACGAGTACACCCTCCGCCCGTCCGGCCAGAGCGCCTGCCCCGTCCCGTCCGGGTTCAGGCCGTAATCCGTAAGGCTCTTGCCCTCCTCGGGCGCCAGCACCGTCAGCCGGTCCAGCACCCGGTTGCCCAGGAACAGCGTGAAGATGCCCCGCTCCGCATCCACCGCCAGGTGGTGCCCCGTGAACCCCGACAGCCCGACGGCCCTGTCGCTCATGTACACGGGGATCTCCGAATAGTACTGCTGCGGGTGCTTGACGTAGCACTGGCTGCCCAGATATTGCGTGTACACGCCCTGGCTGAGCCTGCGGCCCGTGCGGTTCCTTGCCATAGCCAGCAGGCTTGCCCGGCTGACGGCCTTCCCCTGCAAAAGCCCCTGGCACATTTTCACCATGTCCCCCCGGGTGGAAAACATGCCCGCGTGGCCGCAGCTCTCCGGCCAGAGCAGCTGGGCCTTGGGGTCGTGGGGCGTGCCGGGGGTGACCGTCTCCCGGTGGATGTACCGCCCCCGCTCGATGCGGTGCTCGCCGGAATAATCCGCGCAGCGATACCGCTCCCCCTCCGGCACCCGGCAGAAGGTATCCTTCATCCCCAGGGGATGGAGGATTTTTTCCTGCACCAGCGCGTCGTAGCTTTCCCCCGCCGCGCCCTCAATGACATGCTTGAGTACCATGGCATGCATGTCGGAATAGTACCTGCCGGTGACGCTCTGGGGCGCAATGTCCTCCAGCTGCCGCAGGGCCTCCACCGCCGTGGGCTGCGCGTTCACCCGACGGGGCGTCACCAGCCCCACCTCAAACCCCAGCACGCTGTCCACGCTGATCCCGGCCAGATGCCGGAACCTGGGCGCGTAGCGGGTGACCGGCGCGGACAGCTCCAGGCGGCCCTCCTCCTGCAGGCGCATGACCAGCAGGCCCGTGAACAGCTTGGTCAGGCTGGCCAGGTCGTAGAGCGCGTCCTCCGTCAGGGGATCTCCCCGGCGGTTCACCGCCCCGCGCAGGGCATGCTCCTCCCCTTCCGCCGTGCCGCAGGTGACGGACAGGCAGGGCATGATGTGCGTTTCCTCCGTGAAGAAGCCGATGGCCTCATACAGCCGCCGGTTCATTTTTCCACCCCGATGCGGGTGCAGGCCACCCGGCCCTCCACCAGGTCGCTGAGGCGATGGCGGGCATGGCCGATGATCACCGTCGTGCCGCCCCGCACGGACTGCAGCGCGTATTCCAGCTTGGCCCGGGCGCCGTTGGCCCCGGCGCGGCTGGCCCCCACGCAGTTGGCCTGCAGCTTGCGCACGGCGGTCTCCACTTCCTCATAAGTTCTGCCCGTCACGTCCCGCACCAGGGTGGCAGGGTCGGCGGGGTTCTGGTAGATGCCCTCGGTGGAGGTCATCAGCACCAGGGTTTTGGCATGCACCAGCCCGGCGATGACCGCAGCGGTCTCGTCATTGTCCACGCACTCGTAGGCCGAATCGCCCCGCTCCCGGCGGACGGCCAGCTCCATCTTGCGGTTTTCCTCGTCGCAGACGGGGTCGTTGTAGTTGACGATGGGGATGGTTTTCTGCCGGGCGGCGCGGATGAGCAGGCGGCGGATATGCTCCCGCTTCTCCGGGTCGTTGAAGTGGGTATGCTCCACCAGCAGCTGCCGCACGCCGTATTCCGGGCGGATGAACTGCCGGTAGTTCTGCATGAGGATGCTCTGGCCCTGGGCGGCGTAGTCGGTCTTGTCCTGCTCCGGGTCGCCGGAGAGCTCGCAGCCGGTGCGCTTGATGTAGTCCAGGCGGCCGATCTCCGTGGCGCCGGAGGTCACCCAGATCATGCCGGGCTTCAATTCGCTCCCCAGGCGGGAGAAGATGTTGTAGTCAATGTCCTTGTCCTCCCGGCGGATCAGCGCCATGGAGCCGATCTTGCCCACCAGGTCAAATTCATAATCCACAGCCATGGTTGTCTGCCTCCGTTATGCGTTGCTTTCCTTTTCTGTCAGCACATTGACCCACTTGCCCGAGCGGAAACGCCACAGGCCGATGAATGCCTTGATGGCCTCCTCGGTGATGGTGAAGATGTACACCTGCCACACCGGCAGCCTCCACACCAGCGCGGCGATGCCCACCAGCGGCACGCCCACCAGCCACAGGGCGGAGGTATCCAGCAGCATGGAGAACACCGTATCCCCGCCGGCGCGCAGGATGCCCACCACGTTGACGGAGTTGAACGCCCTCAGCCAGATGGTGAAGGAGCCGATGAGCAGGATGGTGCTGGCCAGGCTCCGGGCCTCCTGGCTCACGTTGAAGATGCCCAGCAGCGCGCTGCGGCAGCTCAGCTGCACCACGCCCATGATCACGCCGATGACCAGGCAGGCGGCGATCATGCGCCTGGCTGTCAGCCACGCGCCCTTGCGGTCGCCCGCGCCCAGGTGGCCGCCCACCAGGATGGCCGTGGCGTTCATCACGCCGTAGACCAGCACCTGCACCAGCTGATCCACCGTGCCCGCAATGCCCACCGCCGCCACGGACGCATCGCCCAGGCGGCCGTAGAACACGTTGTACATGGACATGCCCATGCTCCACAAGCCCTCGTTGGCCACCACCGGCGCCACCAGCAGCACAAAGCGCTTCAGGTACGCCCTGTCGGGCAGCTTCATGTCCCTCAGACGCGCGGCGGAGGGCAGCTTCCTGCAGTAGGAGGTTGTCACGTCAATGAGCATGGCCACGCCGCCGGAAATCACCGTGGCCAGGGCTGCGCCCTCCACGCCCAGGGCGGGCAG
>JBJEUJ010000012.1:0-4202 GCA_051883775.1 Aristaeellaceae bacterium | reverse complement strand
CCACACGGGCATGGCGGCGAAGGCCAGCACCGGGCGGCACAGGGCGTTGACCAGCTCCGGGCAATACTTCAGGAACAGCGGAATGGAGGGATAGCTCACGTCCACCGTGCCGATGCAGCCGTTGGAGTCGTTCTCCTTGGACAGGAAGGCCATCTCGCCCTCGGGGGTGGCGATGAGCTTGTGCGCGGCGAAGGTGTGCCGCCAGGCTGCGCTGGCAATCAGGCGGTAGTCCTCCCCGCCGATGGCCTGGGCCTCGTTCATGACCTCGTCGTCCAGCTGCCCGCAGGCGGCATCCAGCTCGTCATGGCGGGCGTCGAATTCCCGCAGCGCGTCCACAATGGTCTTGCCGCCGCGCATGTACCAGGTGCGGCACACCGCGCCGAAGTAGTTGATGGAGCCGATGTCGTCATAGCCCAGGAGCACCGTGGCCCTGGCGGGCTCGCCGGATACCTCCGCCTGCCAGGCGAAAGTCAGGCCATGGGGCTTGTTTTCCACATGGCCCTGGCGGGAGGCCATGTACAGGTAGCCCCAGTCGATGGTGATATGGTCGCCGGAGTGGCCCAGCACCCGCTGCTGCTGCTGGCCGATGTAGGCCGTGTGCAGGCCGTCCAGGTCGTAGCGGAAGGAATCCATGGCCGGGGGCACCTCGCCGTCGTAGCACAGCTTGTCCGACGCATCCAGCACGATCTCCGCCTGATGGGGCTGGCCGTCCGTGCTGGTGAGGGCCAGGTCAAGGTAGGTCACGGGGGCGGAGAGCATGTCCAGATCCCGGGGCAGGGCGGGGGACCAGAAGCACACCGTCAGATGTACGCCGCCGGCCTCCAGCTCGCTGATGGTCCGGGTGGGGGTCACGCGGAGGGAGCGGGTCTCCATGGCCGGGGTGGAGACGCGGCCCAGCCAGTGATAGCGCCTGCCGTCGATGGTGATATGGCCGCGCAGGGGCTTGACGGCGCCGGTCCAGTGAATGGAATCAGCACAGGTCAGGGTGTCGCCGGGCATCCAGATGGAGAAGTAGGGGTCGTTGGCCACCAGGGGAAGGGCGGGAATACGGTCCATCATTATGCTGAGCTCCTTTGTGTATTGTTGGCAGGATACATCCTGCGGGATACCGGGGGATTGGCTGGAAGGCATGGCAAGCTGATCCGGCATATGGGCGGATCGAAGGGGTGATGGGGGCCGAAGCAGCCCAGGGAGAGCAGCCGGGGCCGGTGTGGCCGCCTGCTGGCCGATGAAGCCCATGGCGGTATCTGGGCATACCGGGCGGCGCGGAGAAAACAGCACAGCCGCTGCCTGTACGGCAACCGGGGCTGGCCAGCGCACCTCTCCCTGATGATTCTGATAATAAAATAACACGGATGTTTACTCGTGTCAACAAGGCGAATGCGTAAAATGTGGTTGATTTCACGCCATATGGTACGTTTCCTGCGATCCCTGGACATGATACCGCGCCGAAGGACGGGATGCCCGTGAAACCTGGCCTGAGCCGCCGGATACGCAGGGTTGTCAGCGCCGGGAACGCCCCGTCCCCGCAGGCGCGCCCGGCGCTTTGCCAACACCTCCGGCGGCAATGAAGGCCGTGACGCCCGGCAGGGTCAGGGCGTTATCCGCCATGAAAAAACGCACAGCCGTCGCAGAAAGCGGCTGCGCGTTTTTTCGGGCCGCGCAGGGGATGTCCATGCATGCATCAGGCCGGAAGAAAGCCATGCTTCCTTCCGGCCCTGAGGGATCAGCGTTTTGGGGATCAGCCCTTGACCGCACCCGCAACCATGCCCTGGATGATCTGCTTGCTGAAGATGAAGTAGATGATCACAATGGGCATCATGGTGATGAGCATGGCGGCCATCTGCTTGGGATAGTCCGAGCCGAACTGCCCCTTGAACTGCGTCAGCGCCAGGGGAACGGTCTGGAGATGGACGTTCTCGATCAGCACCAGGGCGAAGGAGAACTCGTTCCAGCAGCTGAACACCTGAATGATGGCAACCGTCACCAGAATGGGCTTGCACATGGGCATGATGATGCTCCACATGGAGCGGGTGAAGCTGGAGCCGTCAATGGCGGCAGCCTCCTCCAGGGAGACGGGAATGCCCTTGATGTAGCCCTCCACCAGGAAGATGCCCATGGGCATGCCGAAGCTGATGTAGGGCAGCAGGAGCGTGAACCACTGGTTGGTCATGTTCATCTCCTTGAACACGACGTAGATGGGCACCAGCAGAGAGTGGATGGGGATCAGCATGCCGGAGAGGAACAGCAGGTACAGCGGGCGGTTCCACTTGCCCTTGATGCGGGAAAGAATGTAGCCCACAATGAAGGAGAACAGCACAATGCCCAGGATGCTGATGGCCGTGGTGCGCACGGAGTTCCACATGGACTCGAACAGGTGATAGTCCGGGTTGGTGAGGATGCGGGTGTAGTTCTCCAGGGTGGGGGCGGCCGCACCGAACAGCCCGGGGATGGACAGCTTGTCGGCGTTAAAGACGCGCTTGACCTTCAGGGAGTTGTAGGCCATCCAGACCAGCGGGAAAATGCAGCTCAGGGAGAAAATCCACAGCACCGCGTCCATGAGGATGCTGCCGATGCGGGCGGTGGGCGACAGATGCTTCTTCTGCATGGGAGGACGCTTGGCAGTGAGACGGATCATCAAATCTCAACCCCCTTCGTAGCACGCTTGACCAGCCACTGGGAGCCGCCGATGACCGCCAGGGACAGGACGAAGATGGCCACGGAAATGGTGCTGCCGTAGCCCAGGTTGGAATCGCGGAAGGAGGTGTTGTAGCCGTACATGGCCATAACCATGGAGGAGGTGCCCGGGCCGCCGGAGGTCATGACGTAGATGTTGTCGAAGGCCTTCATGTTGCCGGCGATGCACAGCGTCAGGCACACCAGGATGGTATTCTTGATGAGGGGCAGGGTGATCTTCACAGCCTTCTGGAAGCCGTTGGCGCCGTCGATCTCCGCACTCTCGAAGATTTCCGCGTCAATGCCGGCAATGGCGGAGAACATGATGACCATGTAATAGCCGATGTACTGCCACACCAGCGGGATGGATACCGCCAGCATGACGTTGCCGCTTCCCAGCCAGTTGGGCCAGTCCATCCACGTGCCCGTGATGAGACCCAGCCTGCTCAGAACGGTGTTGAGCAGGCCGTCCTGCAGGTAAATGATGTTCCAGATCATGCCGATGCACACGGCGGAAATGGTGCTGGGGAAGAAGCCGAAGGTGCGGTGCACGCCCTTGGCGTGGGTCAGGCGGGAGTTGGCGAACATCACCATGATGAAGGCCAGACCCATCTGACCGATGATGCACACCACCACCAGGTAGATGTTGTGGTAGAAGGCCTCCCAGAATACGCCGTCCGCAAAGAGCTGGCGGTAGTTGGCCAGCCCGTTGAAGGTCATGTTGGGGCCGCCCTTCCACTCAAAGAAGCTGTAAATGACGGCGCGGCACAGCGGGTAAAAGACCGTGAAGACAAAGATGACCACCGGAATGAGCAGATACAGCAGGATGGTACGGTTTTTGGGCCTGATGGATTGAAGCATGGCATTTCCTCGCTTTCCGCCCGCATTGTTGGCTCAGCCGCTGCCGCTGATTGGAAAGGGCCGCTCCGCCGGACAGCCCGGCAGAGCGGCCCTCCATGTCAGCTGACAGACCATGAGGTCAGGCAGCCGTATGTAGGATCAGTAGTTGGCCTCGTAGGCAGCCTGAGCGTTCTGGGCAACCTCCTCGGGGGTCTTGTCGCCGTTGAGCATGGCCTGCAGATCCTGGTTGAACACGCCCCACACAGCGGAGTTGATGTAGGAGTCGTAGATCTCGCAGGTCTCGGTATCCACATAGGACCAGTTGTAGAAGTCCTGGGTGATCTGGTCGAACTTGGACAGGTCCACGTCGCCAGCGGCGGTCAGGCCGCCCAGGGCGTAGTTCTCAGCCACGTAGGTGGAGAAGGCGGGGCCGGTCAGCTCCTGGGCCAGGTCGATGGCGGCAGCCAGCTTGTCGGGATCCTCGGCAACCTTGGGGTTGATGGCCACGGCGTAGCCCAGGCCGATGTTCTGGGAGGTGGGAGCCTTGGTGGCGTCAGCGGGCTGGGGCAGCACGGCGAAGCCGATGTTGGCCCACTTCTCCTCGTCAGCGTCCTTCAGGGAAGCGGTGATGTAGCTCTCGTCCCAGTTGCCGCCGATGAAGGCCGCAGCCTGGCCGGCGATGTAGT
>JBJEUJ010000011.1:0-4231 GCA_051883775.1 Aristaeellaceae bacterium | reverse complement strand
TCCCCGTCGCTGTTGAGGTACTCCACCCACTCGGCCATCTCCCGCACGGTGCCGCTGCCCACGTTGGCGTTGATGTAGGGCTCGCAGCCCACCTGCTCGCACAGATCCAGGAACTCATGGGTGCCGAAGGAATTGTCCTCCACCACGCCGCCCCAGTTGGTGTTGACCATGCGCTTGCGGCTTTCCTTCGGGCCGATGCCGTCCTCCCAGTGGTACTCATCGGCAAAGCAGCCGCCGGGCCAGCGCAATACCGGCACGCCGATCTTCTTCAGCGCCTCCACCGCGTCCGTGCGGATGCCCCGCACATTGGGGATGGGGCTGTCCTCGCCCACGTACAGGCCCTGGTAGATGCACCGGCCCAGATGCTCGGAGAAATGCCCGTAGATGTTCCTGTTGATTTTGCCCTGGCTCCTGTCCTTGTTCAGGGTAATAACCGCCATGGTTTCGTCCTCCTTCAAGTCAGGGAGCCGTCTTGCTGACCGGCTCCCTGTGGGCGTTGTATTCGCCCCTGCGGCGGGGACTCCTTCCTCGCCGCAGGGCAAAATGCGGAAATATTTTCTTGCTCAACCGCCGCAGCGGACGAGGGCCTCGCCCTCCCCGCTCAGGCGCAGGCGGGTGCTGCCCTTCCCGACGGTCATGGCCGCGCCCCCGGCGGACTGCGCCGTCACGTTCATCAGCGTCACCGTGCAGGGCTTGCCGCCCGTGAGATGCAGCGCGTAGCCCTCCGGCGTACGGGTCACGGTCAGGGTGGCTTCCTCCCGGCCGTCCCCGCCGCAGATCACGCAGGTGCGCGTCTGCCCCGCATCCAGGGCGTAGACCCGCCAGTCCGCCTCCAGGGCGTAATCGTACTGAACGGTGTCCTCATGGGCGCCCACGGGGATGATGCTCCCCGGCCGCACGTACAGCGGCAGGCTCATGTAGTCGTGATGCTCCTTGAACCAGCGGCCGCCCTGGCGCTCCTCGCCGGTGAGCAGGCTTGTCCAGCGGCCCTCGGGCAGGTAGTACTCCGCCATGCCCTGATCATTGAGGATGGGGGCCACCAGCAGGCTCTCGCCCAGCATGTACTGGGTGGACAGCCCCGCGCAAGCCCGCTCCTCCGGGAATTCCAGGGGCATCATGCGCATCATGGGCAGGCCGGTTTCGTTGGTCAGCACGGCCTGGCGGTAGAGGTAGGGCATGAGGCTGTACTTCAGGCGGGTGAAGCGCCGCAGCACGTCCACGGCCTCCTCGTCATAGGCCCAGGGCACCCGGTAGCTGTTGGAGCCGTGGAGCCGGGAGTGGCTGGACAGGAGCCCGAAGGCGCACCAGCGCTTGTACACATCCGCCGTGGAAGTGCGCTCGAAGCCGCCGATGTCGTGGCTCCAGAACCCGAAGCCCGAGCTGGTCAGCGACAGGCCGCCCCGCAGGGTCTGCTCCATGGCCACATAGCTGCTCCAGCAGTCGCCGCCCCAGTGGACGGGGAACTTCTGCCCGCCCGCCGTGGCCGACCGGGCGAAGAGCACCGCCTCCTCCTTGCCGCGCTTGCGGACAATGGTGTCGTAGACGGTCTTGTTGTACAGGTAGGTGTAGTAGTTGTGCATCAGCTCCGGGTCTGCGCCGTTGGAATACACGCAGTCGGTGGGGATGCGCTCGCCAAAGTCGGTCTTGAAGCAGTCCACGCCCATGTCCAGCAGCCGCTCCAGCTGCGCGGAGTACCACCGGCACGCCTCCGGGTTGGTGAAGTCCACCAGCGCCAGCCCCGGCTGCCACATGTCCCACTGCCACACATCGCCGTTGGGCCGCTTGAGGAAGTACCCCTTCTCCGCGCCCTCGGCAAACAGATGGGACTCCTGGCCCACATAGCTGTTGATCCACACGCAGATCTTCAGGCCCTTGCTCTTCAGCCGCTTCAGCATGCCCTCCGGATCGGGGAACACCGCCGGATCCCACAGGAAGTCGCACCAGTGGAAGGCCCGCATCCAGAAGCAGTCGAAGTGGAAAACCGATAGGGGAATCCCCCGCGACAGCATCCCGTCCACGAAGCTGTTGACGGTGTCCTCGTCATAATTGGTGGTGAAGGAGGTGGACAGCCACAGGCCAAAGGTCCACGCCGGGGGCAGGGAGGGATGACCGGTGATGTCCGTGTAGCGGCGCAGGGCGTCCTTCATGGTGGGGCCGCCGATGAGGAAGAAGTCCAGCATCTCCCCCTTGACGGTGAAGGATACCTTCGACACCATCTCGCTCCCCACCTCGAAGGATACCCGCTCCGGGTGGTTGACGAACACGCCGTAGCCCTTGCTGGACAGGTAGAAGGGAATGTTCTTGTAGGCCTGCTGGGTGGAGGTGCCGCCGTCCTCGTTCCAGATCTCGATGCTCTGGCCGTTTTTCGCCAGGGGGCCGAAGCGCTCGCCCAGGCCGTAGATCATCTCGCCCACGTCCATGTCCAGCTGGCCCCGCATGTACGCGTCCCCCGGGCCCTTGTCATAGTAGTAGCCGTGCCAGTGGGGCTTGACGTAGGCCAGATCCCTGTCCCCGCTGCAGGTCAGCCTCCGCTCCCCCTGCCAGAAGGTCATCACCGCGCTGGCCCGGTCGATTTCCACCCGGGTGCTGCCGCTATGCACAGTGATGGTCGTATCGGTTTCCTCCGCCCGGAACAGGCCCTCCTGCATCTCCGCCAGCTCGAAGGCCGGGCCCCGGTACTTCACCCCCGCATGGTGATGGGTGCGCACCCGCAGCACCTCCGGGTAGGGGGCGGTGATCTCCACCGTCAGGTTCACGCCGTCCATGGCGTCGCCCCGCTGGCGCACGGGGCGGGTGGTGCAGCACAGGACGGCCCGGTTCCTTTCAAGGCGGGCCAGGTACACCTGCACCGGGGAGAAGCACTGGACGCCCTCCTGGGGCAGCCAGCAGCCGTTGCTGAATTTCATGGGTCGATTGCTCCTTTCTCCTATGCGAAAATCATGATCTGCGCGGGGTCGCTCCGCCGTCCGCAGCCGCCGGGGGGGGCGGGCGCGTCGTGCTGGCGGCGGAACTGCAGGGGCGTCACGCCGAATTCCTCCCGGAAGCGGCGGACAAAGCTGCTCACATCGTTGTAGCCGCACTGGCGGGCCACCTCCATCACCGGCAGCTCCGTCTGCATGAGCATGGCCCGGGCCTGGGTCAGGCGGCTGAGGGTGATGTACTGCATGGGGCGCATGCCCACGCAGCGGCTGAAGTGGCTGGACAGGCACCCGGGGCTGACGTGATAGCGCCTGGCCAGCTCCTGCAGGGAGAAGGGCTGGGCGAAGCTGCGGTCCAGCTCGTCCAGGATCTCCCCCATGGGCAGGAAGGCGTCCCCCGGGTCGCCCAGGAACATGTCCGGGCGCTTTTCCCGTGCGAAGAGCAGGATCAGCGTCAGCAGCGCCTCCACCTGCTCCTCCATCAGAGGGCCTGCGCGATCCGCCGTCTCCCGCAAAAGCGCGAAGCAGGTGTCGAAGCGCGGCTTGTCCGCCCCCGTTTCCAGCACATAGGGGTAGCCGCCCCGCCGGAAGCGGAACACCGACAACAGCCGCGTATCCTGCCGGAAGGCCTGCAGCTGCGTGGGAGGAATCAGCAGATAATATCGCCGGTAGATCTCCCCGCACAGCCGGGTGGCATGCTCGTCAAACTGGTTCAGGAACACCAGCGATCCGGCCTCCACCCGCTTTTCCTGCCCCCGGACCGTCAGCCGCACCGCCCCCTCCAGCACATACAAAAGCTCATAGTACACATGGGTGTGCGCCTGGTGGAAGGACGGCTGGTCGCTGTAGACAATGGTGAAGGGCATGGCTTCCCTCCTTGCAAATGGATTTTCCATATTTCCGTGCGCCCGGCACAGGTTCATTCACATGCTTATACTTTATCATAGTTCTTGCAAGACTGCAAGGAGGTAGACGTCTGATGCTTCACGAAACCTTCCATTATCCGACCCTGGACAGCCTGCGCGCCGCCGCGGAAAAGGCCGGAGCCGCCCTGCCCCTGCAGGAGGACGCGTCCCCCCTGTTCCAGCCCCTGACCATAGGAAGCGTGACGGCCCCCAACCGCATCGCCTTTCAGCCCATGGAGGGCACCGACGGCACCGAGGGCGGCGCGCCGGATGCGCTGACCGTCCGCCGCTACGAGCGCTTCGCCAAGGCGGGCCCGGGGCTGATCTGGTTTGAGGCCGTGGCCACCGTGCCCGAGGGCCGGGCCAGCGCCCACCAGCTGTACCTGACGGAAGAAAACGTGGATGCTT
>JBJEUJ010000010.1:0-22436 GCA_051883775.1 Aristaeellaceae bacterium | reverse complement strand
CCTTGGCCAGGATGCGCAGATCCGGCCACATGGCGTTCAGCCGCTGGCTGATCTCGGATGCCGGGCAGGTCTCCAGGTCCGTCAGGGGGTAGATCTCCAGCCAGGCCAGCAGCGCGTCCCCCGCCGCCAGGGGCAGCTGCTCAGTATTCAGCTTGTCAAAGGCCCCCCGCAGCGCCCGGTAGGCCGACAGGAAGTCCCGCCGCTCCTCCTCCGTCCACTTGTGCTCCGGCGCATAGCCCAGCGCCGCCTGCAGCTTCGGGAAGCCGCCCAGGCGGCGGAAGCTGACCTCGTAGACGCGGCTGAGGCGGTAGAAGTCCATGAATTCGTAGTAGATCTGAACCTCGATGTTGTCCGAATACTCGGGGATCAGCCGGGTGACGATGCCGGGGATGGTCGCCGCGCCGTAGCTCTTCAGGACGCTGACGCGCTTGTTGCCCTCGGTGATGTAGAACCGGCCCATGTATTCGTTGCAGATAATGGGGTCGGTAATGCCCACGGTATCCAGATGGGCCGTGCAAAGGGCGATCCACTTGCTGCCGAACTCCGTTTCCGGATCCAGCAGGGGCATGAAGTTCCCCGCGAACACGGACTTGCGCCCCGCGGTGGTGGTGCCCACAATCTGATCCATGGGGATGTCCACCAGCCCGATGTAGGCCCTGCCCGCGCACATCTCCTCGCTAAAAACCTCGTCCAGCACCTGGGGATAGGGGTAGCTGCCGCGGATCACGCAGCTGTTGTAATACTTCAGCCCCTGCTTCAGGGCATAGTTATACTGCAGCAGGGCATCTGATCTGCTCACGCTGTTCCTCCTTGCTGCCGCCTGGCGGCTGTATCTGCCGGTGTCATTGTCACCACCATTATACCGCGCTTTGTCCCGCAGATCAAGCCTTCCCGCGATTGACGCAGGCTGCGGCCATGGCGTATAATGATGCTGTTTCACACCCTGATACAGAAGGAGCATCCCGCCATGCAGAACCCTCCCGCCCCCAGGGGCGATATCCGCTTCAACTGTCCCGTGGCCGCCCGCTGCGGCGGCTGCCAGCTGGGCAGGCTCAGCTACCGGGAGCAATTAGCGCTCAAGCAGCGCCGGGTGGAGGCGCTGCTGGGGAAGCTGTGCCCTGTGGAGCCCATCCTGGGCATGGACAATCCCCTGCACTACCGCAACAAGGTGCACGCTGTGCTGGCCGTGGACAAGCGGGGCGATCCCGTTTCCGGCGTGTACGCCCAGGGCACCCACCGGGTGGTGCCGGTGAAGCAGTGCCTCATCGAGGACGCCCGGGCCGACCGGATCATCCAGACCATCGTGTCCCTGCTCCGGCCCTTTAAGCTGCGGGTGTACAACGAGTACACCCACCGGGGGTTTTTGCGGCATGTGGTGGTGCGCACCAGCCCCTCCACCGGGCAGATCATGGTGACGCTGGTGGCCACGAGCCTGGAATTTCCCGGGCGGAAGGCCTTTGTGGCGGCGCTTGTGGAGAAGCACCCGGAGATCACCACCATCGTGCTGAACCTGAACGCGCGGGAAACCAGCATGGTGCTGGGCACGAAGGAGACCGTGCTCTACGGCGACGGCTACCTGGAGGACGAACTGTGCGGCAAGCGCTTCCGCGTCTCCAGCCGGTCCTTCTACCAGGTCAACGCCCGGCAGACGGAGCGGCTCTACCGCACGGCCATTGACCTGGCAAACCTCACCGGCGGCGAAACCCTCCTGGACGCCTACTGCGGCACGGGCACCATCGGCCTGTGCGCTGCGGACGGGCTCAGGCGGCTCATCGGCGTGGAGCTCAACGGCGAGGCCGTGAAGGACGCCCGGGAGAACGCCCGCCGCAACGGCGTGACCAACGCGGCCTTCTACTGCGACGACGCGGGGCGCTTCATGGTGAAGATGGCCCGGGAAGGCCGTGTGCCGGACGTGGTGATGATGGATCCGCCCCGCGCCGGCAGCGACGAGCCCTTCCTGCGCTCCCTGCTGACCTTGAAGCCCCCGCGCATCGTGTACGTCTCCTGCAACCCGGAGACCCTGGCCCGGGACGCGGCGTACCTGGTGCGGGGCGGCTACAAGGCCGAAAGGGCCGTGCCGGTGGACATGTTCCCCTGCACGGAGCACGTGGAGACGGTGCTTCTTCTGACCCGAACCGGGGGCTGAAGGCTGAAGCTGCCCGGGCAGCCGGGCTGACAGGACGGGCAGCGCGGATGGCGTGAAGCCCATGGCAGGGCCACGGGGCATGCGCCAGGGTGAGCGGAGGATCATGATGAGGGACCATCAGGCTGCGCGCCCGGAGGGCAAGGGCGTGGCGTATTATCACCTGCCCGGGCTGTTCGAGTTTGAGGAGCTGTACCGGGTGTTCCTGCCGCTGTATCGCGGGCACAGGGAGTATTTCTACGACTGGTGTGAGATCGGCTCCATCTACGGTGCGCCGGAGGGGTGCCTCTGGGGCGGAGGCCGCGTGGGCGCCGGGGACTGCGATCCCCGGGACGCGCTGGCGCTGACGCGGGAATACGGCATCTCCGCCCGGCTGACCTTCAGCAATTCCCTGCTGCGGGAGGAGCACCTGGCCGACAGGCGGTGCAACGCGCTGTGCCGGCTGTTTGAGGAAAGCGTCGGGCCCCGGAACGGCGTGATCGTCCACTCGGAGCTGCTGCTGGATTACATCCGGCGCAGGTACCCGGGGCTGTACCTGGTGTCCTCCACCACCAAGGTGCTGACGGCCTTCCCGCAGCTGGTGCAGGAGGTCAATCGGGAGGAATTTGTGTATGTGGTGCCGGACTTTCGGCTGAACAAGGCCTTCGGGCAGCTGGACGCGCTGTCTGCGCGGCAGAAGAGCAAGCTGGAATTCCTGTGCAACGAGTGCTGCTGGTTTGGCTGCAGGGAGCGCAGGCAGTGCTACGAGGCGGTCAGCCGGAAGAACCTGGGCGAGGAGGGCCCCGAGCATCGCTGCGCCGCGCCGGATGCCCGGGAGGGCTACCGCTTCTCCAGGGCCATGGAGAACCCCGGCTTCATCGGCGTGGACGATATTGTGAACACCTACCTGCCCATGGGCTTCTCCCATTTCAAGATCGAGGGCCGGGGGCTGGGCAGCGCGCTGATTCTGGAATTTCTGCTGTACTACATGATTAGGCCCGAGCATCAGCTGCGGGTCAGGGAGGCCATCTACCTGGACAGCATGCTGGATCTGTTCTGAGCGTCGCCCGGAAGCGGCGCGCACCAGCCTGGAGGGAGCATCCCGGGCGACAGGCGCAAGGGCGTCCTCCGCACCATCCGCCGCCGTCCGGATCCATAAGCCCTGCGATCCCCCTCCGGCGGTTGACAGGCCGTCGCGCGTCCTGTATCATCAGGCTACAGGCCCATGAAGAAATCAGTAGCGGAGGCGATGCGCATGCCCTGTCCCGAAAAATTCCGTGAATCCCTGCTGCACTTCGGCCTGCCGGAAGCGCTGATCCGGCAGATCAACGACGGCTTCGGGCAGCTGGTCAGCAGCAGCCCCAAGAAGCAGAAGGCCGCCTATTTCCAGCGCGCCGCGGAGCTGATGGCCTCCGCCCTGGATGAGGACACCCTCCGCCGGGTGTTCGAGTGGAACGCCTGCTGCAAGGGCGGCGCACGGGAGAAGGCATCGAAGGCCTTCGCGAAGAAGTACGCGGACAAGTCCCTGGCGGAGCGCATTGCCCTCATCCCGGAGGTGCCCTTCATGGGCGTGCCCATCCTCATGGCGGACGGCTCCATCCGGGTGGATGCGGTGCGCTGCCGGGAGGGCGACCGCTATGCCTGCGCCTGCTCCAGCTTCAGCCACTCCGGCTGGACGGGCCATGTGCCCCGGTGCTACTGCTACTGCTGCGCAGGACATTTCCTCCACCACTACCAGCTGATGCTGGGGGTGAAGCTCCGCACGGCGGAGATCCTCTCCTCCCCCCTGGACAGCGGCGGCGCGCTGCCCTGCGCCATGCGCTTCACCATCCTGGAGGCGTAAGCCCTCCTGCGCATATCAAAACCGGCGCGGTTCCGTAATGGAGCCGCGCCGGATTGTTCATAGGATGATGGAATCAGGCGTCGCCGCCCTCGGGGAGCGCGCCCATGTTCCTGGAGGCGATGCGCTTCATCGCCCGGATGGACAATACGCACACCAGGATCGTCAGCACATCCGCCGCAGGCTGGGAGGCATAGATGCCCGCCACGCCCAGGAACCGGGGCAGCGTCAGGATAAAGGGCACGTAGAACAGCCCCTGGCGGATCATGGAGAGGAACAGGCCGTAGCGGGAGGCGCCGATGGTCTGGAAGGTGATGGTCATCATGTAGCACAGGCCGAAGGCCGGATACAGCGCCACCTGGGAGATCAGCAGCGCCCGGCCGAAGGCCACGATCTCCGGGTTGCGGTTGAAGAGCATGATCAGAGGCTTTGCCAGGACAATGTAGAGCGCGGCCACCAGCACCGTCAGGAGCAGCGAGCCCTTCAGCGCAAAGCGCACCGACTGGTGGAAGCGATCCTCGTTCTTCGCGCCGAAGGCATAGGAGGCCACCGGCTGATACCCCTGCATGAAGCCCATCACCACATAGCAGCCGATGAGGATCAGCCGCTGCACCACGCCGTAGGCGGCGATGATGTTGTCCGCCCCGGGCAGGGAGGCGGCGGCGATGTTGGTCAGGGAGGAGGCCACGGACAGGCAGATCTGGATAACCGCGGTGGGGATGCCGATGGCCGCCACGTCCCGGACGAATTTCCAGGAGGGGCGGAAGGCCTGCGCCCGGAGCTTGATCACCGAGCGGCCGCTCATGTAGAACCAGGTCAGGATGCCGAAGGTGACGAACTGGGACACCGTGGTGGCCATGGACGCGCCCGCCACGCCCAGGTTCAAACCCCAGTCGAACATGAACACCGGATCCAGCGCCACATTCAGCAGCGCGCCGGTGATCACCGCCACGGAGGAAATCTTCACCGAGGATTCCGCGCGGGCGGCGCAGTTCATGCTCTGGGCGGGCAGGTTCGCCAGGGCGGCGATGAACATCCAGAAGGCGTAGTCCTTGGCCAGGGGCAGGGAGGCGTCCGACGCGCCGAAGGAGCGCAGCAGCGGCTCCATCAGCAGGATGCCGCCCACGCACAGCCCGATGCCGATGAGCACCGACAGCCCGATCACCGTGGTGACGGTGCGGCTGGCGCCCTCGTCGTCCTTCGCGCCCAGCTGACGGCCCGCCAGCACCGCCGCGCCCGCGGCAAAGATGTTCTCAATGGACACCATGATCAGCAGCAGCGGCAGCGTCACGCCCACCGCCGTCAGGGCCATATCGTTGTGCAGCATGCCGATGTAGGCCGTGTCCACAATGTTGTACACGGCCTTGGCCAGCAGCGCCAGGGTCGCGGGCACGGCCAGCTTCACAATCGCCCGGGAGGGCTTCATGGTTCCCAGGATGTCCCGGGAGCTTGCGGTCTGATCACGCATGGATTATTCCTTCCTTTCCACAATGCCATAAAGAAGAATGTCCAGGGCCCGGCGGCAGCTTTCGTCCCGGGCGCGGAACTCCTCGGGACTCATGGGGGTCACGCGGTAGCGGGCGTTGATGAAGTCCTGCAGCTGCCGCAGCACCTCCACCACGTCCGCCCGGGCCATGCCCTTGCGCAGGGGCAGGGGCTGCAGCATGCCCTCCAGGATGGCGGCGTTCAGCTGGTCAAAGCCCTGCCTGCGGGCCTGAATCTCCCCCTGCAGGTGCGCGGGCGGGGCGACCACCGCCTCGCAGAAGATGGGCTGGTACACCGGGTGGCTGCGGAAGAAGTCCATCCTGCAGGCGAAGTACTCCTCCAGCTGCCTTTGGGCCGGAGCGTCCCCGGCGGGGATGCGCGCTTGCAGATGCTCCGTCAGCAGGCGGAAGCATTCCTCCACGCAGCTGAGGTACAATTCGTCCTTGCTGTCAAAATAATGGTAGATAATCCCCTTGGACACGCCCTGCACCGCGCAGATGGTATTGACGGAGCTGCCTCCGTACCCCTTCTGCGCAAACTCCACGAGGGCGCTGTCCATGATTCTCCTGCGGGTCTGCTGATTCTTCTCCTCCCGCTTCATGGCCATCCCTTCCGTCAAAAAAATATTGACCATCCGGTCGGTTTTGTATTGTAGCACAAATTGACCGGGTGGTCAATATCCCTGCCGCAGATTTCCGCAAACGCAGGGCGGGCCGGCGCGCGCAATCCCTGCCGCGCGGGTTTTTATCCGCCGGAAAGGGCGCATGGGGACATCTTTCGGCAGGATTTCCCTCTCCCGGGGCGAATCCTACTCCCTGGAATTGAGGTGATGGCATTGCAGCGCAAGACGGTGAAGGTGGACATGACCCAGGGGCGGATCTTTCCCCTGGTGCTGCGCTTCGCTTTGCCGCTGTGCATCGGCAGTATTCTGCAGCAGCTGTACAGCACGGTGGACATGCTGGTCATCGGCAACTTCTGCGGTGCGACCGCCCTGGCGGCGGTGGGCACCAGCAGCCAGCCGGTGGAGATGTTCCTGTGCCTGTTCATGGGGCTGGGCACGGGCGTGACCATCCTGGTGAGCCAGTGCACCGGCAGCGGCGATTCCGCCCAGCGGCAGGTGGTGGTGCGCAACGCCACGGTGTTCCTGTACCTGTGCGCCCTGCCGCTGACGGTGCTGGGCGTGTGCTTCGGCCCGATGCTTTTGCACCTGATGCAGGCCCCCGCCGACACCTGGGACATGGCGGTGAGCTACATCCGCATCCTGTTCCTGGGCACGCTGGGCAACATGGGCTACAACGTGAACGCGGGCATCCTGCGGGGCGTGGGGGACAGCAACTCCTCGCTGTTGTTCCTGCTGATCTCCTGCATGGTCAATATTGTGCTGGATCTTGTGCTGGTGGCGGGGCTGGGCATGGACGTGTCCGGCGCGGCGTGGGCCACCATCATCGCCATGTACGTCTCCTGGCTGATCAGCATGGCGTATATCCGCCGCCGCTATCCGGAGCTGGGCTACTCCCCCGTCCCCCGGGGCGCGGACAGGCAGGCGCTGCGGGATATTGCCCGGGTCAGCATCCCCCTGGGGCTGAACCACTCCTTCTACTCCGTGGGGCACCTGTTCCTGCAGACGCTCATCAACGCCCAGGGCTCCATCTTCATGGCGGCCTGCACCGTGGGCTCGAAGATCAACGGCCTGGCCAACGTGGCCATCAACGCCCTGTCCTCGGCGGGCACCACCTTCGCCGGGCAGAACCTGGGCGCGAAGAATTACGACCGCCTGGCTCGGGGCGGCTGGCGGATTCCCATCTTCTCCGGCACGATCACCCTGGCGGTGGCCCTGCTGGTCACGGCCTTCGCCCGGCCCATCCTGCGCCTGTTCAACGACGATCCCGCCGTGCTGGCCCTGGCCCTGCGCTATGTTCGCCTGGTGACGCCCTCCCTGAGCGCGTTTGCGGTGTTCAACGGCATCATCTCCTTTGTCAACGGCATGGGCGTCATGACCTATCCCACCGTTGTCAACATCCTGATGCTCTGGGCCGTGCGCATTCCCGTGGCGTACCTGATCGCCGCCTTCTGGGACGGGCAGTACGTCATGGCGAGCTTCCCCATCAGCTTCGTCTTCGGCATGCTGGTCATGCTGTGCTACTTCCTGACGCCCCGCTGGCGCGGCATCCGCGCCAAGGCCCGCCTGCAGCGGGAGGGGCAGCCCGTGTGATTCCGCCGGTTTTCCGGCCCGCAATAGCAAAGGAGGTTCCCCATGCTTCTCAAAAACCTGGATATTCAAGTGAACGGCTCCCAGCCCTACGCCTCCGCTACCCTGTACCTGTACGAGGCCTCCCATGAGCTGATGAACAACGTGCGCCCGCTGATCATCGTCTGCCCCGGCGGCGGCTACCACTTCACCTCTGACCGGGAGGCCGACCCTATTGCCATGCAGTTCGTCGCCATGGGCTATCACGCGGCGGTGCTGCGCTACTCGGTGGAGCCCTCCCGCTTCCCCACCGCCCTGGAGGAGGTAGGCAGCCTGGTCCGCCAGGTGCGGGAGCACAGCGCGGAGTGGCTCATTGACCCGGAGCGCATTGCGGTGCTGGGCTTCTCCGCCGGCGGACACCTGGCCTGCAGCTACTGCGCGCTGTGGCGGGAAGACTGGGTGGCCGGGGATCTGCACACCACCGCCGATATGCTCCGGCCCAACGGCATGATCCTGGGCTATCCGGTGATCACCAGCGGCCCCTGGGCCCATCACGATTCCTTCAAGTGCCTGCTGGGCGAGCGCTACGAGGCCATGAAGGAGGAATTGTCCCTGGAGAGGCGCGTCACCGACGCGCTGCCCCCGGCCTTTGTCTGGCACACCCAGGCGGATCCCCTGGTGCCCGTGCAGAACTCCCTGATGCTGGTGTCCGCCATGACGGACAAGCACATCCCCGTGGAGTTCCACATGTTCCAGAACGGCCAGCACGGCCTGTCCCTGGCCAACTGGGTGACCCAGGCCCCCAGCGGCGCCTGCGTGGAGCCTCCCGCGGCCCAGTGGATTCCCCTGGTGCGCACCTGGCTGGAGGGCTGGCGCAGGCACGACTGACCGCACCGAAAGGAGATTGCCCCCATGAACCTGCAAGGCAAGAAAATCAACTTTCTGGGCGACAGCATCACCGAGGGCCACGGCACCAGCGGAGAAGCCAGCTTCTTCACCACGCTGATTGCCCGGAAGACCGGCGCCGTCTGCCGCAACTACGGCATCGGCGGCACCCGCATCGCCCGCCAGGCCGTCCCCTCCGAGAACCCCCGGCACGACCTGGACTTCCCCAGCCGCGTGGATGCCATGGCACCCGATGCGGATATTGTGGTGGTCTTTGGCGGCACCAACGATTTCGGCCACGGCGACGCGCCCCTGGGCTGCATGGCCGACCGCACCATGGACACCTTCTACGGCGGGCTGCACACGCTCTACACCCGGCTGATCGAGAAGTACCCCGCCTCGCGCATTGTGGTGCTCACCCCCCTGCACCGCCTGAACGAGGACAACCCCCGGGGCGACGGCAAGAAGCCCCGGGACGTGGCCACGCTGAAGGAATACGTGGCCATCATCCGGGAGGTGGCGGAATACTATTCCCTGCCCGTGCTGGATCTCTTCGCCGCCTCCGGCCTGCAGCCGAAGGTTCCCGTGATTCAGCAGCGCTACATCCCCGACGGCCTCCACCCCAACGATGCGGGCCATCGCCTGCTGGCGGAGCAGATCATCAGCTTCCTCCGGCAGCTGTAATCCATCCCCCAAAAAAGACCGCCGCTTCCCCATGGGAGTTATTATGTAGAGGAAGGTTTACCCTCCTCGTCATGAGCCGCGGGAAATAGCACGAATTCAAGCAGTTATGGCTTGAAGGGAAACCTTCAAGTACATAGCTGCTTTTTTGTTGCAGCAGAAAGTGAGGATCCACCATGAAACTGACCTATCGCCGCTGCGGAGACTACTACCTTCCTAACATCGGCATCCCTGCCGAGGACATGCGCCCGCTTGGTAAGTACGGCATGATGCGTCTGCATTTCCTCCAGGAACATCGTTCTCTCCTGTTCAATCAGCTCCTGCTGTCCGGCAAGCTCATGCAGCATCTGTACAGCATTGACGATGCCTGCCAGGAACGCTTTGATCTGCTGATCCCGCAGATGAAAGACGCGGAGGGTGTCAACGAAGAACTGAAAGGAACCGATCAGATGGAATGGGTGTGCCGCATGAACAGTATCCACCATCGCATCGAAGAAATGCTGCTGGATGAGCTGATCTACAACTGAAATGCCGAAACAGATCGGAGGTACGCATGAAGAACCTACTCGAGCTGCCCCTTCGCATAGCGACGCTGCCCATCATCGCCCTGCTGCTGGTATTCCAGTTAGTTTCATCCATCATTGTTGGTTTAGCCTCCGTCGTGACCAATCTGCTCACAACAGTATTCTTGTTCGGCTCTGTTGCAGGGTGGATTGTCAACGCACCCAGCATCCTGATCTTCCAGACCTTTGGCCTGGGCATCTTCTTCGCCATTGTTCCGCACATCGCCGGATGGTTCCTGGAGAAGGCAACAGACCTCACGCTCGTTCTCTGCTGGACTTTCTGCTGGCTTGATCATCATGGCTTCTTGCTCGCCTTGTTCCTGCACTCAGCGGAACAGTACCGGGAATCAGCACGCGGAGCATAAAACGCTTTGCTGCAATGCTCACACAGTCGCATAGGGTTCTTCGCATCCGTCAACTTGACAGAGAACAGGAATTTCAGCGTCAGCATCAGCGAATGGAAATCCCACACAATGACAGGATGCTCGCGCAGCGCCAGGTGGTATGAGGGGGCGTTGCCCTCAAAACATGCCAATCCACGGCGGTACATGTCCCGCGTGTGCTTGTCCAGCGCGTCCTGGTTATCGTAGTACATGAATACAGACATGAATGTATAAGCCCAGTCGAGGAACACTTCTTTCAGCCACTCATAGGGTTCGCCGTAGCTGCGCATGAAGGAGATCGCCTTGGCGCGAGGTTCGTCACCGAATGTCAGCGCCAGCGCCGCCTCATCCCTGTTGCTGCCGGACACATTCCAGATGGATTCGATGCCGCGCTTCCGGAAATCCGGCAGTTCAAACGGAAAGAAGAATTTCATGTAGGTCAGCGTGTCCATGGATTCCTGTCGAATGAACTGGTTCTTCGGAAGATAGACCTTCTCGTATTCTACGAAATTCGCGGTGGTGGGCAGAGCAGTCATCATGCCCAGAAGTCCATAGTTGCAGACGAAGGCGTGGATCGCGGCTTTCATCTTCGTTTCAGGCGACTGATTCATCGCCAGCAGCCCGATGTTGACCGCATCCAGCACCAGCTGGTCAGCCAGCGGCATGGTGTTGTAGACAGTAGCCTTGGCATCAGCCGTGGGCAGAAGGTACTCCTTCCCGTCTGCTGCCTTACTCCACTCGTAAGCGGCATACTTCGCCCAGTACGCGCTGGTGTGTTCAAACAGGTTCTTCATCGGAAGAATGCCTCCCTTTCGGTGGCGTGTAGTTGCGCAGGAAGTCCTGCTCCAGATGGATCAAATCGTCGCCGCTTTGCTGAAGCTCAGTCAAGGCTGCATACAGCTTCCGGTGGATGCGCTGCCGTACGGTATCGCGAACCTTGCGGATGTTCCGCTCACTCTGCCCACGCAGATCAGCCAGCTTCTGTGTCGAGTACAGCCGGATGCCCAGGAAGAACAGCAGCTCCTTGTGGTCGAGCTTCAGATTCATGACGATCTCCCGCAGGTGCGCCCGGTCGGTCAGGTCATGCATGGTGAACAGGCAGGTGTTGAGATAATCATCGAACTCGCCCCGGCAGATCTGCCTGAACGTGGGCCGGCTCATGCTGTGGGGCAGAATGTGACCGCCTGGGAGCGCGCCGCTCTCCAGAGGAACATCACCACGCAGGGTTTCGTATCGGCGTTCCCGGCGCATACGGCTCTCTTCTTCACGGTCATAGCAGGCCACCAGTGTCTGGAACTCGGATAGAGTTCGGGCAGAGAGCTCCAGGCGTCGCAGAGCTTCCTCGCGGACGGTTAGGGCAAGGCGCTTTCTGCGTTCTGCAGCAGATCGGGTGTTGTTTGCATTACGTCGGCGCTTGTCTGGTTTGGGTGATGGCAAGGATTCTTCTGTTTCATCAGAGCCGTCCGCTGACCAATCCTCTGAGTCATCAACAACGCTGGATTCACCAAACACGTTGTTCCAGGGCAGAGCTTCCTCTGGAATCTCATTGCCGTCTTCATCGTACAGGGGCATAGTAAGCATGGCATTCTCGGCAGACGTTTCTGTATCTGCGATGCCGTACCAATCATCTTCTGGAAGCACTTGCTCACCTCCCTGTTACGACTATTATACAAGAAAAATGGTACGAGTTCAAATTTTCTTTCTGCAATTCTCAAAAACGGTTCCGAAACGGTGCTTGTTTTGTCCTACTGGTAGAGGGAGTCACCAGAAAATTCACAGCTCCCCGAAAGGAGAATCCATTGACTCAGAAAAACGAACCCCTTATCACGGCGCTCTACGAGCGTCTGAGCCGCGACGATGACCAGCTGGGCGATTCCAATTCCATTGTGAATCAGAAATCGTACCTGACTTCGTACGCAGCAGACCATGGCCACGCTAATTGCCGCCACTATACGGATGATGGCTTCAGCGGAGGCAACTTCGAACGCCCTGGATGGAAGCAGCTCATTGCTGACATTGATGCCGGCTTGGTCGGAACCGTCATCGCCAAGGATTTGAGCCGCATCGGACGCGATTACATCCAGACCGGCTTCTACACCGAGGTGTACTTCCGGCGCAAGGGCGTGCGGTTCATCGCCATCGGCAACGGCGTGGACACGATGAACCCTATCAGCAGCGAGTTCGCGCCCTTCATGAATGTGCTGAACGAGATGTATCTGCGGGATCAGTCGAAGAAGATGCGCACGTTCTTCCGTCAGCGCGGCAGCAGTGGAAAGCCAACGAACACCCTGTGCGTGTTTGGCTACCGGAAAGACCCGGCAGACAAGAATCACTGGCTGGTGGATGATGAGGCAGCTGTGGTTGTCTACCGTATTTTCCAAATGGCCATTGACTGCCATGGGCCATATGAGATCGCGCGCGTACTGTCTAACGAGAAGGTGCAGTGCCCAGCCTATTACAACGCGACCCACAACACCTGCATGAAGCGCAGCAACACCGACATGAGCAAGCCATATGCCTGGAATGGCGTGACTGTCAGCAACATTCTGCAGCGCCCGGAGTACATGGGGCACACCGTCAACTTCCGATCGTTGAAGAATGGCCTGAAGGCCAAGCGACAGACCAAACCTCAGGAGGAATGGTTAGTTTTCAAGGATACTCATGAGGCGATTATCCCCGAGGACAAGTGGCAGCTGGCACAGTGTGTGCTGTCTGTCCGGCGCAGAACAGACAGTACAGGCACAGCAAATCCACTGACAGGCAAGCTCTACTGTGCCGAATGTGGTGCAAAGCTCAATAATCATCGCAGCCGAGCAAAGCAGACCGGAAGGGACTCGGATGATTACTATGACTGTCCCACCTACAGCCAGAATAAAGGAGACTGCTGCTGCCACTATGTCACGACTACGTTCATCCGATCGGTGCTGCTGCAAATGATCCGGAAGGTGAGCCAGTACGCCGTATCGAACGAAGCCGCCTTTGCCGCTCAGGTGCGGGCATTATCCGAGGTTCGCCATGCGGACACGGTAAAGGTAATGACCGCCGAAGCCACCAAAGCCCGGAAGCGTATCACTGAGCTGGACACTATCATTCAGAAGCTGTACGAGTCCTATGCGCTGGGGAAAACACCGGAAAGCCGGTTCAACCTGCTGTCTTCTACCTATGAGAAGGAGCAGGCAGCGTTGAGGGACAAGCTGGCAAAGACGGAAGAAGCGCTTGCCTGCTATCACGCTGATACGGCTAATATTGATGCTTTCATGCAGATGGTGCGGCAATATAGGGATGCGAAGGAACTGACTGCGTCAGTCATCAACAGCTTCATTGAGCGGGTGGTTGTTCATGCCCCACAGAAAGTGAACGGACAGCGGCATGTACAGATTGACGTCATCTTCCAGTTCATTGGCTGTTTCACGGTTCCGGTAGCACCGACCATTTCAACCGAGGAACAGTTGCAGGAAGAAGCCCGGCAAGCCAAGGAGCGTGAAAGGAACCGTCTGAAGTATCTGCAGAGAAAGGAACGAAACAAGAGGTTGCCCCGTGATCAGGCAGTAGCCTAACGAAGGAGGAACACAATGTTTGATCTGATTGAAAAACAGAATGAAAGAAAGTCGCGGTCTGTGACAAAAGCAGATGTGCAGCCAGTTACCGCGCTTTATGAGCGCCTTTCACGCGACGATGAACAGGAGGGTGAGTCAAACTCGATTACCAATCAAAAGAGCCTGTTGCAAGCATACGCCCAAGAACGAGGCTTCACCAATTGCCGACACTATACTGATGATGGTTACAGCGGCGGAAACTTTGACCGCCCCGGCTGGCAGCAGCTGCTTGCGGATATTGAGGCTGGTATCGTGAAAACCGTGCTGGTCAAGGACATGAGCAGAGTTGGGCGTAACTATGTGGAAACCGGCTTTTACACCGAAGTGTACTTCGCCCGGATGGGTGTCCGATTCATTGCCATCAACAACAATATTGACAATGATAACCCTGACAGTACCGAGTTTGCAGGCATCCTCAACATCATGAACGACTGGTATCTCAAGGATGTTTCCCGGAAAATACGTTCTGCTGCGCAGCAGAAGGGGAAATCAGGAAAGCCATTGGCAACACATCCCTGTTTCGGCTACATCAAGGATCCCAATGATAAGAACCATTGGCTGGTTGACCCTGAGGCAGCAGATACCGTCCGGCGGATTTTTGAACTGGCTGCATCAGGTATGTCACAGTTGAAAATTTGCCGGGCTATGGTGCAGGAGAAGCGCGTTACGCCAGGATATTACAGAGCGCAGAAGGAACCTGATGGTATTGGAAAGCGTTATACAAAGCGCGAACCCAATCAGTGGGATCAAAGGATGATTTGCAAGCTGGTTCAGCGGCGGGAATACCTGGGCGCAACAGTCAACTTTAAGACTTGTCATCCAGAATACAGAAGCAAACAGGTAAAAGTCCCTGTAGAGGACCAGTTGATCTTTGAAGGGACACATGAGGCGATTGTGGATCAAGAAACGTGGCAGGCAGCGCAACAGATCGTACATCCCGAAATGTCAAACAAGCCAGGAAAACCATGTGCGCTGAATGGTCTGATGGTCTGCGGTGAATGTGGTGTACCGATGAAGTTTCATCGCATGACAGGGCATGAGGAGAGTAGCGATTATATCTGCTGGACACACAAAAAATCCGCTGCTTATGAAACAAGGCTTTGCACGCACAATTCAATCCGCGTCACAGTCATCCGTGAAATCGTACGGGACACACTCCGCGCTGTCAACCGCTACGCCATTGCAGACGAGGAGGGATTCCGCCGCAGACTTGCACAGGAAGCGGCAGCCTACCAGCCTGATGATCGGATGCAGCTGACAAAGAGCATCCGAGAAAAGGAAAAGCACATCGCCCGTTTAGAGCACCTGCTGAAGAAGCTGTACGAGGATTACGCCCTGGGGCACATCCCGGAGGAACGCTTTGACAAGCTATCCATGCAGTACGAGCAGGAGGAAGCCGTGATCAAAGCAGAACTTGCAGATGATCAGGCCCGGCTGAATGAAGTGCAAACTGCTTCCGCGCAGACCGACAAATACCTTGCCCTTGCCCGGAAGTATCGGGACTGTACAGAAGTGACGGATGACATGATCCTCGCCTTTGTGGAGAAGATCGTCGTCTACAAGACCATCCGCCCTGCCAAAGGACAACGCACCCGTCAGATTGAGGTGCACCTGAACTACATCGGACAATTCCCCATCCCAACAGATATACAAGGAATGGAAAGCGAAAATGAATAACGGCCCAACATCCAGCAGGCAGCGCATGAGGAAACTCGGCGCTGCTTATTTCTTTATCTACTATTTCAGGAGGAACAATGACCAAGACCGCCTCGATGATGGAAGTGACCCGCCGATACGGGCACACCGTTTACACGATCAGCGCCTACGGAGATCCCGACAGCGCTTACACCTACGAAGAACGGCTGCTGAATCTGATCCAGCATGAAGCAGGCAAGTTGGACAGCAGCAAGGGAACCAACAGCAACTCGACCACCAACAACAATCAAAACTGAAAGAGGTATATCATGAGAAAGCATGACAATTTCTATATCATCGGTGTGGATGCCGGCTACGGCAACATGAAGACCGCTCGCACCATTTATCCCACGGGCCTGGCGGCGATGGACACCAAGCCCTTTTTTGATGGCGACATCCTCAAATTCAACGATACATGGTATCGCATTGGCGAGGGCCACAAGGCCTACAACCCGGACAAGACCGCCGACGAGGATTTCTACATTCTGACGCTGGCATCCATTGCCGCCGAACTGAGCATTGAGCAGATCACCGAGGCCAACGTGCATTTGGCGCTGGGGTTGCCCACCACCTGGACTGGCCGTCAACGTGAGGATTACCGCCGCTATATGATGCGCAATCCGGACATGCGCTTCTCCTTCAATGACGTGCTGTACCACATCCACCTGACCGACTGCATCGTCTTTCCGCAGGGCTATGCCGCGCTTGTGCCCATGATGGACAGCGACAAGCGTTACAACGACTTCCGGCAGTTCGCGGGCACGGTGATGATGGCGGACATCGGCAACGGCACGATGAACATCATGCGGCTGGTGGATGGCAAGCCCAATGAGCAGCAGTGTTGGACAGAGGTGCTCGGTGTCAACCAGTGCGTACTGACCGTCCGCAAGCAGATGATGGACAAGTACGGCATCGACATGCCGGAGACGGTGATTGAGCAGTTCCTGCTTACTGGCACGGCAAGCCTTACCCGGGAGCTTCTCGATAACCTGGCAACAATCGTTCGCGGCTATGTGACCGGACTGTTTGATGCGCTACGTGTTCACGGCTACGATGCCCGGCTGATGAAGCTTTATATCATGGGTGGTGGTGGTTGCCTGGTGAAGCTCTTTGGCAAGTATGATCCCGGTTCTGTTGTCTTTGTAGATGACCTGCATGCTTCCGCAAAGGGCTATGAGTATATGGCGCAAGGCGTGATCTGGCGCAATGAGCGCATGGCTCGGAAAGCTGGTGATTGATATTGTGTGTGAAGGCCATCACCGTGCGTTTCCACCTGACACATCCGGCTGAAAAGCAGGCGTGGGAAAAGCTCAATTCGATGCGGTGTGAGCGGCATATGTCGTTCAGCCAGCTGATTGCGGGGGCTGTGAATGCCTATGGTACAGAGGGCATGCACATGTCCCATACCGAGAAAGACGCGCTTGTGCAGGAGATCACAGAATCGGTAGCGCTCAGGCTCCAACAGATGCTGCCGGCATATCTTGCCGGGTACTTGGCTGGGGTGAACGCTCCCGGTGCAGCACCAACAGCACCTGTACACAGCGAGTCGCAGCAGCTTACTACCCAGCCCTGTGCCCCTGAACCTGATGACACGATGCCTGACTTTGGCGACAGTTGCATGGACTTCGACTTCATTGGCGGCTGAGCGCGTGTATCAAAACGATGCACAATCTGCGATAACTGCATCAAAATGATGCACACCTATAACTGAACATACCGACATTCGCATTAGAGTGGTGCACGTTTGCATCACTCTGATGCACTCCAGGAGGAACAGTATGAAGATCAATATTGACAAGTTGCTGGCGAATATGCCCAAGGATCCTGACGAGCTGAAAACCGTACAGGAGCAGCACAGGAAAATCATTGCCGACAACCGTGAAAAAGAGAAACAGCGGAAGGCGCGTACCCACCGGCTCTGCGAACACGGAGCCATCTTGGAAGCCTACTTTCCGCAGACCGTCCAAATGAACAGCGCCCAGTTCTCTGCTTTCATGCAGGAGCTGGCGGCTGGCCGGTGATTGCGCAGGGGGCGTTCCGAGGGTAACCTCGGGGCGTCCCCGACAAGATTACCCACGAAGTGCGCACTTATACATACATTGCCCTCGGCAACGTATGTCGTTCGCCCTGCGGGGCTGTTGCGGACTTCGTCCGCGATGGGGCCAGCCCCATACCCAAGGATACGATACAGCTCCTGCGAAAGCCACTGCAAAGGAGGAACACTTGGATTTCTTTCACTGTCCGATCAAGATCATCTCGCGGAACAAAGGACGTTCCGCTGTGGCTGCGTCTGCCTATATCAGTGCAACGCGGATGGAAAACACATGGGACGGCACCACTCACGACTACACACGGAAAAGGCATGTTGTTTACTCGACTGTGATGCTACCCGAACACGCGCCACCAGAATATGCTGACCGCAATGTGTTATGGAACAGCGTGGAATGGAGTGAGAAGACACGAGATGCCCAGCTGGCCCGCGCGGTGGAGCTGGCACTTCCTACGGAGCTGACCCACGAGCAGAACATTGCGCTCATCCGCAAATTCGTGCAGGAGACGTTCGTGGATAGGGGTATGTGCGCTGACGTAGCCTTTCACGACAAGGGCGACGGCAATCCTCATGTGCATATCATGCTGACCATGCGTGCCTTGCAGGAGGACGGGCGCTGGGCACCCAAGAGCAGACTGGTGTACAATCTCGATGCGAATGGCAATCGCATTCCCGCAAAACAGAAAGGCCGGTGGAAAACGCACAAGGAGAACACGGTGGACTGGGATGATCGCGGCAATGCGGAGATCTGGCGCGCAGCGGCTGCCGATGCCATCAATGAAGCCCTGCGGGAAGCAGGCTTCACGCAGGGCTTTGTCGATCACCGAAGCTATGCCCGGCAGGGCAAGAACCGCATTCCCATGGTTCACGAAGGCCCGGAAGCGCGCGCGATGGAGCAAAGGGGAATTCGTACTGATGTGGGCGATAAGAACCGTGAAATCCGAGAACAGAACAAGCTGCTGGCACAGTTGGAGGCGCGTCTTGCCCGACTGAACGCATGGGCACAGTACGAGAAGAAGATGGATGCTGCTTTGATCGCCCAGGGACAGGATGTCACGGATTTGAATCTTCGTTATCTGCTTGCGTCCCGTGTCTTCGAATCCACTGTACCGCCCAATCGCAAAGACCGCCGATTGGAAGATGCGACCGGTCTGATGGTCATCATGAGGGATTACAACATCACCGATGCGACGTCCTATGCCGAGGCGGTCAAGCAGGCCAACGCCAAATTCTACGATCTTCGCAGCAGACGGAAGGAAAATGCAGACTTGTCCAGCGCGATAGGCGCGCGCATACACGCTTATGAGGACAGGAAGAAGTACCAGCGGTATTACAGCGCTTGGAGCAGGCTCTCAGGCAGCAAGGCCAGCGTCTATGAGCGGGATCATGAGTTCGAGCTGCGCAAGTACCGGGAAGCCAATGAAGCGCTGAACCGCTGGGAAGCAGATGGAGAACGAATCGACTACAAGGGCTGGCAAATGGCGATGAAGCATCTCAACAAGGAGCGGTTTATGCTTGACTATGAATTGCACAGACAGAAGGAGGAGATTCGCAGGTTGGAGGTCGTCAAACGAGAGTTCATCAAGGAAAGAAAGAGATCGCAGTCAATAACTGAGAAGTAGACCATATCATACTTCCTGAAGAATTGCATCTGTTATTCCTTCACACTGCCTGCAGAAATACCGCTGATGATGTACTTGGAGAAGAAGCAGAACGCAATCAGAATGGGCACCACGGAGATGGCCACCGCCAGATAGCTCGCGCCCAGGTTAGTGGTGATATCCCGCACCGCGTTCAGCTCCGCGACCATGACGGGCAGCGTCCGCTTTGCCGGCGTGTTGATAATCAGCATGGGCAGCAGATAGCTGTTCGAGTTGCCGATAAAAGCGCCAATGGCCATCGTCGCAATGCCGGGAGACATGATGGGCAGTGCAATCCGATGGAAGATGACCAGCTCTCCGGCACCGTCAATCCGGGGGCTTCCAGGATCGACCAGGGCATCACGGACAGAATGTACTACCGCAGGAAAAAGACCGTGGCAGGGCTTGCGATGCTGGGCAGAATCAAAGGCAGGTAGCTGTCGATCAGGTACATTTTGTTGCACAGATCGTAGAAGCCCAGCATGCTGAGCTGAGCAGGCACCATCATGAACACCAGCAGCGCGACAAAGATCACTTTGTTGCCCCGGAACTTGTAGAATGCCAAGCCATACGCTGTCAGTGAGGAAAAATAGGAGGACAGCGCCGTGCTGCACACGGCAATGAGCAGGCTGTTGAGAAAGCCCCTGCCCATATTCACGTTACTGGTGACCACCTGCCAGTTGGCCACCAGGCTGGAGCCAGGCAGCATGGAGAAGCCGGTCATGATTTCGTTGCCGCTGCGGGTAGCGTTGACCAGCATCATCCAGAAGGGCGCGAAGCAAATGACAGAAAGCAGAATCAGAAAGAGGTACAAAAGACTCTTGGCAGTCCTGTATTTCACCTTGCTCAAGGTCATATCAGTTGTCCTCCTTCCGGTTCATGAGCATGAAAGCAATGGCGCAGAATACCGATATAATCAGGAAAAGCACAAAGGCCAGGGCAGCGGCATAGCCCATCTGATTGTTCTTGAAGGCGGTGTTGTACAGATAGAACACAGCAGTATACAGCGATCTGCCCGGATCACCGGTGGTGCCGGAAATCAGGTGGGGAATATCGAACAGCTGCAAGTCGCCGATCAGGCTGGTGACGGCCACATACAGCATAATGGGCCGAAGCAAAGGCATAGTGATTTTGCTAAATACCTGCCAGCGGTTGGCACCGTCAATGTACGCGGCCTCGAAGTAGGACGTATTGATACCCTGAACGCCGGCCATCAGCATGATGAAGCTATTACCAAACCACATCCAGGCGCCGATGACACCGACAACAACCTGGGCTGTGCCCGGGGCACCTTTGAGCCAGTTAATCTGCTCACTGATTATCCGCAGGCTCATCAATGCCTGGTTCAGGCTGCCATACTTCCAATCCAGCAGAATCTTGAACAGGAATGCTACGGAAGTGCATGCAATCAGATTGGGCAGATAGAAAACTGCACGGAAAACACCCAGGCCCCTTATCCGATATTTCATATCGTTAAAAATGATGGTCAGAAGCAGCGCCAGCCCCAGCTGGAGGACAATATTCAAGCCCCACATCTTCAGGGTATTCACAAAGGCATCCCGGAACAGAACATCCTTGAACGCTCGGATGTAATTGGCAAAGCCGATAAACGTCTCTCTTCCGAAGCCTTTGTAATTCATCAGACTCATTTGGAAGGTACGAAATACCGGATAGATGTTGAAAACAACAAACGCAATCACAAAGGGCAGGCAGAACAGATACCCGTAGTTGTTCAGATTCCTGATGCCGCCCTTGCGGGGCAGGATTCTTGCCCCTGAGGGCCGATGGATTTTGGCGACCATAGGAGTCTCCGCCTTTCTGCAAAGTGTAAACACATAAGGGCAGGGCGGAGCGGAAACCGCTCCGCCCTGCGGAATAGGTGTCAGTTGATAGGTGCGTCAGCGGGGATGACCAGCTCGGGGAACTGGGTGGTCACCACCAGGTAGAATTCCTTCAGAGCGTCCTGCTTGGTCTTTTCGCCCTTCTGGACAGCAACAATGGCAGCGCCGAAGGCTTCCTTGCAGACATCGTCATAACCGATGATCAGGCTGTAGTCGATGTACTCCATCTGCTCCAGATAGAAGCCGTAGGTATTCTGATTGCCGAAGGACGCGTTCTGGAAGTCCGCGTTGGCCGCCAGAACCTCCTTGTTGGAAACCACATCGCCGTTGGAGACCTCCAGCCACCACTGCGCGGTATCGTTGTTCAGCGTGCAGTACTCGATGAAGTCGATGGCAGCATCCTTCTTGCCGGAGAACTCGTTGACAGCCAGGAAGGTACCGCCGCCGAAGAAGCTGCACACGCCGGAACACACGCCGAACTTGCCCTTGTTATCCTTGGCATTGTCACGGATGATCAGCACACCCCAGGAGGGCATGACGTAGGAGAACACTTGCGTGGTCTGAGCGCCGCCGGTAATTTCTGCAGCTAGGCCATCACCGGTCATTTCCCAGACATTGGCGTCAGGAGTCAGCACGGGCAGGGCGCCCGCCATGGAGGCGTACCAGGGAGCGGACCACTCGGAGGCATGGGCAACGTAGTTCTTCTGGTAAAGCTCAACGGCAGCGTCGAAGTAGTCCAGACGATCCTGGTCGATGATGATCTCGTTGTTCTCATTGACCCAGGGATTGGAACTGGTGGAGAACCAGCGCAGCGCGCCAGTATCGCCGAAGATCTTATATCCGGCGGCATCCAGCTCGGCAGCGGTCTGGGCAATCGCACCAAAGGTTGCGAACTTCTGGCCAATGACCTCGGGATCATCCGTGCCGAAGACCTCAATGGCCAGATCCCTAGAGACTATCCCGGAAATTGTGTAAACCTCCAAGCTGGTGTAGAATAAAAAACATCAGTTTGGAGGTTTATGAGTATGTCAAGAAAGAGCCGCACTCCGGAAGAGAATGCACGGCGCGCCAAGATTCGCGAGCTGCTACAGGAAGCCAACATCAGCAGCATGGCGGATATCCAGAGCCTGTTCAGGGAGACCATCGCAGAATTCATGGAGAACGGACTGGAAGCGGAGCTGGATGAAGAACTTGGTTACAGCAAATATGATTTCCGAAACAAGGAAACGGATAACTCCCGGAACGGTCACAGCAGAAAGAAGCTGAAGACCAGCTTCGGCGACGTGGAAGTCAGCACTCCGCGGGATCGGAAGGGCGAGTTTGAGCCGCAGCTGCTCAAGAAGAACCAAACCAGCATCAGTCAGGACATCGAAGAAAAGATTCTGTCCATGTACGCCAAAGGAATGACGACGTCGGATATCGAAACTCATATCCGTGACATTTACGGCGTGGAGGTATCGGATACCA
>JBJEUJ010000009.1:0-4240 GCA_051883775.1 Aristaeellaceae bacterium | reverse complement strand
ACCTACCGGCTGTCCATCGGCGTGCCGGGCAAGTCCAACGCCTTTGAAATCAGCCGCAAGCTGGGCCTGCCGGAGAACCTGATCGACGCGGCCAAGGAGCTGATCTCCGGCGAGAACATCCGCTTCGAGGACGTGATCGCCAACGCGGAGTACCATCGCCAGGTGGCCGAGCGGGAGCGGGAAATCGCTGCACAGGCCAGCGCGGAGACCGTCCGCCTTCGCGATGAGGCGGAGAAGCTGCGCAGGGAGATGGAGGAAAAGCGCGAGACCACCATGCGCAAGGCCAAGGAGGATGCCCGCCGCCTGATGGAGCAGACCCGCCGGGAGTCCGAGAGCATCCTGGCCGACCTCAAGCGCATGAAGAAGGAAATGAACTCTCCCGACGCGCAAACCAATGCCATCCGCAAGCGCATCGAGCAGGGGGTGGACAGCCTCTCCGAGGGGCTGACGAAGAAGGTGGACAACACCCTGCCCCCCAAGACCGTCAAGCCCGGCGACCGGGTGGAGATTCTCACCCTGGGGCAGCAGGGTACGGTGCTTTCCGCCCCCGACGGCAAGGGCGAGGTGCAGCTGCAGGCGGGCATCATGAAGTTCAAGGCCCATCTGTCGCAGCTGCGGCTGATCCGGGAGGAGCAGCCCAAGCAGAAGGCCACCGTCCGGGCCAACACCGGGGCCATGACCCGGGTGGTGAAGATGGAGTGCGACGTGCGCGGCATGACCCTGGACGAGGCCCTGAACGCTGTGGATCAGTACCTGAACGAGGCGGTGCTGGCGGGCATGGGCGAGGTGTCCATCATCCATGGCAAGGGTACGGGGGTGCTGCGCAGCGGCATCCAGCAGCACCTGAAGCGGCACATGCTGGTGAAGAGCTACCGCCTGGGCGTGTACGGCGAGGGCGAGGACGGCGTGACCGTGGTGACGCTGAAGTAAGTGAGGTGTGCAGCCATGGCCCGCGCACCCTTTCAGGTGCTGGTGATTCCCTTTGACGATACGGTTGATTTGCGCGTGGCCGTGCTGCGCCGCGCGGACGCTGGCCATCCCGGAGTGCGCCTTTGCGCAGCGGGTGAAGGCGGAGGCGCTGCCCCTGTCCCACGAGCATAGGGAGGCGGTCTGGCTTTCGCCGGCGGAGGATATTCCCTGAGCGCACAGGGGCAGGAAAACGCCTGCGCCGCGGAGAATTCTGGCAAGAGGGCATGCTATATGCCGCAGGGAGCATGACGCCTTGGGGCCCGCGCGGGCTGCCGGGCTGACGGATACGGAGGTGCAACCGATTATGAAGGACAAGCCATATATTCTGCTGGTGGACGACGATCCCAACATCAGCCGCCTGGTGCAGCTGTATCTGGAGAAGGAGGGCTTCGAGGTGCGGACGGCGGATCGCGGCGACGACGCCCTGTCCGAGTTCCGCAAGCTGCCGCCGGATCTGATGCTGCTGGACGTGATGCTTCCCGGCATGGACGGCTGGCAGGTGCTCAAGGCCATCCGCAAGACCAGCACGATTCCCATCATTATGCTCACCGCCAAGGACGAGACCTTCGACAAGGTGCTGGGGCTGGAGCTGGGCGCGGACGACTACATCACCAAGCCCTTTGACACCAAGGAGCTGGTGGCGCGGGTGAAGGCGGTGCTGCGCCGCACCCAGGGCGCGGAGGAGGAGAAGCAGGAGGGATTGTCCTTCCCGGGCCTCACCGTCAGCCTGACCCAGTACGAGGTGCACTACGAGGGCCGCAAGATTGACATGCCCCCCAAGGAGCTGGAGGTTTTGTACTTCCTGGCCAGCCATCAGAATCAGGTGTTCACCAGGGAGCAGCTGCTGGAGCAGGTGTGGGGCTTCGACTTCTTCGGCGACAGCCGCACGGTGGACGTGCATATCAAGCGCCTGCGTGAGAAGCTCCAGGACAGCGAGAAGTACGGCTGGTGCATCAAGACCGTGTGGGGCGTAGGATACAAGTTTGAGATGAAGTGACGGCGGGAGCCGGGGTGGATAAGGCATGTTCAAGCGAATCATGGCGGTGGTCATGGGCGTGATACTGTTGGTGACCTTCTGCGCGACAGGGCTGTGCTGGGTGACGCTGCGCAACCAGCAGATCTCCGCCCGCCTGGAGGATCTGACCAAGGAGGCGCGGGATATTGCCTTCCTGGCCGCCCAGAACATCACCTCAACCCTGGGCATCATCCTCACCGGGGACACGGGGCTGAGCCCCTACCTGGCCTGGAAGGCCGATCAGGTGTACAAGGATTATGGCGCCTATATTCTGGTGGTGGACCGCCGGGGCCGCATCATGGACAACATGAACCTGACCTCCGCCTCCAACCCGGACTTCGCCGCCTCCCTCAACGGGCAGGAGATTTCCCAGGCGCTGGTGAAGGTGCTGGCGGGGGAGGAAATCTCCCTGAAGGCCATGGTGGGCGGCAATCCGACCTTCACCGTGGGCGTGCCCTTTGTGCAGAACGATATGGTGCTGGGCGCGGTGCTGATCCAGACCCCGGCGCAGGTGATCGAAGGCGGCGCGGGGCAGCTGGTGAAGCAGGTGGCGCTGGTGTCGCTGCTGGCCATGGCGCTGGCAGCCGTCGGTCTGTTTGCCTATGTGCGGCGGATGATGCGCCCCCTGAACGAGCTGACCAAGGCCTCACGGGCCATGGCGGGCGGGGACTTCAATATCCGCGTGCATCCGGACAGGGCCACACCGGAAATTACTGCCCTGTCCGAGGCCTTCAATACCATGGCGGACAAGCTCAGCGAGGTGGAGAGCAGCCGCAGGGAATTCGTGGCCAATGTCAGCCATGAGCTGCGCAGCCCCATCACCTCCATCAGCGGCTTTGTCCACGGTATGGAGGACGGCACCATTCCGGCGGAGGAGCATCCACGCTACCTGGCCCTGGTGGGGGATGAAACCCGCCGCCTGTCCAAGCTCATCGGTGACCTGCTGGCCCTCTCCCGCCTGGAGCGGGACGACGCGGCACTGGAATACAGCGACTTTGACATGAACGAGATGCTGCGCCGGGCCATCATCCGCAGGATCAATGACCTGGAGGGCAAGCGCATGGAGGTCAGCTGCGACTTCCGCCTGGAGCCCTGCATGGTGCATGCCGACAGCGACCGGATCGAGCAGGTGGTGGTCAACCTGCTGGACAACGCCATCAAGTTCACCCCCGAGGGCGGACGGATCGTCCTGACCACGGCGGCGGACAAAAAGCTTTGCACCGTCACCATCCGGGACAACGGCACGGGCATTCTGCCCGAGGACCGGCCGAGGGTGTTCGACCGCTTCTTCACGGCGGACAGGGCGCACACGGCGGGCAAGGGCACGGGCCTGGGCCTGTCCATCTGCCAGAGGATCCTGGAGATGCACGGCCAGCGCATCTGGCTGGAGGATACGCAGGAGGGCGCGGCCTTCGCCTTCACGCTGGAAAAGGCGGAGCGCGAACAAGCATAAATGGAGGGACCGAGGATGAGGGAGCTGGAGGAGCTCCGGGCGGAGCTGGACGGTGTGGACAGGGAGCTGGTCAGGCTCTTTGAGCGGCGGATGGCGCTGAGCCGGGAGGTGGCCCGCTACAAGCTGGCCCACGGCCTGCCGGTGCTGGACGCATCGCGGGAGGAGCAGGTGCTCGCCTCCCGGGCGGACATGCTGGACAATCCCGCCCTTGCAGAGGATGTGCGCGCGCTGTATACCTGCATCATGGCGCTGAGCCGCGGCGAGCAGGAGCGCCTGCTGAAGGAGGCGGGCGTATGATCGACCGGCACATCTTCATCATTGGCATGCCGGGCAGCGGCAAGACCAGCCTGGGCCGCCGGGTGGCGGGCAATCTGCGCATCCCCTATGTGGACATGGATCAGCGGATCACCCAGGGGCTGGGCTGCGCGGTGACCGAGATCTTCGAGCGCTATGGCGAGCAGGCCTTCCGTACGGCGGAGACCAACGTGCTCATCCAGCTGACGCGGGAGACGCCCTCCATTGTATCCACCGGCGGCGGCACCGTCATGCGGGACATCAACCGGGCCATCATGCGCAATCACGGCATCATTGTGCTGATTGACCGGCCGCTTGAGGACATCATGTCCGACATCAAGCTGGATCGCCGGCCTTTGCTGGCCAAGAAGGGCCTGGGCGAGGTGGAGCGGCTGTATCACGAGCGCATTGACGTCTACCGCAGCGCCGCCGATGCGGTGCTGGACAACAGCCATGGCTATTACGCGGGCCTGAGCGGCCTGGAGAAGCTGATCCGCACCATGTTCAGC
>JBJEUJ010000008.1:0-22504 GCA_051883775.1 Aristaeellaceae bacterium | reverse complement strand
GCGCCCATGAGCATGTAGCTCAGGTTGGAGATGGTGGAATAGGCCAGGCGGCGCTTGAAGTGCTGCTCCTTGAGGGCCATGGTGGAGCCGAAGAGAATGGTGAAGCAGCTCAGCCCCAGCACCACCAGCTGCACCACGGAGCCGGACAGGAACTCCGCACCGAACACGTAGTAGATGCTGCGCAGCACCGCATACGCGCCTGCGTTGACCACTGCCACGGCGTGCAGCAGGGCGGTGACGGGCGTGGGGGCCACGGAGGCCGAGGGCAGCCAGGCATACATGGGGAACACCGCAGCCTTCGTGCCGAAGCCGATGAACGCCAGCAGGAACACGCCCCGCAGCAGCTTCTCATGCCCGGCGAGCTTCTCCGGATCCAGGATGCCGCCCAGGGTGAAGTCCGCCCCCGTGCCGTACATCAGCGAGAACACCAGCGCCACAAAGGCCATGGCCGCGCCACTCATGGAGAAGTACAGGTACTTGCGGCCCGCGCGGATGGAGGCCGCGTCCTGCTTGTGGGTGACCAGGGGCAGGGTAATCAGGGTCAGGCACTCGTAGAAAACGTAGAGGGTGAACAGGTTGGCCGCCATGGCGATGGCCAGGGTGATGCCATAGGTCATGGTGTAGAAGGCGAAGAAGGCGTCGGGCCGTTCCTCGTGGGTCATGTACTCAAAGCCGTAGAGGGAGGCCAGGGGCCACAGGAACGCCACCAGCCCGGCAAACACGCAGCTCATGCCGTCCAGGCGGAACACCAGGTTCAGCTGGGTGCCAACGCCCAGGCTCATCAGGGTGTAGAGCCGGTCAGTGCGGGTTAGCAGCAGCGACAATACCAGCAGCGACGTGGCGATCACCACCGCCTCCACGTAGATGCCCCGGCTCTTCACCGTGCGGAAATGGAACAGCGGCAAAAGCAGCCCGCCCAGAAGCGGCACAAGCAGGGTCAGGAAAATCAGCATCGCGCTTCCTCCTTTCTCACATCAGCGCCGAGACCAGCGCGCTCAGCGGCCCGGTCAGCATTTGCGGGAACATGCCCAGCACAACCGACAGCGCCGTCAGCGCCACCAGGGGGATCAGCATCCGCCAGCTGGGCTCGCACTTGGCATAGGCGCGGGGATTGCCCGCCACGTCCGCCCCGGGGAAGAAGGCATGGATGATGATGGGGAACAGGTACCCCGCCGTCAGCAGGGCGGAGACCAGCAGCACCGCCGGGCCCAGGTAGTTCAGCCAGGTCACCACGCCGGTCATATCCAGCGCGCCCTGGGCCAGGTACCACTTGCTCACAAAGCCCAGGCAGGGCGGGATGCCCACCAGGCCCACGCTGGCCAGGGCGAAGCACCACATGGTCACGGGCATCTGCTTGCCAATGCCGTCCAGCTCGTCCACGCGGGTCTTGCGGGTCTTGAGGATGATGGCGCCGGCGGACATGAACAGCGTGTCCTTCACCAGCGCGTGGCAGGCCACGTGCAAAAGCGCGCCCACCACGCCCACCGGATGCAGCGTGGACAGGCCGAAGAGCACATAGCTGACCTGGCTGACGGAGGAATAGGCGAGACGCTTTTTCAGCATCTGCTCCTGGTAGGCCAGGAGCGAGCCCGTGAACACCGTGAACAGCGTCAGCGCCATGAAGGCCGTCTGCACCCAGGTGCCCCGCAGGAAGTCTGCGCCCACGAAGCAGTAGATCAGCCGCATAACGCCCAGCACGCCCGCCTTGGTGATCACGCCGGAGAGCACCGCGCTGGCCGGGGAGGGGGCTGCGGGATGGGCCGTGGGCAGCCAGCCGTGGAGCGGGAACAGGCCCGCCTTCGCGCCGAAGCCCAGGAGCATCAGCAGCACCGTGGTCAGCACGACGCTCTCGTGCCCGGCGACCTTCTCCATGTTCAGCACGCCGCCGGGGACGAAGGAGAAGCTGATCACATAGCTGTTCAGGACGAACACGCCAAGCAGCACCAGCGACGCGCCCAGGATGGAGTAGATCAGGTACTTGAGGCCCGCGGCCACCGCGTCCTTGCGCCCGGTGTGCAGCACCATGGGGAAGGTCAGCAGGGTCATGGCCTCGTAGAACATGTAGTAGGTGATGATGCTTCCGGCGAAGCACAGCGCCATCAGCACGCCCTGGGTCATCAGGTAGAAGGCGTAGTAGCGCTGGCCGTGGCCCTCGTGGTCCATGTACTCAAAGGAGTACGCGCCCGCGACGGCCCACACCAGGCACATGACCGCCGCGAAGAACTTGCCCGCCGCGTCCGTGTGCAGGAAAACGGGCAGGGTGTCGGACAGGGTGAACAGGCGCAGGGTCATATCCGGGGCCGTCAGCACGGGGATCAGCGACAGGCAGCACAGGAGCAGCGCGCCCAGGGTGAAGCGGCTGCGCAGCCTGGCGGAGGCGAAGGCGGGCATAAAGCCCACCGCCAGCCCGGCCAGCACCGGCAGCAGGATGGGCGCCAGCAGATACCAGGAACCGATCATGGTGTATCCCTCCAGCGGTGTGGATTGCGTGGGTATCCCAGGGGATCAGCCGAAGATGGCCAGGCCCCTGGTGATGGCGTCCGTGATCACATGGGCGAAGATGCCCAGGCAAAGGTTGGCTGCCGTGAAGCACAGGAGCGACGCGTTGAAGCAGAAGCCGCGCTGCCCCTTCTCCACGGGATAGGTGACGCCGGGGCGGGGCTGGCGGTAGATGGTGATGACGGTTTTCATGAAGTACAGGGTGTTCAGCCAGGTGGAGACCACCAGCGCCGCCAGCACCAGCAGCATTTGCGTCCCGCCGGCGTTCACCGCCGCCATGGCGAAGTACAGCTTGCTGTTGAAGCCGCCGATGAAGGGGAAGCCGATCATGGACAGCGCGCCCACGGTGAAGGCCACGCCTGCGATGGGGCTGCGGTAGCCCGCGCCCTGCAGGTCATGGAAGCGCTTGCTGTTGCCGGAGGCGTCGGACAGTCCGCCCGCCGCCAGGAACAGCATGCTCTTGCACATGGCGTGGCTGAAAATGTGGAACACCGCGGCCGTCATGCCCGCCTCCGTGCCCAGGCCGATGCCCATGTACACATAGCCGATCTGCGCCACAGAGGAGTAGGCGATCATCCGGCGGATGTCGGTCTGGCGGATGGCGGAGAGGGAGCCCATAATCATGCCCAGCAGCGCAAAGACGAACAGCACGTTGGGCAGGCGGGTGGAGACGATCACGTCCAGGCCGATGACCCGGTACATGATCTTGATCAGCAGGAAGATGTAGCCCTTGCTCACCAGGGAGGACAGCACCGCCGAGGAGGTGGGGGTGGTGTAGCCGTAGGCGTCCGGTACCCAGGTGTGGAAGGGGAACAGCGCGCTCTTGATGCTCAGGCCGATGGAGATCAGCGCCACCACCACGGTCAGGGGCATCTGGTATTCGCCGGAGGCGTGCAGCTGGGCCACGGCCTCCTTGATGTTGCTCATCAGCAGGTGGCCGGTCAGGTCGTAGAGCAGGATGATGCCCAGCAGGAACAGGCCCGAGCCCAGCAGGTTCATAATCATGTAGCGGGTGGCGGCCACCAGCGTCCGGCCCTTGGTGCGGGCGGCGATCAGCGCGCAGGCCGAGATGGTCATGATCTCCAGGAACACGTAGGCGGTGAAGATGTCGTTGGTGTACACCTGGGCCATCAGCGCGGCGGTGAGCAGCAGGAGCATGACGTAGTACAGGCTCTGCTTGTCGTGGGCGATGTGGTCGTCCACCTTCTTCAGGCCGCCCATGAGGGACAGGAGCATGATGATGTTGAACATCAGCGCGGTGAGGGCCTCCAGCAGGCCCGCGCGGATCTCATTGCCCCAAGGGGCGGGATAGTGGCCCATCATGAAGGTGTAGCTCTGCCCGTAGCGGGACATGATGGCCGTCAGCACGGCGGACAGGGTCACCAGCAGGCACAGGACGATGAAGGTCCAGCGCCGGGCCAGCTTCGGCTTGAGCACGCTGGTCATGGCGGCGGAGCCCAGGGGCAGGAGAATACAGAAGAAGGGAATGTTCTGCCAAAGTGCCATCAGCCTTCCTCCTCCCTGCGCATCTGCGCGGTGATTTCGTCAATGTCCAGGCTGTGATACCGCCGGTAGAGCCGGACGGTCAGGGCCAGCATCAGCGCGGTGACGGACACGCTGACCACGATGCCCGTCAGCACCAGGCCCGCGGGAATGGGGTTGATGTAGGCTTCCATGCTCTGCACGCCGTCCACCACAATGGGGGCCACCCGGCCGTTGATATAGCCCTTGGCCGCCAGGAACAGGTACACGGCGCTGTCCATGATGGAGAAGCCGATGATCTTCTTGATCATGTTCTTGTGCAGCAGCAGCGTGGTAAAGCCGATGCCGAAGAGGATCATGGCCGCCAATTCCTCATAATTCGTCAGGGCGTTCATGTCACATATCTCCCTTCCGGAACAGGGTATAGAAGGCATACATCGTGCAGCAGACCACCAGACCCACGGCGATGTTCAGATAGGGGATGAGGCCGGCGGAGAAGATCCTGCCAGGCACGCCGGGGGTGATGATGGAATGCAGATGATTGGCGCCGGTGAAGAAGGAGTAGGCCTTGCTCAGCGCATAGAAGGACAGCGCGCACAGGCTGACCACCTTGAAGGTCTTGAAGGTGAAGAACCGCTCCGTCTTCTGGAAGCCGAAGGCGTTCAGGTACAGGATCAGGCCCGCGCCCATGATGGCGCCGCCGGAGAAGCCGCCGCCGGGGGAGATGTGGCCGTTGAGGATGACGTAGATGCCGAAGAGCAGGATCACCGGCACCAGGAAGGAGGCCACGTGCTGGAGGATCATGTCGTTCTTGGGCTCGTACATGCGGTCGTAGGCCTCGGACTCCAGCTGCTCCCGGGAGGGCTTGCCGTCCTTGCCGGAGGTGATGCGCAGGAGGATGATCACCGAGCAGGCCGCCACAAACAGCACGTTGCTCTCGCCCAGGGTATCGAAGGCACGGTAGTCCAGGATCATGCCGGCGACGATGTTCACCGCGCCGGTCTCCTGCATGCCCTGCTCGATGTAGCGCTGGCTGACCTCGTTGTTGACGGGGTTATTGGGGTTACCGAAGGGGGGCAGGTAGGAGGCGGTGGTCAGCAGCACCCAGATGATGGACACGCAGATCACCACCGCCAGGATGCGGTAGCACCAGTTGACCAGGCGGGCGCCCTTGGTGCGGCTCCACTGGCGCACATGCTCATACATGGACTGCTCGTTTTCCAGCTGCTGCTGGAGGCGGTCCTGGAGGCGGTTTTCCCGCTCCTGGGCCAGGCTGTCGATGTGCGCCCGGGTGTAGCCGCGGGTCTGGTCCACCAGCTCCTCCTGCAGCTCCCGGTCCAGCTCGTCGCTGCCGCCCTTCAGCCAGCGCATCAGCCGGGGAAACCAGCTGTTGTCATAATCATTCCTGATCCGTGCCATGGCGCTCGTCTCCCTTCTGCTGGTCAATGGCGTGAATCTTCTTCAGCGTCACGAACAGGAGCAGGCTGGTGATGCCCGCGCCCACAGCGGCTTCGGTAATGGCCAGGTCGGGGGATTCCAGCAGAATCCAGATGATGGACATGGCCAGGCTCTGGCTCATGAAGATGACCAGGGAGGTGAGCAGGTTCTTCGTCATGGACACGGACACCGCGCACACAATCACAAAGGCCAGCAGGATGATGTTCAGGAATGCCATCTCAGTCGCCCTCCTTTTCCTTCTGGACGGTCTGAAGGTCGATGACGGTCATGTCCTTCTCCAATTCGTCGTTGATGGTGATTTCCATCCGCCCGATCAGGTGGGAGGACACGGGGCTGGTCATCCACAGAATGCAGATCACCAGGATCATCTTCCCCGTGGCGATGGTCCAGCCCGTGGCGATCATCACGCCCGTGAGCATCAGCAGGATGCCCAGGGTGTCAAACAGCGCGGCTGCATGGATGCGGCTCAGGGAGTTTTTGAAGCGGAAAATACCCAGAACGCCGGACACCAGCACGAACAGCCCACCGATGGTCAGCACGGTGGAAAGAATGAAACGGATCGTATCAAGCATGCTTCCTGGCCTCCTCTTCCCGGCGATGCTTCTCGCGGTACACGCCCATATAAACCTTCGTCAGCAGCACCACTGCCAGGAAGGACAGCATCACGTAGATCAGCGCGATGTCCACCAGGTATCCCTCGTGCATCACATAGGACAGGATGCAGATGATCATCACCACCAGGGTGCCCATCATGTTGATGGCGATGATCCGGTCGGCGATGCGGGGGCCCATAATGGCCCGCACCAGGCAGCACAAAAGCAGCACGCCCATGATGCCCAGGGCGATGTTGTACATGGTCATGGTAGCCTCAAGCATGGCGGCGGCCTCCTTCCAGATGCATCACGCGCTCCTCCATGTCAAAGCCCTCCTGGCCCACGTCGAAGGAGTCGTCCAGGCAGTGGATCAGGAACAGGTCGTCCCTTACGTCCACGGTGATGGTGCCCGGCGTCATGGTGATGGAGTTGGCCAGCACCACCTTGCCCGCGTCCGTGCGCAGCTTGGTGTGGAAGGAGGTGACCTCCGGCTGGGTCACCAGCTTCGGTGACCAGATCAGCCGGATGGTGGCGCAGGCAGCCTTGATAACCTCCTTCACCAGGTACAGGCCATAGCCCACAATGCGGGGGATGCGCCGGAAGATGGCCCACTCCCTGCGGGGGGAGTACCCCATAAAGGCGCATAGAAACGCATACAGGAGCCCGCAGATCACCACGCCCACGATGGCGATCTCCAGGGTCCACTGGCCGTTGAGCAGCAGCCACAGGCCGAAGAGAATGAAAAACATACGCGACCTCCTCTTTCCCATGCACGCCCCGCCCGGAAGACCTTCCCAGGGGGGACGATCGTGAATCGGAATCAGTTCCGTATTGTAGTCCTACATATTAAATAAGTCAATCGTCAGAATGGCAGGAAAGACGGTCTTTCTATATAAATTGCGGCGTTCTTTGGTGCTTTACGCGACAGCGGGCAGTGTGGTATAATAGCAGACACACAAAAGGAGGCTGAGGCTGCAGTGGGCATGTTCGGGTTTGATGAGCGCTACGCCGTTTTTGACGTAACGCCGGTGGACAACCAGTTTATCCTGGAGTACCTGCCCGCAGCCAAAGGCGATTATGTCAAGGTGTACCTCTACGGCCTGACCCAGTGCTGCCATCCCCAGGCGGACATGGACATGACCCGCCTGAGCCGGGAGCTGGGCATGACCGAGGAGGAGGTGCAGAGCGCCTACCGCTACTGGGAGCGCAAGGGCCTGGTGCAGCGTATCAGCGACCATCCCCCGGCGTATCGCTACATCAACGTCAAGCAGCTGATGTTCTCCGGCGTGGCCTCCCAGACCGACCCCGCCTACGAGGCATTCTCCGAGGCGCTCTACGGCGTCTTTGGCAACCAGCGCCAGCTCCACGGGAAGGAGATCCAGCTCTGCTACGAGTGGGTGGAGGATATGGGTCTGCCCCAGGAGGTGGTCATTGCCCTCCTTGAGCATATGGCCGATACCAGGGGGCCGAACTTCACCTTCAAGTCCGCCCAGAAGCTGGCGGTGGAGCTGGCGGAGCAGGGCGTGGCCACGGCGGAGGACGCAAGGGCCTACCTGCAGCTGGAGAAGGACATCCTGAGGGGCGGCAAGGCGGTGCTGCAGCGCATGGGCCAGTACCGCAACCCCACGGTGGACGAGCTGAACCTGTACCGCAAGTGGGTGAAGGACTGGGGCTTCAAGCCGGACGCCGTGCTGGAGGCCTGCGCCGATACCACCGGTGGCAAGCCCAGCTTCAAGTACCTGGACGGCATCCTCAACCGCTACCGGGAGCAGGACGCGGCCTCCGGCACGGCCCTGCGCCAGACCCGTCAGCGCAGCCGGGACGCCATTGCGCCGCTGAAGAAGCTGATTGCCCAGTTCAACAATCCTGCCCTGACCGTGAATGAGCAGACCAAGACCCTGTACGCCCGCATGCGGGAGATGTACCCGGAGACGGTGATTCTCCTGGCGGGCAGCGAGTGCGCCGGGCGGGGCCAGCCCTTCGAGCAGGTGATGAGCTACCTGGAGGCATGGCAGCGCCTGGGCCTGAAAACGGAGCAGGATGTGCGCGCCTACATGGACAGGGTCAACCGGCAGAACCAGTTCATTGCCCATCTGTATGAGCTGTGGGGGAAGAACGACCGTCCCGCCGCCGCGGATCGCGCGCTGCTGAGCCGCTGGACGGAGCAGTGGGGCTTCGGCGAGGATATGATTGTCGCCACGGCTGCCTACGCCGCCAAGGCGGACAAGCCCATGGCCTACCTGGACAAGCTGCTGGAGGGCTTTGCGGAAAAGCATATCGACACCCCCGAAGCCGTTGCCGCCGATCACGAGCAGTGGAAGCAGCAGCACGCAGCCACGCAGGCTGCAGCATCCGCTCCTGCCCGGCCCGTCAAGACCGTGCGGGAGCAGCAGTACACCCAGCGGGATTATGAGGACACCGACGAGCTCCCGGCATGGATGCTGGAGCGGCTGAAGGAGATGAAGGACGATGCGTAACGCCATTCTGCGCCAGCTGCAGGCGGAATACGAGCAGCTGCGGCTGCGCAACGCCCAGGAGGAGGACCGCCGGAGGCAGGAGGTCATCGCGGCCTGCCCGGAAATCGCCCGGCTGCTCAGCGACCGGGAGAACATGATCTTCTCCGGCTTGCGGAGCATCCTGGACGGGGCGGGACGGGCGGAGGATGTGTCCGTCCGCATGGAGGTGACCAACCGACGGGTGCGGGAGCTGCTCCGGCAGCACGGCTACCCGGAGGACTATCTGGAGCCCATCTACCGCTGCCGCAGGTGCCGCGACACCGGCTACTGCGGCGAGCCGGTGCGGGAAATGTGCGAGTGCATGCGCACGGCCTTCTATACCCGGCTGTATAAGCAGGTGGGCCTCAGCGAGCGGGGGGAGCAGTCCTTCGAGACCTTCGACCCCATGGTTTTCCCGGACAAGCCCATGGAGGGGCAGCCCTTCACCCAGCGGGAGATGATGACCATCTACCGGGACGAGTGCCGGGCCTGGGCGGACGGCTATCCCCATGCCGCCACCAGCGACCTGCTGCTCACCGGCCAGAGCGGCCTGGGCAAGACCTTCCTGATGCACGCCATGGCCAAGCGGCTGCTGGATCGGGGCTTCAACGTGCTGCTGGTCAGCGCGTACCGCTTCCTGGACACGGCGCGGAAGGCCTACTTTACCGGCGGGCACACCGAGGATATGGACAGCCTCATGGACACCGACGTGCTGATGATCGACGACCTGGGCAGCGAGCCGCTGATGGAGAACATCACCATCGTGCAGCTGTTCAACCTGATCAACGAGCGGCAGATTCGCGGCAAGGGCACGGTGTTCTCCACCAACCTGACCCCCAGGGAGCTGCGGGAGCGCTACACCGAGCGCATTGCCTCCCGCCTGCTGGACAGCCGGCAGTGCAAGCTGCTGCGCTTCATGGGCGACGACGTGCGCAGGAGGAATGGCTGATGAACATTCAGATGTATGTGAGCAAGAAGAACTTCGACGTGCAGAAGGCGGAACGGTTCTTCAAGGAACGGCGGATCAATGTGCAGGTGATGGACCTGAAGAAGCACAAGCTGGGCGAGCGTGAGGTGCAGGTCATGGCCCGGGCAGGGGGATTGCAAAACCTGATCGACCGGGAGGACAAGAAGGTCAGGGAGCATCCCGCCTGCTACTACAACCAGGACAGCCTGCTGCTCCCGGCCATTCTGGAGACCCCCTGGCTGCTGAAGTCACCCATCCTGCGCAACGGCAGCAAGGTGACCGTGGGCTACGCCCCGGACGCCTGGGAGGAATGGATCAGGCAGGGATGAATGAAAAGACCGCGCCGCGGAACTGTGGCGGTGCGGTCTTTTTGATTCCCACAAAACCGACCAGAGTCGGTTGTACGATGCAGGCGTCATGGCGGTGGACTGCACAGCAGGACTGGCTCCGTCACCCGCTCCGTGACAGGGGAGGGAAGGCTGCGCAGGGTGCGCCCTGCTGCTGCGATGGGAATGCCTTCCTTCATGACCGACTTTGGTCGGTTTCATGCAAAAAGGCCGTATCGCTTGCATCCGATACGGCCCTTGTCTGCCTGGGTATTATGCCCGTGCGGCTTCCTCCTCGCGGTGCAGCTGCTGGAGAAGCTGCTGCAGCGGCTCAAAGACCCGGGGGTTGCCCGCCATGAAGGGCATGGGCTGCCCATGGGTCACCTCGCCCCCCAGGATGCTGCCGCAGCGCCCGCCCGCCTCATCAATCAGCAGGCTGCCCGCGCAGTAGTCCCAGGGCTGGAGCCGCCATTCCACCATGGCGTCGCTGCGGCCGGAGGCCACGTCGCACAGATCCACACAGGCGGAGCCGGTGCGGCGCACGTCCGTCACCCGGGGCAGCAGCGAGCCCAGCGTCCGGGTGGTGAGGCTGAACAGCTCCTCATAATAGGGGGCCGTGCCGAAGCTCACCAGCGCGCTGTCCAGGGGCGCGTCGGTGACGTGCAGCCGCTGGCCGTTGCACCAGGCGCCCTTGCCACGCTCGGCGGTGTACAGCTCGTCCAGGTAGGGGTCGTAGAGCGCGCCGAACACGGTGCGGCGGTTCTCCACCGCGCCCACGGAGATCATGGAGCAGCGGCGGTGACGGAAGTAATTGGTGGTGCCGTCAATGGGATCAATGATGAAGGTCAGCTCGTCCGTGAGGACGTTGTCCCTCTTTTCCTCAGCGAAGAACCGGGCCGTGGGGTAGGCCCCGGCCAGGGCCTCCAGCAGGTACGCCTGGACGGCAATGTCCGCCTCGGTGACAAAGTCCGCGTGCCTGCCCTTGTCATAAACCTGCGGGTGCTGGTAGTCCAGCATCATCCGGCCCGCCTTGCGCAGGATGTCGTGCAGCTGTTCAGCCATCGAAAATTACGCCTCCGGTGCTTATGCTTTCATCAGGTGCAGAAGGATCATTTCGCAGGGGTTGCCAATGCGGGGAGCCCAGGTGGAGTTGGTCATGCCGCGGCTCACCAGCAGCCGCTTCCCATCATAAAAGCCATGGGTCAGGCGCGGCAGCAGCCCCTGTCCCGGGGCATACAGCCCCCGCCCCCACAGCTGTACCTGGCCGCCATGGGCGTGCCCGGCCAACGTCAGGTCAATGTCCAGGTCCGCCACATACCGTTTGTAATACTCCGGATGGTGGCACATCAGGAGCCTGAAGCCGTCCTGGGCGGCGAAGTCCGCCAGGAAGGTTGGATCAGGCTGCCTGGCGGAGGAGAAGCCTCCCAGCATCAGCCCGCGGAAGGGCACGAAGGTGTTGTCCAGCACGGTGACAGGGCTCTTCAGCACCTGCGCCCAGTATTCCTCCCGCTGGGGGAACTTCCACTCATGGTTGCCGATGCTGTAAAACACCGGAGCGACGTCCGGGGCCTGATGGAGGAAATCCAGCGCATGCCGATAGCCGGGGCGATGCCTGTTCACCAGGTCGCCCACGATCAGGATGCCGTCCACCCCCTGCATATGCGGCAGCGCCGCGTCAAAGGGGCCGTTGTGCAGATCCGTCACAACGGCCAGGGTCAGGGATTCGGTCAGCTTATCGGATGCAGCCGTATACTCGGTGATGCGCAGCCTGCTCATGCCTCGAGGCCCCGGGTGGCCAGGCGGGTCATGCGCCGCTGATGCACCCCGATGAGCGCAAGCCCGGCAACCAGCTCCGCCACGGAAAGGATCAGCAGCGGCAGCGCCAGCTTCTTCAGCAGCAGCCCGGCCTGCATCGCCAGCATGGACGATGCCTGGGCGATCATGCCGCAGGGGTTGAGCAGCATCACAAGGCCCATGGCCGCCAGCGTCAGCAGCCCTGCGGCGGAAAGGGCGCTGCCGATGTACATGCCGCCCTTGCACAGCCGGCGGTGCATCAGGCCCAGCACCAGCAGCGCCAGCACGGCGGATGCGCCTGTGAGCGCCAGGGGCAGCTTGTCCGCCAGGGCGAGCAGCCCGGGCAGGTCAACCTTCTCCAGCGCCTTGGGCATGGCCAGGGTCACCAGCTTATCCCGGATGGGCAGCACGGTGGACTGAATGGTCTCCGCGATGGGATAGGCCACCTTGTCCCGGGCGGTGGCCCGGCGCAGGGTGGGGGTCACGGCCTCCTGGAACAGGGGATCGGCCCGCACAGCCTCCTGGATGGCCAACGCATCCCACTCGGGCGCGGAAAGCTCCGGATCGGGCTGCATTAGCCCCATCCACCACTGGATGACCTCCACGTTGTAGGCGCGCACGGCCTCGGGAGTCACCAGCGCCAGCACCGTCGCCGGGTCGAAGGAATGCTCCTGGGCCAGATCCTCCACCATGTTGGTGATGCGCACCATCTGCGCGTCGGTCACATCGGAGTCAAGGGCGACGCTCTCATGCAGCTTTTCGTCCGTCAGCAGGCGAACGCCCTGCCAGGCCAGGGGCGCGGCGAAAAGGGTCAGCGTCATCAGAAGGGTCAACAGGATGGCCAGGGTATGGGCCAGCTTGCCCGGAAGCAGCTTTTTCATGCGATCACCACCAGCTTCAGTGCAATCATCACCAGGTTGTACAGCTTCGGCCCGTACAGGGACAGGGCCACGGCGCCCGCGGCGACCACGGGCAGGGCGAAGAGCAGGGGAAGCAGCCAATGGAGGCGGCTGGGTTTCTTCATCATCGCAAATCTCGCTTTCTTGCATCGTCAGGGAAAAAGGGTTGCGCTTCATTATACCGTCAGCGGGCCGGGCGTGTCAATGGTGGCGTGTGCTCTCCCGGGTGCGGCGGCGCTTCTTCTGCACGTCGGGCTTGACGGGCGCTTCGCCCCGCAGGGCCAGCAGCTGGTCGCGGAGCTTGGCGGCCTTCTCGAACTCCAGCTCCTTGGCGGCAGTGAGCATTTCGTCCTCCAGCTGGCGCAGGAGGGCGGCGCGCTCGTCCTCGCTGAGCCTGCCGGGTGCGGCGGCCTCCACCTGTTTGGTGATCTCCAGCACGTCGCGGATGGCGTTGCGCACGCTCTCCGGCGTGATGCCGTGAACCCGGTTGTATTCCTGCTGCAGGGCGCGGCGGCGGTTGGTCTCGGTGATGGCGCGCATCATGCTGTCCGTCATCACATCCGCGTACATGACCACCCGGCCATCCACATTGCGGGCGGCGCGGCCGATGGTCTGCACCAGGGAGGTCTCGCTGCGCAGGAAGCCCTCCTTGTCCGCGTCCAGAATGGCCACCAGCGATACCTCCGGCAGGTCGAGACCCTCCCGCAGCAGGTTGATGCCCACCAGCACATCGTACTCGCCCAGGCGCAGGTCGCGGATCAGCTCCATGCGCTCCATGGTCTGCACGTCGCTGTGCAGGTAGCGCACGCGAATCTCCATGCCCTTGAGGTAGTCGGTGAGGCTCTCGGCCATGACCTTGGTCAGCGTGGTGACCAGCACGCGGTTGCCCTTGGCGGTGGTGCGGCGGATCTCCGCCACCAGGTCGTCCACCTGGCCGGTGGCCTTGCGCACGATGATCTCCGGATCCAGCAGGCCCGTGGGGCGGATAATCTGCTCCACCGTTTGCTCGCTCAGGGCCGTTTCGTAGGGGCCGGGGGTGGCGGAAACGAAGATGGTCTGATGAATCCGCTGCTCGAATTCCTCGAACAGCAGGGGCCGGTTGTCGTAGGCCGAGGGCAGGCGGAAGCCGTACTCCACCAGGGTGTCCTTGCGGGCGCGGTCGCCGTTGTACATGGCGCGAATCTGCGGCACGGTGACGTGGCTTTCGTCAATGAAGCAGAGAAAGTCCTTGGGGAAGTAGTCCAGGAGGGAATAGGGGGCGTCGCCGGGCTTGCGGCCGTCAAAGTAGCGGGAGTAGTTCTCGATGCCCTGGCAGTAGCCGATCTCCCGGATCATCTCAATATCGTAGTTGGTGCGCTGGGCGATGCGCTGGGCCTCCAGGAGCTTGCCATCATGCTCGAACTGGGCGATGCGCTCCTGCAGATCCCGCTCGATGACGGCGATGTTTTCCTCCAGGTGGGTCTTGTCCGTGGCGTAGTGGGTGGCGGGGAAAATGCTGGCGTGGCTCAGCGTGGACAGCACATGCCCGCTGACGGCCTCAATTTCGCTGATGCGGTCGATCTCATCCCCGAAGAACTCGATGCGCAGGGCGTGCTCATGCTCCCCGGCGGGGATGATCTCCACCACGTCCCCCCGCACGCGGAAGGTGCCCCGGTCGAACTCAATATCGTTGCGCTCGTACTGGATGTCGATGAGCATGCGCAGCAGCTTGTCCCGGCCGATGGGCATGCCCGGCCGCAGGGAGATCATCTGGCCCTCGTACTCGCTGGGGTCGCCCATGGAGTAGATGCAGCTCACCGACGCGACGATGATCACGTCCCTGCGCTCCCTCAGGGCGGCGGTAGCGGAGTGGCGCATGCGGTCGATCTCCTCGTTGATGGAGGCGTCCTTCTCAATGTAGGTGTCGGAGGAGGCGATGTAGGCCTCCGGCTGATAATAGTCGTAGTAGGAGACGAAATATTCCACCCGGCTGTCCGGGAAGAAGGCCTTCAGCTCCGAGCAGAGCTGGGCGGCCAGGGTCTTGTTGTGGGCAATGACCAGGGTGGGCTTCTGCACCTTCTCGATCACCGAGGCCATGGTGAAGGTCTTGCCGGAGCCGGTGACGCCCAGCAGCACCTGCTTCTGCAGCCCGCGCTTTACGCCGCCGGCCAGGGCGGCGATGGCTTCCGGCTGATCGCCGCTGGGTGCGTAGGGTGCTTTGAGTACAAATCGGCCTTCCATGCCGGTCACCTCCGCGAAGAAAATCGTACCCGACAAGGATAGCACACCCGGCCCGGTTTGTGAAGGGGAACAGCCTGCCTGGCAGAAAAAGTCGGCATTTCATGGATTCGCTGTTTATGGGGTGGACAGCGGAGCGGGCCGCGTGCTACCATGGCGGCAGCAAGGGAGGATGGATTGCATGGACATGGTGAAGATTGGCAGCTTTCTGCAGGCACTGCGGCGGGAGCAGGGGCTGACCCAGGCGCAGCTGGGCGAGGAGCTGGGGGTCACGGGCAAGACGGTCTCCCGGTGGGAGACAGGCACCTATCTGCCCCCGGTGGAGATGCTGCTGCTCCTGTCCCGGCGCTACGGCGTGAGCATCAACGATTTGCTGGCGGGCGAGCGCATTCCCCCGGAGCAGCTGCCATCCCGGGCGGAGGAGACGCTGAGGTCGGTCATGCGGGAGACGCCCTTCCTCCTGCACGAGCAGCAGCAGTTCTGGCGGAAAAAGTGGCGGCGGGATCACCGGGGGCTGCTGGCCACGCTGGCGCTGGCGGCGGTGTCGGTGCAGGCGGCCGGGGCGGTCATGGACTGGGTGCCGCTGATGACCGCCGGGGCGTTCCTGACCCTGGGGGGCGCGCTGCTGGTACGCAACCGCCAGGAGGACTACGTGGAGCATCACCTTTACGACGACAGGCTGTGACAACGCACAACGCCGCCGTGGTACGAAGCCATGGCGGCGCGCTGTTTATTTGAGGGCAACCAGCAGGAAGCGATGGGTCATGCCGCGGATTTCGCCCTCCGCCTCCAGGCGGCGCTGGGCCTCCAGCAGGCGGCCAAAGCAGGCTTCCACCGAGAAGCACGGGAATTCCCAGGGGATCACCCGGGCGAACCACACCAGCGCCCCCACGTCGAAGAAGCGGATGGGCCGGAAGGCTTCCTCGCTGCGCAGCACGGTGAAGCCCGCGTCCCGGAACCGCCGGGCCTGCCCGGCAGCGTTGAGCCCGGGAAAGGGCTTTTCCGTACCGGGGAGCAGCAGCTCCGCCAGCTCGCGGTCGTTGTCCTCGCCCACCTGCTGGGTGATGAACAGCCCGCCGGGCTTCAGCACCCGCCACAGCTCCGGGAGCAGGTAGGACTCATGCCGGTTGATGACCAGGTCAAAGGCGTTGTCCGGCAGGGGCAGGGGATCCTCGCCGTCCGCCTCCACCACCTGGATGCCCAGGGGCGAGAGCCGCTCCCGGCACAGCGCGGCGTTTGGGGGATAGCCCTCGGTGACGGTGGTCATGGCGGGGGGATGCCCCAGGGTCAGCAGGAATTCTCCGCCGCCGGTGCCCATGTCCAGAAGGGCCTTGTCCGGGGTGAGATGGCTGCGCACGATGGCCTCGTAGTCCCAGGGGAGGTTCTCCTCCTCGGTGTAGCGGCCGTGCAGGTGGGAGAAGTCCCAGCCCTTCATATGGGCGATGGCTTCCTCCTGAAGCCAGGCTTGCTTCCATTGGGATGCGTTCATGCTTGCTGCTCCTTTCAAAGTGCGTTGATGCCTTTGATACGGCGCGGCATGACAGCGGGCTTCATGGACTCCGGCGCGCTCCGCTGTCGCGCCGCGCCGGGTTGTTACCTCGGGGATTGCGTCTCATCAGCCATGGCTGCATGAAACATGTCACCGCCTTTCCATGAACAATACGCCCATGGAGCGGAAGCCCGGCTCCATGGGCGCAGGAGATTACTTCTTCAGCCGCTTGTCGCAGCGGATGGCCAGGCGGGTGCCGATGCTCTGGAAAATCTGCACCAGAATCACCAGCACAATCACCGCCAGATACAATACCGCGTACTTGTAGCGGTTGTAGCCGATCATGATGGCGATCTTGCCCAGGCCGCCGCCGCCGATGGCGCCGCTCATGGCGGTATAGCCCATGATGGTGGTGATGGCCAGGGTGAAGTTGTTGATCAGCGAGGGCACGGCCTCGGGCAGCATCACGTGCAGGAGAATCTGCAGGGGTGTTGCGCCCATGGACTGGGCCGTCTCAATGATGTTGGGGCTGACCTCCCGCAGGCTGCCCTCCACCAGGCGGGCCACAAAGGGGAACGCCGCCACCACCAGCGGCACGATGGAGGCCACCGTACCCACGGAGGTACCCACGATCATGCGCGTCAGGGGGATGACCATGACGATCAGGATCAGGAAGGGGATGGAGCGCAGGAGGTTGATGATGACGTTCAGGGCCTTCATCAGCATCCGGGGCAGGGGACGGATGCCGCCCGGCTCGCCCGCCACCAGGATCATGCCAAGGGGCATGCCGATGACAATGGCGAACAGCGTGGACAGGATGGTCACATACAGCGTATCCCACAGGGCCAGGGGAAAGTCGGAGCAGAAGATTTCCCAGGCTTCCTGCAGCTTTTCCGGGGTGAATGCGTTGGCGAAATTCATGCGTCAGCCTCCTCTGCAGGGACCTGGGCGCCGGTGGCGCCGTAATCAACCTCCACCTGCACGGACACATCGGGGGTCTTGCGCAGGAAGTTGACGGCGGTGGCCAGCTCCGTGGGGCCGCCGGGAATCTCCAGCAGCATGTAGCCATAGGCCTTGTCGCCCACGCTGCGGGTGGATGCGCCCAGGATGCTGGCCGCGATGCCGCAGTTCATGGCCATCTTGGCCAGGAGCGGCTCCTTGGCGGCCAGAGCGCCGTTGAAGATGATGCGCACCCGCTGGCCGTGCTTGTCCGTCAGGACGGTGCTGTCGGCCATTTCCGGGTAGACCAGGTTGCGGGTGGCCTCTGCACGGGGGTTGGAGAACACCTCCGCCACCTCGCCCTCCTCCACCACCGCGCCGTTTTCCAGGATGGCCACGCGGTTGCAGATCTCCTGCACCACGCTCATCTGGTGGGTGATGACGATCACCGTGATGCCCAGCTTCTGGTTGATGTCCCGGATCAGCTCCAGGATGGCGTGGGTGGTCTTGGGGTCCAGGGCGCTGGTGGCCTCGTCGCACAGGAGCACCTGGGGCTCGGTGGCCAGGGCGCGGGCGATGGCCACGCGCTGCTGCTGGCCGCCGGAGAGCTGCGCGGGATAGGCGTTGGCCTTGTCCGGCAGGCCCACCATGGCCAGCAGCTCCCGGCCGCGCTTCTCCGCCTCGGCCTTTTTCATGCCGGAGAGGCGCAGGGGAAGGGTAACGTTCTTCAGGCAGGTGCGCTGCATCAGCAGGTTGAAGCCCTGGAAAATCATCGTGATGCGGTGGCGCACGTCCCGCAGCTCCTTTTTGGTCATGGAGCCCAGGTCGCGGCCGTCCAGCAGCACGGAGCCCTCGGTGGGCCGCTCCAGCATGTTGATGCAGCGTACCAGCGTGCTCTTGCCCGCGCCGCTCATGCCGATGATGCCGTAGATGTCCCCGTCACGGATGGTCAGGTTCACATGCTTGAGGGCGTCCACGGGGCCGTCGGCGGTGGTGAAGGTCTTGGTGAGTTGCTTCAGCTCGATCATTGGCTCTCCTCCGGAGATACATGGACACACCGGTTGCCTGAAAAAGGCAGCCGGTGTGTCCGTATGTCATGCGTGCAGGGAAATTACTCCACGGTCAGGGCGGTCAGGTCAGCCTGCTTGCCGCCGTACAGGCCCATGGGCTCCACATGGATGGGCGCAGCCACCACGATGTGGGTGCCGTTCTCCTCGTTGAAGTTCTGCTGATAGGGGATGTGGGCGAAGTAGTTGGCGAACACCTCGCCGCTCTCCACCACCATGTTGGGCTGCACATAGTCGGAGAACTCGATGATGTCCAGCTTGATGTTCTTCTCAGCCAGGATCTCGGCGGCCACGGCCAGGATCTGGGCATGGGGGGTGGGGGAAGCAGCCACGGAGATGGTCTTGCCGGCCAGCGCCTCGTAGTCCACGGTGGCGTCAAAGCCGTCGGTGGGCTCGCTCACCACGGACACCGCCGCGCCGGCGTAGGTCTCGGTGATGTAGTCGGCAACCTTCTGGCTGGTCAGCGCGGCCACCAGAGCCTTGGCTTCGGGGGTCTCCTCATTGCCTTCCTTCACGCACAGCACGTTGGAGTAGGGAGACTCGGCAGACTCGATCAGCAGGGAGTCAGCCACGGGGTTCAGGCCCGCGTCCAGGGCGTAGTTGTTGTTGATGATGGCGTAGTCCACGTCGGCCAGGACGTTGGGCACCATGGCAGCCTCAACCTCGACGAACTCGATGTTCAGGGGATTGTCCACCACATCGGCCTTGGTGGCGGTGATGCCGGCGTCCTCCTTCAGGGTGATGAGGCCGTTGGTCTGCAAAAGCAGCAGGGCGCGGCCCTCGTTGGTGGCGTCGTTGGGCACGGCGATGGTGATGCCATCGGCCAGGGCGACGGTAGCGGACAGAACCAGAACAGCAGCCAGCAGAACGGACAGGAACTTCTTCATGGTGATCTCTCCTTCTTGATGATTGTGGGGGAAACAGGATATTCAGCGCCAGGCGGCGGCCCTGCGGGCAAGGGACGAAGGCTCGTCACATTCGCCTGCTTTCCCGGTTGATGCTTGCCTGGTACCGGGCTGTGACCATCATCAGGGAACAGCCTCCTTTCCGCGGTCGGGAAGATAACAAAAGAGGGAGCCTTCGACGAAGCTCCCTCTCTCAGCGGAATCGTGCCGGTCAAGAACCATGACCGGTCATCCGTTATGCAGAAAGCCCATCGAAGCAGACACAGCAACGCATGCACATGCAGCACATGCGCATCTCCATGGGCATCATGGCGGTGATCTTCTTCATAGGACCTTCTCCTTCCCTCAAGCGTTGCAGCAATCGTACCACACACAATGGCGGATGTCAACACCTTTGTGTGTTTTCCTATTGTTTTTCTGGTGAATGGGAGTGGGTGGGCCCCCGGGGGACGTAAACTTTTCCCCGGGGGCTTGCAAAGGGGCGCGGGAGCGGCTACAATAATCATGGATCAATGTGTACGGATGAGGTGAAGGAATGAAACGCTTGGGTATCCTGCTGGCGGCGCTGCTGCTGCTGCCCTGCGCCATGGCGCTTTCCGAGGGCGAGGTGATTCTCACTGGCGAGGATGTGGTGATGGAGGAGCCTGTGGAGGCCCGTGAGCTGCAATACGGCGACGATGGCGACGACGTGGCCGAGCTGCAGACGCGGCTGACGGATCTCTACTACTATACCGGGAACATTTCCGGCCGCTACCGGGAGGGAACCCGGGCGGCCATCCGCGCCTTCCAGGAGGATTTCAACCTGGAGGTGACCGGCGTGGCCGACACGGAAACCCAGGCGCTGCTCTTTGCCGTCCTGTACCGGCCGTTGCGCTACGGCTCCTCCGGCGAGGACGTGAAGCGCCTGCAGACCCGCCTGACCGAGCTGGGCTATTATCACGGCAAGATCAGCGGCAACTACCTGGAGGGGACGCAGAGCGGCATTTCCGCCTTCCAGGAGAAGAACGGCCTGGAGAAAACCGGCGTGGCTGATACGGACACCCAGAGCCTCCTTTACAGCGGCGACGCGCTGAGCAAGGAGGTCAAGGCGGAGGTCATCCCCACCCCCGCGCCGGACAATTTCCTGGTCATTGACGATTCCCAGGGCGACGTGGCCGCCACCCCCGACGCTACCGTGGCCTTCACCAAGAAGCTGGCCCGGGGCTCCACCGGCGCGCTGGTCAAGCAGCTGCAAACCCGCCTGACGGAGCTGGGCTACTACGAGGGGCCCATCAGCGGCAACTTCCTGGCCAAGACCACGGCGGCGGTGAAGGCCTTCCAGACGCAGAACGCCCTGGAGGCCGACGGCATCGTGGGCGAGCTGACCTGGCACCTGCTCTTCAACGACCCCACCGTCGTGCTGCCCGAGCATACCCCCAAGCCCACCCCCGAGCCTACCCCCGTGCCCTTTGCCATCACCGTGGATGTGAACAACCAGGTGACCACCGTCTATGGCCGGGATGAGAACGGCGACTATACCGTGGTCATCCGGCAGATGCTCTGCTCCACCGGCACCAAGTCCTATCCCAGCGATGTGGGCGACTGGGTGCTCAACGGCCGCACCGCCCGCTGGTGCTACTTCCCCAAGTGGGGCGGCCATGCCCAGTACTGGACGCGCATCAACAGCGCCATCGCCTTCCATTCCGTGACGTACAGCTCCGTCAACACCATGGCGCTCAATACCTCCAGCTACAAGAACCTGGGCTCCCGGGCTTCCCACGGCTGCATCCGCCTGACCGTGGCGGACGCCAAGTGGATCTACGACAACGTGGGCGAGGGCACTGTGGTGACCATCACCGAGGATCTGCCCGATGATCCCGAGCTGCGGGCCTCCTTGAAGCTGCCGCCCCTGGATTACAGCCGCATGCTGCCCCAGACCACCCCGGAGCCTACCCCTGAGCCCGTGTACGTTTCCGGAGCGCAGCCCCCGCTGCCCCTGGAGAAGCTGCAGAAGAATGATTCCTCCGAGGCGGTGTTCTGGCTGCAGAAGAAGCTCACGGAGCTGGGCTACTATGGCGGCAAGTGCTCCGGCACCTACCTGGCAGGCACGGTGAACGCCGTCAAGGCCTTCCAGAAGGACGCGGGGCTGAAGGTCACCGGCACCGCCACCGTGGAGACCCTCGAACGTCTCTACGAGCAGGAGCTGGCCACGCCTACCCCGGCCCCCATGCCCACCGCGACGCCCACCGCCACCGCCACGCCGGAGGCGCTTCCCACCCCGGAGGCGTCGCCGGCCTCCGTCCCGGATGCAGGCGAATAAGTACCATGCCCCGTACCGGCCCTTTGCCCGTGCGGGGCGTTTTGCACACGGGCAGGAAGAGCCTGACGAGGTACAGCCATGATCAGCATCAGAAGCATTGACAGGGCGCATGCGGCGGACATCAACCTGCCCAACGAGCCCTTTGCCCTGTTCGGGAGAATGATCCCCACCTATGTGAACGAAGCCTGGAGCTACACCATCCGGCGCGATGAGACCGTGACGGCCATGATCTTCCCCGATGAGCGCTACGATTATGATGCCCTGGCCGGGTGCGGCGTTTTCCTCGGCGCCTATGACGGGGATGCCTGCATCGGCCTGGCGGTGCTGCAGGAGGGCCTTTTCCGCTACATGTACCTGTACGACCTCAAGGTGAACGCCGCGTACAGGCGTCAGGGTGTTGCCGGGAGGCTCATCGCCAGGGCGGAGGAGGCGGCCCGGCAGAGGGGCTACGTGGGCCTGTGGACGCAGGGGCAGGACAACAATCTCGGCGCATGCCTGTTTTACCTCCACGCCGGGTTTGAGATCGGCGGGTTTGACAACCGCGTCTATGACGGAACGAAGCAGGCGGGGAAAGCGGACATTCTTTTCTACAAGCGCTTCGCGGCCGATTGATGCAGATCATGCAAAAAAAGCCGCCCACAGGAGCGGCAGGGCTTCTGCGGGCGGAGAGAGTATCCTGTGGAACAGGGCTGCCTTACTTCCGGGCCACGCCGGTTTCCCGGGCGGCCTGCATGACCGCGTCGGCCACGGCACGGGCCACACGCTTGTCGAGGGGATCGGGCAGGATGTAATCGGCGGACAGCCTGTCGCCCACCAGATCGGACAGGGCGCGGGAGGCGGCCATTTTCATTTCCTCATTGATGCACCGGGCGCGGCAGTCCAGCGCGCCGCGGAAGATGCCCGGGAAGGCCATGACGTTGTTGATCTGGTTGGGATAGTCGCTGCGGCCGGTGCCCACCACCTTCGCGCCGGCGGCACGGGCCTCGTCGGGCATGATCTCGGGGGTGGGGTTGGCCATGGCGAACACGATGGGATCCTTGGCCATGGAGCGCACCATGTCCTGGCTCAGCACGCC
>JBJEUJ010000007.1:0-4269 GCA_051883775.1 Aristaeellaceae bacterium | reverse complement strand
CGCCCCAGACCCTCGCCAAAGAGCCTTCGGCTCTCTGGACTCTCATTCGGGGGATGCAACTTAGGTTGGAGGGCCCGGCGCGCGGAGGGCGCGCCGCGCTTGCAGGGGTCACGGCGCACAACGGGTGCGCCGCGACGCGGTCGTGCGAGGCTCCCCCTATCCGTCACGGCAGCTGCCGTGACACCTTCCCCTCCGGGGAAGGGAGCTTGGTTGGTTGAGCTCGGGCGGGACTCCCCTACGGTCGCCCCGCTTCGCGTGCAGCTTGCGCGCTCCGCCATGGGGGTGAGAGGCGGCGACCTCCTGCGGAGGCCGCCGGAGGCTACCTCAGCCCTCCGGCCATGCCAGGCAGCGGTAAACTGCATCCTGTCTGTTCTGTCAGTACAAGCCCGGCTGCAATAGCACAAGCTTCTCCCTCCCGCGCGCAACGAGGGCGGCCCACTGGTGCCGCCCGGCCGCCAGCGGACGAGTGCCATAGCATCAAAGTACCCCCATGCCGCCCCCGCGAGGAAGCCATTAGCCTCGCGCGACAGGAGATTGCTATCCCAAGCCAAGCGGCGAGGGGTCCGGGGGCAGCCATGGTGCTGACTGAATTTGGCTGCCCCCGGTCGCCCTTTGGTTCTTTCCCGCGAGTGGGAAAGAACAGCCCCCTCGCCCGCGCAACGGGCAAAGGAACCCCTCGCCAGCCAGAGCAAAAGCGCACCCTGCCCTGCGCCTCAGGCGCTGTCCCCTCCCTCATGCCTGCTTTTGAGCAGCGCCACATTCTCATCCACCTGCCGCTTGTGCAGCGGGTACCAGAACCACAATACCGCCGCCAGCAGCGCGAAGCCCACCCCCGGCGCCAGCGTCGCGATGCCGAAAATGCCCTCCCGCACCGCCTCCGTCTGGCCGCCCGCGGCGCCGGGGACATAGCCGATCATGCTCAGCAGCGCGCCCGTCAGGCCCACCGCCGCCGCCTGGCCCACCTTGCGCGCAAAGGAATACAGCGCGTAGACCGTGCCGTCCTCCCGCACGCCGTTGCGAATCTCCGAATAGTCGATCACGTCCGTCACCAGCGCCCAGGATACCATCGAGAATACCCCCAGGCCCAGCCAGTTCAGCGCCTGCAGGGCGATGAACACCCACACGTTCTGCGGCCGGATCAGGTACGTCGCCACGCACACCACCGCCGCGAACAGGTTCGATACCACGCTCACCTCCGCCTTGCCGAAGCGCGCGGCAAGGGGCTTGGCCGTCACAGCCGCCGCCAGCATGCCCCCCAGCATCAGCAGCGTGGAGGCGGACTGTGCCGCCGCGCTGTTGTAGTAGTCCGGGTAAACATAGCCCGCCATGTTCTGCATGATCATCTGCGCCAGCAGCATCACCACCGACGCTGCAATCAGCGAAAGCAGCGCACGGTTTCCAGCGGCGTTGAGCAGCATCCGGCCCACAGAGTTGTGCTCCTGCGCCTGCTGCTGAACGTGCATGTCCACCCGCTCGGTGGTCAGGGCGTAGCAGATCAGGTAGCAGACAATCGCCAGCACGGAGAAAGCCCCCGCCGCCGCCGTCACCCGCGGGCCTGTCAGCGTCTCCACACCCTCCACCTTCTGGTAGGCCATCAGTGGCAGCACCACGCCGATCACCGCGCTGGCCAGGGTCGCGCCCATGGTGCGGTAGGTGGACAGGGACTGCCGGTCCCCCGGCTCCGGCGATATGGCCGAGGCCATGGAGCCATAGGGAATGTTGATGCCCGTGTAGCAGATGGAGCTCCACAGAACATACACCACCATCAGGTACGCCACCCGCGCCCCGTAGGGCCAGCCCGCCACCCAGGACTGGTACAGCAGGAAGGAGGACACCGCCACCGGCACGCACATCCACTTCAGCCACCGGCGGAACTTGCCGTCCCTGCCCGGGGGCATCCTGTCCACAATCCGTCCCATGGTCACGTCCGTGAACGCGTCGATGAAGCGCGTCACCATCATGATCGTGCCCACCACACCGGCGGACACGCCCATCACATCCGTATAGAATTTCATCAGAATCACCGTGGCGAGCACAAAGGTAAAGTCATTGCCAAAGTCGCCAAAGAGATAGCCCACCTTGTCCCTGATGCCAAAGGGGCGGGGCTTGCCAGCGTGCGTCATGGTTTCCGTCCTTCCATGCGCTGATTCCAGGGCTGCCCTCCGGTCGCGCTGTCTCTATTATGGTTCAAAGCCGCCCGCCTCATGTGCGGAACTTTCCACGTAAAAGCGCCGCCCCGGTTTTTTCCCGGAGCGGCGCTCTGCGCAGCCTCAGTAGGTTACATAGCTGATGATTTCCATCCGTTCAATGGGCATCCATACCCGGCGATACCGCTCCTTGTCCGCATTGTAGAACTCGAATAGCACCCAGCCGTCCTCGAAGGCATAGACAACGCCCTCGGTGCCCGCGGCGATGGCGTTCTTATGGGCGGTATACGCCGTGCCGGGGCCGTAGTAAGGAATATTCTCGCTGATCACCCTGGCGAAATACAGCGGCGTTTCCTCCTGCACGCTGTTGATGTCGATGTCCACGCGCTTGAGCCCCGTGTACATCCGCCGCAGCTCGCTGCCGTAGCTCAGCTCCACCTGCAGCCACCAGATGCCGTTGCGCTCGTCATAGGCCCGGGACAGCACGGTCAGGGTGTAATCCTTCTTGTAGTAGGAGCCCAGCTCGTCATAGTTGGTGCCGGGGCCGGAGCGGGAGGCCACCCGCATGAGGGTCTTCGCCGTCTGCGGCGAGGTCAGCGTATTGTAGTAATATGCGCCGTCATAGTAATATCCGCCGTCGTAGTACTCATTGGTACTACTCGTGGTATCCGCCAGGGCCGCTCCTGCGCAGGCCAGGCACAGGCTCATTGCCAGGATCAACAGGATCATCCGCTTCATGGCTTTCACTCCTTCGCTTCCACGCAGGCGTCACGGCTGCCAGTCCCTGCCGCCAGCCTGTATATGCATTTTCAGTCCCGCCATCAGCCGGAGCGCGGCGCGCTGTCCTTCCGCATCCGGATCGGCCACACAGGCCGTATCCACCGTCACCGGCGTATCGGGCTGGGCCGTCTGCGCCAGGATGGCGTTGACCAGCACGCACACACTGCTGACGACCCCGGCCAGCTCGATGCTCTGGTAGGCCGTGCGCCGCAGGTGAGCATACAGCGCGTTGCTGCCGTAGCCGCTCTTGCGGAACACCCTGTCCGTGGGGCGCAGGCACGCGCCCACCGTGCCGTACAGCCTGCTTCCGCCGGCGGCGTCCAGGGTGAAGAGCACGTCGTCCCCGGCGGCGCGGTAGGCCAGGATTTTCCCGGCGATGGCCCGGTCAATCGCCCCTGCGCCGGGAAAGCCGTGCCGTCCCGCCACAAACTCCTGCTGATAATCCACCACAATCAGGCATCTTCCCATGCTTGATCCCCCTGCCGCGCCCGTTGATCCAGCGCATCCAGGGATTATTGTGACGGATTTTCCGCCGGGCATACCGTCCTGCCGTTATTCTCCCTGATGCTTGGACTCGTTGACCAGCTTCTGCAGCTCGTCCATGAAGGTGCCCAGGTCGGTGAACTTGCGGTACACCGCGGCGAAGCGGACATAGGCCACATCGTTGATAGCCTTGAGCTCCGCCATGACCATATCGCCAATGCGCTGGCTGGGGATTTCGCCCTCCATGGCCGCGTAGGCGCTCTGCTCGATGCGGGCGGTCATGGCGTCGATCTGCTGCATGGACACGGGCAGCTTTTCGCAGGCGTGGAGAATGCCGCCCTTGACCTTGGTCGCGTCGAAGGGCTCCCGGCGGCCGTCCCGCTTGACCACCATCAGCGGCAGCTGCTCAATCTTTTCATACGTGGTGAAGCGCCGTCCGCAGCCCACGCACTCCCTGCGGCGCCGGATGCTGTTGCCCTCCTCCGTGGGCCGGGAGTCAATAACCTTGCTTTCCGTGCAGTTACAGTACTGGCAGCGCATAGGAATCCCTCCGCTCGATTTCTTCCTTTTATTATAGGGCATTTTGATGAAGAGGGCAAGATGTTTCTTTGTGCGTGGATGTTGGGGGACGCTGGGGCTTCTCGGTGGGCAGTGCCCACACCCGGCGCGCGATGGTGTTGCGCGCCTCCGGTCATAACGCATGCGCATGGAGGTAGGGGGGACGCTGGGGCTTCTCGCCCCAGACCCTCGCCAAAGAGCCTTCGGCTCTCTGGACTCTCATTCGGGGGGATCAGGCTTGCGCGTAGGCACGGCGCGCGGAGGGCGCGCCGCGCTTGCGGGGGTCACGCCTCGCAACAGG
>JBJEUJ010000006.1:0-4269 GCA_051883775.1 Aristaeellaceae bacterium | reverse complement strand
TGTACCGCATCCTGTACAAGGAGCACTGGCGCACCGGCAACAAGTGGTGCATCTATCCCATGTATGACTTCGCCCATCCCATCGGCGACGCGCTGGAGGGCGTGAGCCACTCCATGTGCTCCCTGGAATATGAGATTCACCGTCCCCTGTACGACTGGGTGGTGGAGCACAGCCAGAACATGCTCCCCGCCCGGCCCCGGCAGATCGAGTTCGCCCGGCTGAACATGACGCAGACCGTCATGTCCAAGCGCTACCTGCGCCAGCTGGTGGAGGGCGGCTACGTCCGCGGCTGGGACGATCCCCGCATGCCCACCCTCAGCGCCCTGCGCCGCCGGGGCTTCACCGGCGCGGCCATCCGCGACTTTGTGGACCGCATCGGCATGAGCAAGGCGGATTCCGTGGTGGACTACGCGCTGCTGGAGTCCTGCGTGCGCGATGACCTGGGCGCGAAATCCCCCCGGGCCATGGCGGTGCTGCGGCCCCTCAGGGTGGTGTTCACCAACTGGCCCGAGGGCAAAACGCAGACCCTCACCGTGGAAAACCACCCCGACCATCCCGAGATGGGCACCCACACCGTGACCTTCGGGCGGGAGGCGTACATCGAGCAGGAGGACTTCATGGAGGTTCCTGCAAAGAAGTTCCAGCGCATGTACCCCGGCTTCGAGGTGCGGCTGAAGGGCGCGTACATCGTCCGCTGCGACGGCTGCGACAAGGACGAAAGCGGCAACGTGACCACTGTGTACTGCACGGTGGACATGGACTCCGCCTCCGGCACCGAGGGCGCGAACCGCAAGATCAAGGGCAAGGTGCTGCACTGGGTGTCTGCTGAGGACGCCGTGCCCTTTGAGGCCCGGCTGTACGAGCCCCTGCTCTCCGCCGACGATGAGGTGGACGAGGCCGAGCCGGAAATCGCCGAGGAGGGCGCGGAGACCCCCGCTGCCGCCCCTGCCAAGAAGGACTTCATCAGCCGCCTGAACCCCAACAGCCTGACCGTTGTCCGGGGCCTGGCCGAGCCCGTCATCCGCGACTGCGAGGTGGGCACCACCTTCCAGTTCCTGCGCAACGGCTATTTCTGCAAGGATCCCGATTCCACCGCCGAGCTGCCCGTGTACAACCGGACGGTGGGCCTGAGGGATTCCTTCGCGAAGAGCAAGTAATCCATATTCACAGAAAAGAGGATTGTCCATGCAAAAGGTTCGCACACGCTTCGCCCCCTCCCCCACGGGCTTCCTGCACCTGGGCGGATTGCGGGCTGCGCTCTACGGGTATCTCTTCGCCAAGAAGATGGGCGGCGACTTCATCCTCCGCATTGAGGACACCGACCAGGAGCGCTTTGTGGAGGGCGCGACGGAGGTCATCTACGACACCCTGCGGGACTGCGGCATGAACTGGGACGAGGGCCCCGACGTGGGCGGCCCCTGCGGCCCCTACATCCAGTCCCAGCGCAAGGAGCTCTACCTGCCCTACGCCCAGCAGCTGGTGAAATCCGGCCACGCCTACTACTGCTTCTGCACCAAGGAGGAGCTGGAGGAGCGCCGCGCCGCCGCCGAGGCGAAGGGCGAGGTGTTCAAGTACGACAAGCACTGCCTGCACCTGTCCCAGGAGGAAATCCAGGCCAAGCTGGACGCGGGCGTGCCCTATGTCATCCGCCAGAACGCCCCCACCGAGGGCGAGACCAGCTATCACGACGAGGTGTTCGGGGACATGACCTTCCCCAACGACACCCTTGACGACATGATCCTCATCAAGCAGGACGGCATGCCCACCTACAACTTCGCCAACGTCATTGACGATCACCTGATGGGCATCACCCACGTCATGCGCGGCATGGAGTACCTGTCCTCCACGCCCAAGTACAACCTGCTCTACGAGGCCTTCGGCTGGGAGATTCCCACCTACATCCACATGCCCCCCGTCATGCGCGACGCCACCCACAAGCTCTCCAAGCGCGACGGCGACGCCTACTATTCCGACTTCGTGAATAAGGGCTATCTGCCCGAGGCCATCATCAACTACCTGGCGCTGGTGGGCTGGAACCCCGGCACCGACCGGGAGTTCTTTACCCTGAAGGAGCTGGTGGAGGCCTTCGACGTGAGCCGCATCAACAAGGCCCCCGGCATCTTCGACATGGACAAGCTGACCTGGTTCAATGCCGAATACATCCGCCGGATGGACCCGGAGAAGTACCTGGCCATGGTCACCCCCTGGTTCGACCAGGTGCTGGCGGGCAGGGGCATTGACTACAAGCGCCTGGCGGAGCTGATGCAGACCCGTACCGAGGTGTTCTGCCGGGTGCCGGAGATGGTGCGCTTCCTGGCGGAGCTGCCCGACTACGACGTGGCGCTGTACACCAACAAGAAGAGCAAGACCAATCCCGAGGTGTCCCGCAATGCCCTGAACCTGCTGCGCCCGGTGCTGGCGAATCTGCCGGAGTGGACGGAGACCGCCATTCACGACGCGCTGATGGAGGCCATCGCCCAGGCCGGCATGAAGAATGCCGCCGCCCTGTGGCCGCTGCGCATCGCCATTTCCGGCCAGCAGTCCACCCCCGGCGGGGCCATTGAGATCGCCTGGCTGCTGGGCCGGGAGGAGACCCTCCGCCGCCTGGACGAGGGCCTTCGCCGCCTGGAGAACGCGTAAGAGCCCCATCCCCCCTTCGTATTCCATTCAAAGGAAAGGTGAAGCACTTCTATGACCGAACGGAATATCCACAGCAATCAGACGCTGCGAATCTGCTTCTGCGGCATCATGACGGCCATCATTTTTGTGGCCAATTATCTGCGGATCCCCTTCATGGGCACCTCCGTGCACATGACCAACGCGCTGTGCGCCATCGCCGGGCTGCTTTTTGGCCCGGGGCTGGGCTTTGTGGCGGCGGGTCTGGGCTCCGCGCTGTACGACCTGATGGTGGGCTACGGTGCGGAGAGCCTGATCACCTTCGCCACCAAGGGCGCGATTGGCCTGATTGCCGGGCTGATCGCCCTGGGCGTTGCCCGCAAACCTCAAACCGGCCGCGCCGACGTGATCCGCGTGGTGATCGCCTGCGTGGCGGGCGCGCTGACCTACGTGGCGCTGTATATGCTCAAGACCTTCATCTTCGGCATGTGGGTCAACGGCCTGGGCCTGGACGGCACCCTGGTGAAGATGGGCACGAAGCTCCCCGGGAGCCTGATCAACGCGCTGTTCGCTTCCGTGGCGGGGCCGGTGGTCTTCCTGGCGCTCAAGCCCGCGCTGCGCCATGCGGGGCTGCTGGAAAAGATGTAAGCAAAACACAAGAAAGGACTGATTCCCATGGAGAAGAAAATCAATGTGAAGCAGCTGACGCTCTGCGGCGTGCTGGCTGCGCTGATCTGCGTGCTGACCATCTTCCCGCACATTCCGCTGGGCAGCGGCTATATCCACCTGGGCGACGGCCTGATTCTCCTGTCGGTGATGCTGCTGGGCCCGCTGGGCATTCCTGCGGCGGCGGTGGGCAGCATGCTGGCGGATCTGCTGGTGTTTCCCATGTATGCGCCGGTGACGCTGGTGGTGAAGGCGCTGATGGCGCTGGTGGCCTGGCTGCTCTACCGCAAGGAGAGCCTGGGCCGCACCGTGCTGGCCTTTGTGGCGGCGGAAGCGGTGATGGTGCTGGGCTACTTCGTCTACGAATGGTTCGTTGTGCCTGAATACGCCGTGGCGGATATTGCGGGCAATGTGATCCAGGGTGTGGCCGGTGTGGTGATTGGCATGGCTTGCAGGGCTGTGCTGCCCCAGCTGGAACGGGTTGTCAGGATGTAACAGACGAATGCACGAAATGCACAAGGGCCGCTGCTTCCACCATGGAGGCAGCGGCCCTTGCTATGGGCGAATTTACAGCTTCTGCACCGCGGCGATGAACTGATCGACGTACTCATCCGGCGTGGCCCAGGAGGTGCAGACCCGCACGGCGATGGCGTCGTCCCGGACCATCTCCCACACGGACAGGTCGAACTCCGCCGTGAGCCGCTCCAGCTGATCCTCCGTGAGGATGGGGAAAAGCTGGTTCGTGGGGGAATCCACGTACAGGGGGAGGCCCTTCGCCTTCAGCGCGTCGCGGATGCGCATGGCCTGGCCCACGGCCTTGCGGCCCAGCTGGAAGTACAAGCCGTCCTCCATCAGCGCGCTGAACTGCAGCCCCAGCAGCCGTCCCTTGGCCAGCATGCCGCCCCGCTGCTTGATCATGTAGCGGAAGTTGCGGTTCAGCTCGGGGTTGTTGATGACCACGGCCTCGCCGAAGAGCGCGCCCATCTT
>JBJEUJ010000005.1:0-4278 GCA_051883775.1 Aristaeellaceae bacterium | reverse complement strand
TTCTCCGCCCGGTACCAGCGGCGCATGGCGTCCTCGCCGAAATCCGCCGCCTGCGGCCGCGTGGCGTGGCGGCGCAGCGTCTCCTCGAAGGGAATGTCCAGATAGTAGGCGTGGATGCGGCTGAACATCCCCCGCAGCTGCGCAAAGAGCCCGCCGTACTTGTCCCCGTCCAGAATGCCCTCCAGGATGGTTAGCCCGCCCCGCCGGGCCGACCAGCGGCATAAATCCGCCAGCAGCTCCGGCGCAGAGTTCCCCGGGCGATCCTTCACCGCCAGCATCTCCCGGCGGACGGTGTCCTGGGCAATCAGCATGGGCTTCGGGTCGAAGCGCTGCCGCAGCGCCCGGGCCACGGTGGACTTCCCGCTGCCGGAGTTTCCGCGGAGCATCACCAGCGTGGCGGGCAGGGGACAGGCGTCCATCACCACCCGCTGGGCAATGCTCCCCGGCGGTACGCGGCCGATAGCCTCGTGAAGCGGCACCCACGCCGCGCTCTTCAGCTCGCAGGAGGGCCGCAGGGGCTGCTTCTCCACCCGGGCCACAAAGGCAATCATCAGCTGCTGCCCCTTGGGGTGCCAGCACGTCCATAGCAGGCGATGGCTGATCACGGTCAGGCCCAGCTCCTCCGCTACCTCCCGGCGCATGGTCTCCTCGGCGGATTCCCCGGGCTTGATGTACCCCGCCACCAGTACCTCCCGGTCGGGATTGCGGCACTCCCGCAGCAGGGCCACCTCGCCCTCGCCGTTCACCACGGCCACAATGATGCAGCTGGAGAACATGTCAAACAGGGGCTGGGCGCAGGCCTCGCACCAGGGCACGTCGCCCTCATCCCCCAGGGGACGGGGAATCAGGCGGCTGCCGCAGGCGGGGCAGTAGGTGAAATGCATGTCGGTGTCCTTTCGTGTCAGCCGATGGCCTCCAGAGCCTGCTTCAGATCGGCAATCAGGTCGTTCTTGTCCTCCAGGCCGCAGGAGATCCGCACCAGCCCCGCCGGTACGCCCGCGGTGATCAGCTGCTCCTCGGTCATCTGGCGATGGGTGGAGGTGGCAGGGTTCAGGCAGCAGGTGCGGGCGTCGGCCACGTGGGTCTCAATGGCCGCCAGCTTCAGGTGCTTCATGAAGGCCTCCGCCGCCGCGCGACCGCCCTTCAGCTCGAAGGACACCACGCCGCAGCCGCCGCCCTGCAGGTACTTCTGCGCCAGGGGGTAGTACTTGTTGGACTTCAGCCCGGGATAGCTGACGTAGCTCACCTCCGGGCGGCCCTCCAGGAATTCTGCCACAGCCTGGCCGTTCTCCACGTGGCGGGGCATGCGCACGTGCAGGCTCTCCAGCCCCAGGTTCAGGATGAAGGCGCTTTGCGGGGACTGGATGCAGCCCAGGTCCCGCATCAGCTGGCTGGTGCACTTGGTGATGAACGCGCCGCCCTGGCCGAACTTCTCGGCGTAGGTCACGCCGTGGTAGCTCTCGTCGGGGGTGGTCAGGCCGGGATACTTGTCCGCATGCGCCATCCAGTCGAAGCGGCCGCCGTCCACAATGCAGCCGCCCACCGCCGCGCCATGGCCGTCCATGTACTTGGTGGTGGAGTGGGTGACGATGTCCGCGCCCCACTCGATGGGCCGGCAGTTGATGGGGGTGGGGAAGGTGTTGTCCACAATCAGCGGCACGCCGTGGCGGTGGGCGGCGGCGGCGAACTTCTCAATGTCCAGCACGGTGAGGGCGGGGTTGGCGATGGTCTCGCCGAACATGGCCCGGGTGTTGGGGCGGAAGGCCGCGTCCAGCTCCTCGGCGGTGGCGTCGGGGGAAACGAAGGTGGCCTCGATGCCCATCTTCGCCATGGTGACGGAGATCAGGTTGAAGGTGCCGCCGTAAATGGAGGAGGAGGCCACAATGTGGCTGCCCGCCTCACAGATGTTGAACAGGGCCATGAAGTTGGCCGACTGGCCGGAGGAGGTGAGCATGGCGGCGGTACCGCCCTCCAGCGCGGCGATCTTGGCGGCCACGTGGTCGTTGGTGGGGTTCTGCAGGCGGGAGTAGAAGTACCCGTTGGCTTCCAGGTCGAACAGCTTGCCCATATCCTCGCTGGTCTCGTAGCGGAAGGTGGTGGACTGGATGATGGGAATCTGCCGGGGCTCGCCGTTGCCGGGGGTGTAGCCCGCCTGGACGCACTGGGTGTTGATGCTGTAATCAGCCATGGGAATCATTCCTTTCTGTATGTCCAATCAGGAGCGATGGGTAAGAAGCTGCAGGGTATCGGGGAGACGGGGCAGGGCGTCCCGGAGGAAGGCTGGCTCCATGCTTTCCGGCAGCGCGTCCGCGTGTACCCAGCGGAAGGTGAGCGGCCGCCCGTCCTCCTGCCGGGTGAAGGTCTCGCCCCGGGCCAGCAGCTCCTCCGGCGGGGACAAAAGCGCGTACAGGCACCATTCGTGCCGCCTGATCCCATCCGCCCCGGTGAAGAACGCCTGGTTCAGCCACAGGGGCCGGGCCATGGGGACGGCAACGCCCAGCTCCTCCCGCGTTTCCCGCAGGAGCGCGGCCTCCGCCGTCTCATGCAGGCGGATGCGTCCCCCGGGCAGGTGCCAGATCGGGTAGGCATCCTCCGTCACGGTCAGCAGACGGCCCTCATGCAGGAACAGCCCCCGCACCCGCAGGCTGAACGCGCCGCTTTCCCCGGCGAAGGACAGATCGCCGGCGGGCCGGGCAGGCTCGCCCTCCATGCGGGTCAGCAGGGTCAGGCTGTCGGGCAGATGCGCCGCGCCCTCCCGCAGGAAGGGCGGAACCAGGTCGCGCGCCGGCAGGGAGTTCACGTCCAGCCAGGTGAACACGTGGGTGTGCCGCCCCTCATGACGGACGAAGCTGTCCCCCAGCCCGGGCAGGCCCGTGCCGGACACGTCCACCAGAAAGTACAGGCACCACTCGTGGAAGCGCTCGCCATTGACCTGCCAGGTGAAGAAGTTCTGATGCACCCACAGGGGCCGCAGGATCCGGGCGTCCATGGCCAGCTCCTCCCGGAGCTCCCGCAGGAGCGCATCCTCCGCCGTCTCATGCAGGCGGATGCGCCCGCCGGGCAGATAGAAATAGGGCGCGTTCTCATCCTGCATGGCCAGCAGACGGCCTTCATGCAGAATGATCGCGCCCACCCGCAGGTTGAAGCGGCCCAATGGCAGGCGGACGGTCAGATCGCCCGCCGTCATGCCTCCTCCACCTTCGCGGCGGAAACCAGCACGGGGAACTCGCTGTCCGTGTCGTACTCGGACGCGCCAATCTGAATGCCCATGACGTTGCCGTGCTGATCCTTCACGTAGAGGATCACGCCCTCCAGGGGAATGCCGGGCACGCCGCCCATGGGCTCGACGCGGATGATGGTCTTGCCGGTGAGGTTGTCGTTGAGGGTGTGGGGGTTCACAACCTTCCAGTCCAGGTTGCCAAAGGTGTTCTGGTCCACATGAATCATGGAAATTCTCCTCCTGTGTGCATCAATAGGATGGGTACAATCAGCGCTCCGGTACAGCGTAGCCCGTGCGGGCCTCGGCCCAGGCGGCGGGCTCCCGCCAGCCCATGCCATAGTGCCAGACATGGGGTGTGGTCAGCGTAACCTCCGCGTGGCACAGGGCGATGCCCAGCTCCAGCTGCGCCCGGTCGCTGGCGTCGATGATGAAGCGGTTGCCCTTCAGGCTCATCTCCCAGGGCTGCAGGTTCATGGCGGAGGGCGCCAGCTGCACGGCCTGGGCGGCGCGGCCCAGCTCCTGGGGCCAGGCCCGCAGGTCGCCCCTGCACAGCTTCTCCACCGGCTTGCGGCGGCGGCTGTCAGGGCTGTCGGCCCCCGGCGCGGGATGCCCCAGGGCAATCAGCCCCAGCACGGCCTCCCCGGCCTGAAGGGGGACCTCCAGCTTCTTGCGCCGGTAGGAGCCGGTCATCCAGCAGCAGCCGAGGCCCATGCTGACCGCCTCCAGCGCGAAGGCCTCCCCCAGGATGCCCGCGTACACCTTGCTGCGGGTCACGGCGGAGGAGACGATCACCGCCGCGGCGGCCGTGCAGCCCGTGACCTTCCCGGTGCTCAGCAGCGTTCCGGTGAACAGACCCTCCTCCACACGCATCAGGCACAGCCGCGCCCCGGGGGTCTGATACCGCCCCGCCGCGTAGGACAGGGCCGCCCAGTCGGCGGTGGACAGGGGCGCGTCATAGGCGCGGCAGGAGACCCGCCGGGGAATGGCTTCAGCCAGGCGGGCCTTCTGCGATGGGTTGAACAGCGTTTCCAGTGCGAACATGTCAGTCCTCCGGCGGT
>JBJEUJ010000004.1:0-22587 GCA_051883775.1 Aristaeellaceae bacterium | reverse complement strand
CGATACCGGCGCGGGCAAGACCACCATTTTCGACGCCATCACCTATGCGCTGTACGGCAAGCCCAGCGGCAGCGTCCGCAGCGAGGGCATGCTGCGCAGCCTCTATGCCTCGCCGGACACCCCCACCTATGTGGAGCTGACCTTCGCCTCCGGCGGCAGGACGTATATCATCCGCCGGAATCCTGAATATGAGCGGCCTGCCCGGCGGGGCGGCGGCATGGCCACGGAGAAGGCCTCCGTCACGCTGACCATGCCGGACGGGCGCGTCATCACCCGCAGGGACGAGGCCAATCAGGCGATGGAGGCCATCCTTGGCCTGACCCGGGAGCAGTTTGCCCAGGTGGCCATGATCGCCCAGGGGGATTTCCTGCGCCTGCTGCTGGCGGGCACCCAGGAGCGCATGGCCATCTTCCGGAAGATATTCTCCACGGAGCTGTATGAGCGCCTGCAGCTGATCCTGCGCAACGACGCCAATGCGCTGATTCGCCAATGCGAGGGCCTGCGCGCAGGGCTCAGGCAGTCCGTGGGCAGCTTTTCCTGCCCGGAGGACGCGCCCCAGGCCGAGGCGCTCCATCTGGCCCGGGAGGGCCGCCTGCCCGAGGAGGAGGCGCTGCAGGCGGCGTCCATGCTGATCTGTTCGGACGAAGCGCAGCTGGAAGAAACGTCGCTGGCCCTGCAAGGGACGGAGCAGGCCATCGACGGGGCAAATGCACGCCTGACCATGGCCCGGGAGCAGGCCCGGAGGGAAGCCGGCCTGGCCCAGGCCCGCAGAGGCCTCCAGGAGGAAGCCGCGGCGCTTGCGATCGCCCGGCAGGCTCTGACCAAGGCTCAGGAGGGGCTTCCCCGGGCCGAGGCCATGGAAAGCCAGGCGGCGGGTATCCGCGCGACCCTCCCGCAGTACGATCAGCTGGAGGATTGCCGCAGCCGCGCCGCAGCCGCCGCGAAGGAGGCGGAAGCGCTGTCGGCGGAAAAGCTGCGGGTGCAGACGGAAAGCGAGACGCTTCAGCGAAGCCTGGCGGAGAACAAGGCCCGGGCAGCGGAGATGTCCGGCGCCGCTGCGGAGGCGGAGCATGCCGCTGCGGAAAAACGCGCGGCGGAGGAGACCATGAAGCAGTTCAACGAGTTTGCCGCGCTGTGGAAGGCCGTGCAGACCCTGACGGCGGACTTTGCCGGGGCCCAGGCGCGCTATGAGCAGGCCTGCGCCGCCGCAGCGGAGCAGCACCGGCAGTATGTCCACCTGAACGCCGCATTCCTGGCGGAGCAGGCGGGTATCCTGGCATCCCGGCTTACGGAGGGGCAGCCCTGCCCGGTCTGCGGCTCGGTGCATCATCCGGGAAAAGCGCCCCTCTCCCATGATGCGCCGTCGGAGGCCGATGTGGAGGGCGCACGTCAGCGTGATGAAGAAGCCCGGAAGCAGGAGGACCGCGCGGGCCGGGACATGCAGGAAATCAGCGGCAAGCTGCAGGCCAGCAGGGATCAGCTGACCCGCCGTGCCTTGCAGCTGCTGGACACCGGGGACATGGAGGCCATGCCTGATGCCTACAAGGTGCGCAAGGCTGCGCTCAACACCCGCCGCGCCGCTGCTGCCGATGCGGAGACGGAGGCCCAAAAGCGGGCCGAAAAGGCGCAGCAGCTGAACCGGCAGATTCCCAGGCAGGAGCAGCAGCAGGCCGAACTGGCGGCGCGGCTTGGCAGCATGGCCTCCGGCATCGCGGAAAAGCAGGCGGCATGCGCGCAGCTGAATCGGCAGATGAGCATGCTGCAGGCGGGTCTGCCCTATGCGGGGCGCAGGGAGGCAGCGGCTGCGGCGGATGACCTGGCCGGGCAAGCAGCAGCGCTGCGCAGGGCGCTCAGGCAGGCAGAGGAACAATGCCAGGCGCACCAAAACCGCCAGGCTGCGCTGGAAGGCAACATCCGTGCGCTGGACGAGGGGCAGCAGGGCGGCGAGCGGTATGATGTGCAGGCGGAGCAGGCGGCGCTGGACGCGCTGCGGCTGCGGAAGCGTCAGCAGCAGGCCCTGCAGCAGCGCCTGGCATCCCGGCTGGAGGTGAACCGCCGGATGCTGTCCGCCGCGCAGGCCCAGGCGGAGGAGCTGAAGCGCTGCGAGGAGCGTCGCGTCTGGCTGGAGGCCCTGGCGGATACGGCCAACGGGCGGCTGACCGGGAAGGATCGGGTCATGCTGGAAACCTATGTGCAGATGACCTGCTTTGACCGGGTGCTGCGCCATGCCAACACGCGCCTGATGGTGATGACGGGGGGCCAGTACGAGCTGCTCCGGCGCAAGGAGGCATCCTCCCGGCAGAGCTACAGCGGGCTGGAGCTGGATGTGCTGGATCACTACAACGGCACCACCCGCGCCGTGGGGAGCCTGTCCGGCGGCGAATCCTTCAAGGCGTCCCTGGCGCTGGCGCTGGGCATGTCGGACGCCATCCAGGCCTCCGCAGGCGGCGTTCAGCTGGACACCATGTTTGTGGACGAGGGCTTCGGTTCCCTGGATGAGGAATCGCTGGAAATGGCCCTGCAGGCTCTGAGCAGCCTGAGCCAGGGGCATCGGCTGGTGGGGCTGATCTCCCATGTGAACACCCTGAAGGAGCGCATTGACAGGCGCATTGTGGTGACGAAGGCCCCAAGCGGCGGCAGCCATGCGTCCATCACGGCGGAATAGGGGCTTTCCTTGACGATCAATACCCTTCGTGATACAATATGCAGGTAAGCTATCATGATTTGAGGGAATGACGGATGAAAAAGGTCATGAGCGTTTTCGGCACGCGTCCGGAAGCCATCAAAATGGCGCCGCTGGTCAAGCAGCTGGAGCAGACGGAGGGCCTGCAGAGCATCGTGTGCGTTACGGCCCAGCACAGGCAAATGCTGGATCAGGTGCTGCGTCAATTCCGGATTGTCCCGGACTATGACCTGAACCTGATGAAGGCAGGACAGACCCTGACCACCATCACCACGGGCGTGCTGGAGGGCCTGAGCGAGGTGCTTGCGCAGGCCAGGCCGGATATGGTGCTTGTCCATGGCGACACCACCACCTCCATGGCGGCGGCGCTGGCGGCGTTTTATCAGCAGATTCCCGTGGGCCACGTGGAGGCCGGCTTGCGTTCCTTCGACGCCTATTCCCCCTATCCGGAGGAAATGAACCGCTGCATCACCGGCTGCATCGCCACGCTGCACTTCGCCCCCACCGAGCGCAACCGTCAGAACCTGAACCGCGAGGGCATCACCCGGAACATTCATGTGGTGGGCAACACGGTGATTGACGCGCTGCATCAGATGGTGCATGACGATTACGTCTTTGACAGCGAGGAGGTTCGCAGCCTGCCCCTGTCGGAGGGCCGGTGGGTGGTGCTGACCGCGCACCGCCGGGAAAACCTGGGCGCGCCTTTGCAGCACATCTGCCGCGCCGTGCTGCGCCTGACGGAGGCTGTGCCGGATCTGCACGTGGTTTATCCCATGCACATGAACCCCGCCGTGCGGGAGACGGTGCGCGGCATCCTGGGCCATGCGGAGCGGGTGCACCTGATCGAGCCGCTGGAGGTTGAGGACATGCACAACCTGATGAAGCGTTCCTACATGGTGATGACGGATTCCGGCGGCCTGCAGGAGGAAGCCCCTGCCCTGGGCAAGCCGGTGATCGTCCTGCGCACGGAGACGGAGCGGCCTGAGGTGGTGGAAGCCGGCAAGGCCATCCTGGCGGGTGTGGAGGAGGAAGCCATCTTCCAGGCAGGATACGCGCTGCTGACGGACGCGCAGCGCTATCATGCCATGAACCGGGCGGTGAACCCCTACGGCGACGGCCATACCTCGGAAAAGATCGCCGCCATTATCCGCCGGTATTTTGACGAGCAGGCAGCAAAGGAAATGGAAGCATGAAGATCTTTGTAACCGGCGTGGCCGGGCAGCTGGGACACGACGTGATGAACGAGCTGGCCAGGCGCGGCCATGAGGGCATTGGCAGCGACCTGGCCCCGGCATACAGCGGCGTGGACGATGGCTCCTGGGTGACGGGCGCGCCGTATGTATCCATGGATATTACCGACGGCGATGCCGTGGCGCGGACGCTGGCAGCAGTCAGGCCTGACGCGGTGATTCACTGCGCGGCGTGGACGGCTGTGGATGCCGCGGAGGATGACGACAAGCGGGACAGGGTGTTCGCCATCAACGTTTCCGGCACGGAGCATATAGCTCGGGCCTGCAAGGAACTGGACTGCCGGATGATGTACATCAGCACCGACTATGTATTCAACGGCCAGGGCGATACCCCCTGGGCGCCGGACTGCAGGGATTACGCGCCCCTGTCCGTCTACGGGCAGACCAAGCTGGACGGCGAGCTGGCGGTCAGCGGCATGCTGCGGAAGTTCTTCATCGTGCGGATTGCCTGGGTGTTCGGGCTCAATGGCAAGAACTTCGTCAAAACCATGCTGAATCTCAGCCAGCGCTGCGACAGCCTGCGGGTGGTCAGCGACCAGATCGGCACCCCTACCTACACCCTCGATTTGGCCCGGCTCCTGGTGGACATGATCGAAACCGACCGCTATGGCTACTATCACGCCACCAACGAGGGCGGATACATCTCCTGGTACGACTTTGCCTGCGAGATTTTCCGCCAGGCCGGAAGAAAGGTGGAGGTAACGCCCGTCACCACAGCGGAGTACGGCCTGTCGAAGGCTGTGCGGCCCTACAACAGCCGCCTGGACAAGCGCAAGCTGGTGGAGATGGGCTTCACGCCCCTGCCTCCCTGGCAGGACGCGCTGGCCCGGTACCTGAAGGAGATCGGCGAATAAGGCATGCAAAAGCGCGCCCGCAGGAAAATAGCGGACGCGCTTTCATGTCGGGCTTCATTTCTTCCCTGAGAAGGCCCAGAACTTGTTCATCAGGAAATTCAGCGGGATGGTGACAATCAGCGTGGACAGGCTGGCGATCCAGAACGCTACGCCAACACCCACCAGCCATACCTTGGCTGCCGGGGCCAGGATCAGGCCCGTCAGCGCATAGCAGGCGGCGGTTTTCAGATAGGCGCGGGCGTGCTGGCCCGCCGTTTTTTTCGCCTGCCCGAAGACATAGCGGTTGTTCCAGTAGTAGGCGTTGGTCACGCTGATGATGAAGGCCAGCGCCGTCACCACGATCACACGCACCTGCTCGCCGGTCACAATGATGCCCATGCGTCCGAGCAGCGATATTGTTCCCGGAAATGTGCTTGCGCGGAACAGCACGTAGTAGCCCAGCATCTCCACAGCATAGGAGATCAGCGTGTTGGATACGCCCACCAGCCCGAACTTGATAAACTGGATCAGCGGCGCCAGGCGGCTTGCCTCCAGCCTGGCCATCAGCTCCTTGAGCTTCTGCATGGAATCCCCTCTTTCAGCGCTTCGGCTCCTGCCAGTCGGTGGCGTTCAGCACCTGCTGAATGATAAAGCGGGGCCGGGCCTTGGTCTCGCTGTAGATTTTGCCCACATATTCGCCGATGACGCCCAGGCTCAGCAGCTGAATGCCGCCGATGAGCCAGATGGAGCCCATCAGGGACGTCCAGCCTGCCACGGAGCTGCCCGTCACCCGGGCGATCAGCGCCCACAGGAGCATCAGCAGGCTGATGACAAAGACCACCGCGCCCAGGTTCAGGATCATGCGCATGGGCTTGACGCTGAAGGAGGTAATGCCGTCGAAGGCAAAGGCCAGCATCTTCTTCAGCGGATACTTGCTCTCCCCGGCGAAGCGCTCATGGCGCTCATACTCCACCGTCGTCCAGGGGTAGCCGATCTGCGGCACAATGCCCCGCAGGAACAGGTTGACCTCCTTGAATTCCGACAGGCCCTGCAGCGCGCGCCTGCTCATCAGGCGGTAATCGGCATGGTTGAACACAATGTCCACGCCCAGCAGCTTCATCAGCCTGTAGAAGCTCTCTGCGGTGAAGCGCTTGAAGAAGGTATCGGTCTTGCGGGAGGAGCGCACGCCGTAGACAATATCGTAGCCGTTGTGATAAGCGTCCACCATGGCGTCCATGGCGTCAATGTCGTCCTGCAGGTCGGCGTCCATGGAGATCACCATGTCGGCAAAGTTCATGGCGGTCATGAGCCCGGCCAGCAGCGCGTTTTGATGGCCCCGGTTGCGGGACAGGTTCACGCCGGAATACAGCTTGTCCTCCTCATGCAGCCGGGCGATGATGTCCCAGGTGCGGTCCCTGGAGCCGTCGTTGACGAACATAACCCGGCTGTCCGGCGCGATGCGACCGTCCTGGATCAGGGCGGTCATCTTGATCTTCAGCCGCCGGGCGGTTTCCGGCAGGACTTCCTCCTCCTTGTAGCAGGGGATCACCACATAAAGCGTTTTCGCCTCGTTCATCGGCATCAAACCTCCTTGCACGCCTATCAGCATTCTCCGCTTATGCAACGCGAGAGCGTGCGAAAAACGTGCCTTGCTGGGGAATGTATACAGCGTACTACGACCTTTTCGTCTTGTCAAGCGATGGAAAACGGAGCATGAATCGCTTCATGCTCCGTTTTGTTCAGGTCCTGTCCCGCTTGGGAACCACCACGCCGCCGGTTTTCCAGATGGATTTTTCCGGCACCATGCCGCGCACGCAGCTCAGCGGATAAATGTTGCTGTTGCGGCCGATCACCGTGCCGGGATTCAGCACGCTGTTGCAGCCCACTTCCACATAATCGCCCAGCATCGCGCCCATCTTCTTCAGTCCGGTGGGCACGTCCTCGCCCTGACCATGGACGACGACGGGGGTCTTGTCGCTCTTCACGTTGGAGGTGATGGAGCCTGCGCCCATGTGGCTGTAATAGCCCAGGATGCTGTCGCCCACGTAATTGTAATGGGGCGTCTGCACATGGTCGAAGAGAATCACGTTCTTCAGCTCCACCGAGTTGCCCACCACGCAGCTCTCCCCTACCAGCGCCGCGCCGCGGATGAAGGCGCAGTGCCTCACCTCCGTATTGGGGCCGATGATGCAGGGCGCGCCCAGATGGGCCGTGGGAGCCACCACGGCGGTATTGTGTACCCACACCTGCGGGGCAACCTCCGTGTATTCCGCGGGATCGAGCGTCTCCCCCAGGCTGATGATCATGGCCTTGATACCGGCCAGCGCCTCCCAGGGATAGGTGAACTGGGCCAGATACGCCCCTGCCAGGGTGTGATCAAGATCGTACATATCGCGGATGGTGAGCATTTTGTGTTGATCCTCCTTTGCATGATGGAGCGAGGCAAACAGTCGTGCAATGGCCCAGGCGGCGGCAACGCCCAGCAGCGCGCCTCCGGCGTCCACCAGCACATCCAGCAGCTGGGCGCTTCTGTCGCTGACCACGGACTGATGCAGCTCATCCGTCACGGCATAGGCGACGGTCAGCAGCCAGCCAACCAGACCGGCCCGGCGACAGCCATAGCTGGCTGTCAGGGTGCGGATCAGAAAGGCCAACAGGGCGTACTCGCTGATGTGGGCAGCCTTGCGCACAATCAGCTGCAGCAGCAGATAGACCGAATCCCTTCGCTCCGCCGACAGTGTATGATACCGTTCAATCAGCCGCAGCAGGGGCAGCACAAGCCTGTCGCTGGTGGCGGTGGACGCCTCGCCCGTCTGGGCGGACATCTGGAAGATCAGCAGCGCCATGCCGCCTATGCCCAGCCAAAGCGCCAGGCGGAGAACATGTTTCCTCACCTGCTTTACCTCACTCGATATAGATTCCATTCCTCCCGTCGTTTTTCCTGCTTCGTCAGGCGCATTAGCCCTCGGAGGCTGCGTAGCTCCGCATGCCGAGCCTGTTCAGCAGCGCTCTGCCCGCCAGCGCCTCCGCCGCAATGACCGCCAGCACGGCTGCCAGACGGAGCAGCGGCTGCCCGGGCTGCAGATACCACACCAGCCCCCAGGCTGCGCAGGGCAGCGCCAGGAGGATCAGCACCGCCAGCATTCCCCACATGACGTTCATGCTCTGCTTGATGGCCTGGGTTTCATTCACCCAGTCGTAATTGGGATGCAGGGCGTCGATGGTCAGGGAGAAGGCGCAGCAGGCGTAGTTCACCGCTGCCGACAGCACGAAGCCCGGCAGCAGCCAGAGAACATAGCGGCCCAGCACTGCCACACAGAGAATACCCGTCACCAGCGCCGAGAGCTGATTGATGGACATACCCATCAGGAGCTTGGCGTTCAGGAAGGCTGCGGGGGTCACGGGCATCATGCGGTACAGGTCATGGTGCTTGCCCTCCCGGGTGACGGCGGTGGAGACGGCCGGATTGATCCAGCAGCCGATGCACATCACCAGGGTGCACAAAAGCAGCATATCCGAGCCGGGAATCATACCCAGCAGGCCGCTGAGCTGCTGCATCACCTCGGGCAGAACGTCCGTGGAGGAGATGCTGATCAGCATGATAACCATCATCAGCGGCATGAAGATCACGCTGCCCAGGCTGTTGAAGGCGTAGGTGGGCGTGCGGAGGATTTCGAGGCACTCCCGGCGGAACAGGCTCATCAGCTGGCTCTGCTGCTGCCCGGCGGTACGCCCGGCCCGGCGGCCGCGCCTGCGGGCTGCTTGCTCGCTCTGGCGGATGCAGTCGTCCAGGTACCGTCCGCCCATCAGGGCAACCACCACGCCCAGGCTTCCCACGGATACCAGGAAGAACAGTCCAAAGCATGCCCAGTCTCCGGCGAGGCCATTCACCGCCCAGCGCAGCGGCGGGAAGGCGGAGGTCATGGTGTCAATCAGGCCGGTTCTGCTCATCAGGATCGAGATGAAGAACATGGCGTCCGCATCGTCGGGGATGCGGGGCATCACGGAAAGCTCCAGGGTCAGCACGGCGAACATCAGCAGGATGGAGCCTGCCATGAGCAGCGCTTCCTTGTGCCGGGTGAAGCCGGTGATGCGTGTCAGCAGCGCGGCCAGCAGCGTTGTAACCGCCACGGGCATGGCCACGCTCACCATAAGCGTCACCGCCGCCCGGAGCCAGTAGCCTGCGCCGCCGCCCAGGTGCATGCCCAGCAGCACCAGGGAGGGCAGCATCAGCAGAAGATTCACGCCCATCTCCCCCAGGCAGACCTCCGTCAGCCGGGCCGCCATCACCGTGCGGGAGGTGACGGGCAGGCTGGCCAGCCATGCCGTGTCCCGGCTGAAATACAGCCTGGACAGGGTATGGAAGGCGCTGAAGATCAGCGTGCAGATCATGCACAGCATCATCACCAGCGTGGGCAGCAGCAGTGGCTGCCCCAGGCGCACCAGCCCCTTGAACAGATAGCTCTCGCCCACGCCCATCGCCACTGCCAGCCCCAGCAGGCCTACAACGCCCAGGACGGTCAGCACCGCATAGCCGATGCTGACCTTGCCGGTTTTCCGGCTGGTCAGACCGCTGCGCAGGGAGGCCAGGGTGTTTTTCAGGGAGAGGCGCAGGAGAATGCCAAAGCTCCTCATTCCGCCTGCACCTCCGTCTCGGTCAGCTCCAGGAAGAGCTGCTCCAGAGAAGCGCTCTTCTCGCCCGAGCGCAGCTCATCCATGGTGCCCTGGGCCACCAGACGGCCCTTGTCGATGATGGCGATTTCGTCGCAGAGCTTCTCAGCCACCTCCAGCACATGGGTGGAGAAGAACACCGTGTTCCCCTCGTCGCAGTGACGGCGCATCTCCTGCTTGAGCACATGGGCCGCCCGGGGATCCAGACCCACCATGGGCTCGTCCAGCACCCACACGGGAGGATTGTGAATCAGCGCGCCAATGACGGTCAGCTTCTGCTTCATACCCCGGGAATAGCTGCGGATGGGATCCCCCGCCGCATCCTCCAGCTCGAAGAGCGAAAGGTATTTCTCGATATGCTCCTGCCTGCGCCGGGCGTCCACCCCATAAATATCTGCCAGGAAGCGCAGGTATTCCAGCCCCGTCAGCCGCTCGTACAGCTCGTGCCCGTCCGGCACAAAGCCGATGCACTGCTTGGCAGCCACAGGCTCCCTGGCCATGTCCTTGCCGCCGATGATCACCCGGCCCGACGTAGGCGACAGGATGCCGGTCATCAGGCGGATGGTGGTGGTCTTGCCCGCGCCGTTGGGCCCGATGAACCCATAGACCTTGCCCTTTGCCACATGCAGGGTCAGGTCGTCCACCGCCTTCACGCCGCCCTTGCCGTACTGCTTGGTCACATGCTCAAACGTAATCATGATTCCCTCAACCTCCTTGTGCCACAGCATAGCACAAGGGGGCCTGTCTGTCCATGCATGAGGTCGGAAAAGCGCGTTTTTCCGCTCCAAAGCATCACTTACATGCCCAACAGACGGATCAGCAGCATATACACCGCCGTGCCGCCGGCAATGGAGAGAATCATCTGCCGCTTCCACACATGCAGCGCGGCTGTCACCGCCACGGCGATCAGCGCGGGCGCGCCATAGGGGGCGGTGGTGAGGCTGACGTCCTTGAGGCAGTAGACCAGCAGCATCATCATGACCGCCCGGGGCAGCTGCTGCCCCAGCCAGGTGATAAAGGCCGGCGCCTGCTTCCCAGAGGGAAACAGGAGAAAGGGCGTCAGGCGGATCAGCAGGGTGACGCCTGCGGCAATGAGCACCGTGAAGAAAACCTGCGCAGCCGTCATGCCTTCATCCCTCCCTTCACTGCCTGATACCGAAGGAAGAAACACCCCAGCATCAGCGCCATGGTCACCAGCAGGAAGCTGTCCTTGCCCACCATCAGCAGGCTGCCCAGCGTGGCGATCAGCCCCAGCAGCGCCGGGAAGGCCGCGTCCGCAAGCCGCATCTCCCCTGCCCGGTACGCCTTCACCGCGTCCATGGTCTGCTCCGTGACAATCACGGTGAACAGGGCCGTCATGGCGAAGTCAATGCCCGTCAGGTCAAAGGGCAGCGCCTGTCCCAGCGCCACGCCGGTCACCGATCCCGCCACCCAGTACGCCTGATCCAGCAGGGATACCGCCGCGTACCAGCCAGGCTTGTCCTGAGCGTCCTCCGGCGCGCCGCTGCACACCAGGGAGTAGGTCTCGTCCGTCAGGGAGAAGATCAGGTAGGGCTTGTACTTTCCTGTGTTGGCATACTTGTCCAGCATGCTCAGCCCATAAAACAGATGCCGTGCGTTCACCAGCAGCGTCATCAGCGCCATGGTTACCGGCGCGAAGGGCTGGGTCATCGCCCCCAGCATGGCGAACTGCATGGAGCCCGCGTACACCGTTGTGCTGATGAGCAGCGCCCATTCCATGCCGAAGCCCTTCTCCCGCAGCGCAACGCCATAGGCAATCCCCAGGAACAGATAGCCTGCCATCACCGGCAGCGTCCTGGGGAAAGCCTTTTTCATCATTCGGAACATGCTTGCTTGACCATCCTTTTCCCAGCGAAATCCTTCCCATTATAATTCCGGCCGTGGCGGCCTGTCAACGCCGGGACTGGCTTTGTTCTGTTTTTATCGAAAGACGCTTGACTTGCCTGACCGTCTGTGCTACGCTTGATTCGTTTGCGCCGCATGGACGGCGCTCCGTCAATCAGATAAAGCGAGGCGTATGAATTCCCATGATCAGCCGTGCGCGCCGTATGACCGAGGGCCCCATCTGGACGCAAATTGTCGTGTTTGCCTTCCCGGTGTTTCTGGGCAGCCTGTTCCAGCAGCTGTACAACGTGGTGGACAGCCTGGTGGTGGGCAACTTCCTGGGCAGCGAGGCCCTGGCGGCGGTGGGCTCCTCCTCCAGCCTGATTTTCCTGCTGACCGGTCTGTTCCAGGGCATTTTCATCGGCGCGGGCGTGGTGGTCAGCCGCTACTGGGGCGCGCAGGATGACGAGAACGTCTCCCTGGCGGTGCATACGTCGGTGGCCTTCGGCATCCTGGCGGGGCTGATCCTGACGGTGGTGGGCGTGACCTGCGCGCCGGTGATCCTTGGTTGGATGGGCACCCCGGAGGAGGTGCTGCCCCTGTCGCTGACCTACTTCCGGGTGTACTTTGGCGGCGTGCTGTCCGTGGTCATGTACAATACGGCCAACGGCATCTTCAACGCCCTGGGCGACAGCCGCCATCCGCTGTACTACCTGATTGTTTCCTCCATCCTGAACGTTGTGCTCGATCTTGTGTTCGTGGGCCTGCTGGGCTTCGGCGTGGCGGGCGCGGCGGTGGCGACGGTCATTTCCCAGTCTGTCAGCGCGCTGCTGGGGCTGTACCGGCTCAGCCAGGCCACGGAGGCCTACCGCATCCGGCCCTCCAGGATCCGCCTCAACCTGGGCATGACCCGGAGAATCCTGCACATGGGCATTCCCTCCGGCGTGCAGAATTCCATCATCTCCCTGGCCAACCTGGTGGTGCAGAGCCATATCAACGCCTTCGGTGCGCTGGCCATGGCGGGCTGCGGCGCGTATACCAAAATCGAGGGCTTCGGCTTCCTGCCCATCACCAGCTTTGCCATCGCCATGACCACCTTCATCGGCCAGAACCTGGGCGCGAAGCAGTACGACCGGGCGAAGAAGGGCGCGGCCTTCGGCATTGTCGCCTGCATGGTGCTGGCGGAAATGGTGGGCGTGGGCATCAATGTCTTCGCGCCACGGCTGATCGGCCTGTTCGACCAAAGCCCGGACGTGATTGCCTTTGGCGTGACCCAGGCCCGGACGGTGACGCTGTTCTACTGCCTGCTGGCCTTCTCCCATGGCGCGACAGGCGTGCTGCGGGGCGCGGGACGGGCCATCGTTCCCATGCTGGTGATGCTGGTGTGCTGGTGCCTCATCCGCGTCAGCTACATCACCATCGTTACCCCCATGGTCGGGAATATCCAGTCCATCTTCTGGGCCTATCCGCTGACCTGGACGCTGAGCAGCATCTGCTTCCTCATCTATCTGTTCCGGGCGGACTGGGTTCACGCCTATGCCAGGGCACATCCGGAAAACGCCTGATCCGCAAGAAAAATGCCGCAGGGAGCGCTTCATGCCCCCTGCGGTATTCTTTATTTCGGCTGATTGGCCTGCGCGGGCTTGCGCATGGTCAGGCTGATGCGGCCCTTCTGCTTGTCCACCTGCATCACCCAGACCGTCACCACATCCCCTACCCGGGCGGCCTCGCTGGGATGACGGATGCGCCGCTCGGCCATCTGGCTCACATGCACAAGCCCGTCGTGGTGCACGCCGATGTCCACGAACGCGCCGAAGTCCGTCACGTTGCGCACCGTGCCCTTCAGCTCCATGCCCGGAACCAGATCGTCCATGTCCATCACGTCCGTGCGGAGAACCGGCGGGGGCAGCTCGTCGCGGGGGTCGCGGCCCGGCTTGGACAGCTCAGCCACGATGTCCCGCAGGGTGGGCTCGCCGCAGTCCAGCTCCTTGGCCAGGGCGGCCAGGCCCACGGCCTCCGCCTGCTCCCGCAGCGCGCCGGTGGCGGCCTGGGCAGGGGTGAGGCTGAAGCGCTTCAGCAGCGCCTTGGCCACCGCGTAGCTCTCCGGATGCACGCCGGTGTTCTCGATCAGATCCTTCCCGCCCGGGATGCGCAGGAAGCCCGCGCACTGCTCGAAGGCCTTCGGGCCCAGCTTGGGCACCTTCTTCAGCTGCGCCCGGGTGGCGAAGGGGCCGTTTTCCTCACGGTACGCCACGATGTTCTTGGCCACCGTGGCATTGATGCCCGCCACATGGCTGAGCAGCGACGGGCTGGCGGTGTTCACGTCCACGCCCACGCTGTTCACGCAGTCCTCCACCACGCCGTCCAGGGCCGCGTCCAGCTCGCTCTCCTTCAGATCATGCTGATACTGGCCCACGCCAATGGCCTTGGGGTCGATCTTCACCAGCTCCGCCAGAGGATCCTGCAAGCGTCTGGCGATGGACACCGCGCTGCGCAGGCTCACGTCAAACTGCGGGAACTCCTCCGCAGCCAGCTTGCTGGCGGAATACACCGACGCGCCCGCCTCGCTGACCACCATGTAGGACAGCTTCACCTCGCCCTGCATCTCATGCACCACCTGGGCGAAGAACTGCTCCGTCTCCCGCCCGGCGGTACCGTTGCCAATGGCCGCGATGGTCACGCCATGCTTGCGGATCAGCTGCTTCACCGTAGCCTTGGCCTGCTCCACCCGGCCGTGGGTGGGCAGCGGGAAGATCACCCCTGTGTCCAGCACCCGGCCCGTAGCATCCACCACGGCCACCTTGCAGCCCGTGCGGATGCCGGGATCCAGCCCGATGGCCACCTTCCCGCGCACCGGCGGCTGCATCAGCAGGGGCTTCAGGTTCAGCGCGAACACGCGGATGGCCGCCGCTGAGGCCCGGTCCGTCAAATCGCCCCGCAGCTCTGTCTCGATGGAGGGGGCGATCAGCCGGGTGTAGGCGTCCTCACAGGCACGCTGAACGTACTCCGTGGCCAGGCTCCCGGTGTGGGCCACGTAGTCCGCCTGAATGATCCCCTGGGCCGCGGCCTCGCTGACCTCCAGCTTCACCTTCAGGAAGCCCTCCTTCTCGCCCCGGTTCATGGCGAGCACCCGGTGGGAGGGCATCAGCTTCCAGGGCTCTGAGCGGTCGTAGTACATGCGGTAGACGCTGTCCTCCTCGCCGGCGGGGCGGGTGGCCATCACGCCGTCCCGGCGGCAGAGCGCCTTCAGCCTGGTGCGCAGGTTGGGATCGTCGCTGATCTTCTCGGCGATGATGTCCATGGCGCCCTGCAGCGCATCCTCCGCCGTGGCCACGCCTTTCTCCGGGTCAACGTAGCCTGCGGCCAGCTCCTCCGCCGTTTTGGCCTTGGACAGCTGCAGAAGCAGCATGTCCGCCAGGGGCGTCAGGCCCTTTTCCCGGGCGATCATGGCCCGGGTGCGGCGCTTGGGCCGGTAGGGCCGGTAGATGTCCTCCAGCTGGCCCATGGTGGTCGCCTGATCCAGCGCGGCCTGCAGATCCTCCGTCCAGACCTCCAGCTTCCTGAGCGATTCGGCGATTTCATTCCGGCGGCTCTCCAGGTTCCGCAGGGCGGTCAGGCGGTCGGCAATGTCGCGCAGCTGCTGATCGTCCAGTTCACCGTGCTGCTCCTTGCGGTACCGTGCGATAAAGGGCAGCGTGCAGCCCTCGTCCAGCAGGCGAATCACTGCCTCGGCCTGCCAGGGGGCAATATGAAATTCAGCGCATAGGGTTTCTACAATCGTCATGCTTCTGCTCCTGTTCCATGCTTATCTTCCGTTGCGGCCTGCGAGCATCCCGCTGCCAAAGGCGAACATCAGGTTGAAGCCCCCGCAGTCGCCGTCCACGTCCAGCACCTCGCCCGCCGCGTGCAGCCCCGGCACCAGCCGGGATGCCATCGTCGCAGGGTCAAACTCATGCCAGTCCGCCCCGCCACGGGTCACCTGCGCTGCGTCAAAGCCCTTCACGCCCCGGATCTCCAGCGGCCAGGCGGTCAGAAGGCTCGCCAGCGCAGCGGCTTCCGCAGCCTTCAGGCTGCCAATGAGGCGGTTTTTCCATGTGATCCCGGCGCTTACACACAGGGCAGCGGCCAGCCGCGGCACGCACAGGCCCGTCAGCAGCCGCTCCATGGGCTGATCCCGCCATTGCTGCCGGCGGCGCATCAGCTCCTGCAGCGCGTCCTCCCGGGAGGCGAGGCCCATGCCCTCCGCCAGGGACAGCGACAGCGTGCGGCCAGGCCGGGCATAACGGGCGCACTGCATCACGCACACGCCGCTCATGCCGTAATCGGTGAACAGCGCCTCGCCGCTTTCCTCATGCAGCACCCGGCTGCCATCCTCCACCCGGACGCGGCACTTCACCCGGATGCCGGACAGACCGCGAAGGGGCGCGGTATCCGTGACAATCTGCGTCAGGCATGGCTCCGGGCGGATGATCCGGTGCCCCAGGGCCGCCAGCAGCCCGTAGCAGCTGCCGTCGCTGCCCAGCTTGGGCTGCGCGCAGCCGCCGCCGGTCACAATGACCCGGGAGGCCTGCCAGCGGTTTTCCCCGGCGGACACGGTGAAGCCGCGCTTTCCGGGCGCAATGGCGTCCACATGAACCCCCGTGACGATTTCCACGTGCAGCGCGTCCAGGGCCAGGCGAAGGGTATCCAGCACCGTGGACGCCTGCCCGCTGACGGGATATATCCTGCCGCCATCCTCCGTGCGCAGCCGAAGCCCCAGCCTTTGCCAGAACTGCCGCTGCTGCTCCGCGCCGCACAGAGACAGAACCTCCGCCGCGAAGGCCTTCCCGCCGGGATAGCGGGGCGCGCCCACGTTCATCAGGTTGCAGCGGCCGTTGCCGGTGGCCAGCAGCTTCTTGCCCACGCGATCCATGCGCTCCAGCACAAGCACGCGCTCCCCCAGGGATGCGGCCTCAATGGCTGCCGCCATGCCTGCCGCCCCTGCCCCGATGATGATAACCTCCGCCATGGCTGCGCGCACCTCCCGTTCTTCCTCTGCAGATGTCCATTATAGCTGATTTTTCCTTCCCGTGCAACTGCATAAGGCTTTTCCTCCCGACGTACACTGAAGCGGAGGTGATGCCCTTGACCACGCAGTCCGAAGGTCCCAGGCCCGGATGGCGCTCTCTGGTCGCGCTGCTGCTGATCACCCTGGGCGGCGGCGGGCTGGTCGCGCTGCTCATTCACGACAGGATGGCCTTCTACGACACCCTGGCCAAGCCTGTCTTTGCTCCGCCGGGATGGCTCTTCCCGGTGGTGTGGACGCTGCTGTACGCAGCCATGGCTGTGGCCATCTGGCTGGCCATGCGCACCGGCGCGCCCGCCCGGGTGAGGGCGCTTGTGCTGTACCTGGCTCAGCTGGCGGTCAACCTGGTTTGGCCGGTGATCTTCTTCATCCAGCAGGCGTTGGGGCTGGCCTTCGTGTGGCTGGTGCTTTTGTGGGCGCTGGCGGCCATCCTGACGGCCTGGCTCTTCCGCCTCAGCAGAATGGCCGGGTGGCTCATGGTACCCTACCTGGCGTGGATCACCTTCGCAGGCGTGCTGAACTTCTGCATTGCCCGCATGAACCCGTAAAAACAGCAGGCAGCCGTTCATGCTGCCTGCTTTGCTTATGTCATGTGATAGATGGCCTTCAGCTCGTCAGTCATGCTCCCGTCCGCCTGATAGACGATCAGCGGCGGCTCCGGGTGCAGCATGGGCCGGGCATCCTTCATGGCCTCGATCAGCACCAGATTGGCCGGCTTGTCCGCCCGGGGATAGACCAGCCGGAAACGCTTGGGCGCAAGGTGCGCCTGCTGCAGCTCGTCCATGGCCTCCAGCATTCTGGGCGCGGGGTAGACCATGCTGAACCTGCCCTTGCCCCGGAGCAGCCGGTACGCCATGCGGTACCAGGCCGTCAGCCCGCCTTCCTCCTGATGCCGCGCCATGCGCAGCGTATCCGATGGATTGTGCAGCGTCGCGCCGGGCAGGCCATAGGGCGGATTGCAGACAATGGCGTCCAGGCTCAGGGGCGGGATCGCCTGCTCCGCTTCCTCCACGGGAAGGGCGTGAACGGCGATGCTTGCCTCCAGGCCGTTGAGGCGCACGGTGCGCCGGGCCATGTCCGCCATATCCGCCTGCTTCTCCAGGGCGTCAAAGCGTATGCCCTTCCCCCGGCCATACAGGAGCAGCGGGAGAATCCCCGTGCCCGTACCGAAGTCTGCCACATGCGCGCCGGGAGCAATCCTGGCGAAATCCGCCAGCAGCACAGCGTCCATGCCGAAGCGGAAGCCATGCTCCTTTTGCAGAATGCGCAGCCCCGCCAGCTGCAGGCTGTCCAGCCGCTCGCCGGGGAGGATCATTCCATTTCCCGCAGCGTCAGGTATTCCGTCATGCAATAGCCTTCCACCTCCCCGTAGACCACACGGCACCAGGTATCGCCGAATTCCAGCAGGCGCACCACTGCGCCCTTCGGGATGGCCAGGCGCACCGGCGCGCTGGTGGCGCACCAGGCGCGAAGATTCACGTTGCCCTCCCGGGGCGAGACAATGGCCTCCCAGCCGGTCAGGGTATAGAGCGTCTCATCATAGACGGGCTGCTGGCCTGCGGGAACAGATGTGGCCGTGGCTGCCGGGCCCGTGGGCGATGCGCTCAGGTACCTGCTGGCCACATAGCCTGTCCGTTCGCCGTAGCGAACCTGGCTCCAGGTATCATCCGCCGCCTGGAGCAGCGTCACCTGCGCCCCGTGGGGAATCGACAGGATCACCGCAGCGGAGGCCGAGGCGCCCTGCCGCAGGTTCAGGCCGCCGGAGGGCGCGTTGACATAGCGGATTTCCTCCTGCTGTGCAGGTCTGGTGAAGGTGATGTACCGGCTCATGACATAGCCGGTCGTATCGCCGGCCTTCACCACGCTCCAGACCTCGCCGTCCAGGGTGACGGTCACCTCTGTGCCGGGGGCCAGCACGGCCAGCACCTGCCCGGAGGTGTCCGGCATATAGCGCAGGTTCACACCGCCGGTGACGTCAGGGACGATCCACCCGGTCCTGGCATCCGGCATGGCTGCCTGGCCAAGGCGCAGGTACCGGGTCATCACATACCCTTCCCGGCCCTGACAGGTGATGCGGCACCAGGTATCGCCCTTTTCCAGCACGGTTACGGCGGTACCGCTGGGGATCACCTGCAGCACCTGCGCACTGCGATCGGCGCTTGCACGCATATTCAGCCCGCCGCCGTCCGGGGTGGATACGGTGGCGGAAATCTCCTGTGCCTGCGTGCTGTCGCCGGAGGACGTGCCCTCCTTAAGGAACTTCGTCATCACATAGCCCGTGTGGCTGCCGTAGCGCACCTTCGTCCAGGCGGAGCCCGCGACGAGCCGCTCCAGCTGCGTGCCGTCCGGGATCACGGTCAGCACCCGGGAGGCTGCGTCCGGGGCTTCCCTCAGGTTCAGGCTGCCGTTGCCGGTGCGCACAGTGACGGTATCGCCAGTATCCGCCGGGGCTTCCGGCTCGCTGGCGCTGCTGCCGCCGATGGTCAGGAATTTCGTCATCACATAGCCGGTATAGCCGCCATGGGTGATCTTGCTCCACTCGCTGCCCTGGGTGAGAATGCTGACCTCCGTCCCGGGCGCGATGGATGTCAGCACCCTTGCGGTGGCGGACGGAGCCTCCCGCAGGTTCAGCGCGCCGGAGGGCGTGGTGACCACGCCGGTCAGGGCGGCTTCCGGCGTATCGCTGCCCTCCATGGCCAGATAGGTGGTCATCACGTAGCCGTTGATGCCCGCGTAGGTGACCTTGCACCAGCCGTCCAGCCGCTGGAGAATGCCAAGGCGCTGGCCCTGGGGAATCTGCATGATGACCGTGCTGCCCAGGGAGGGCTGGCGGCGCAGGTTCAGCGAGCCGGAACGGGTGGCCACCGTGGCGTAGCCGATGGGCGTGTCGCCGGAGGCTTCCTCATCCGCGGGGAAGCGGAGGTAGGTGGTCATCACGTAGCCGCTGACGCTCCCATAGCGCACGGCGGACCATTCCCCGCCCCGGCTGGTCACCACGATGGATTCGCCCCTGGGGATCTCCGCCAGCACCGCCGACTGGGTCGAGGGCTGGGCGCGGAGGTTCAGCGCGGTGGATGCGGTATGGACGATGGCCTCCACCTCCCCCTGCCCCAGCTCCGGCGAAGGATCGGGCGCAGGGGTATCGGGCTCTGCGGGCCGCGTGCTGCCGTCATAGGCAAGGAAGGAGGCCATGATGTACCCCGATGCCCCGCCGGAGGTGGTGACGCTGCACCAGCTGCCGTCGCTGGCATGGATGGTCACCTGCGTGCCATGGGACAGCGTGGCGATCACCCGCGCCGAGGTGGATGCGGTCTCCCGCAGGTTGACGGTGCCGCTGCCGGCAGGGATATTCACCACCGCTGCGCCGCTGAGCTGCCCGGTCACCTGGCCGGGATAGACGCTGCTCATCTGCAGGAAGTCCGTGGAGGCCCAGCCGGTGGACGCGCCGTACTGCACCTGCGCCCAGCTGCCCTGCACGCTGTACACGCACAGGATCGACCCGCTGGGGATGGCTGCCAGCACAGAGGCGTTCATGCTTCCCTCGCTGCGCAGGTTCAGCGTGCCGCTGCACTGTACCGTGGCCCACTGGCTGATCTGCGTGGGGGTCTGATCGGTGGCGGTGGGCGGATCACCGTTGAATTTCAGGGCGCTGGTGGGCACGTACCCCACCAGGCTGCCCAGGCGGATCATGGTCCAGTCATCCATGCGGGCCACCACGTTCACCAGACCGCCGTTGACCACGCTGGTCAGAATGGTTCCGCTGGCGCTGGCAGCGGCGCGCACCGCTAACTTGTCCGACACACCCACCAGCTTGACGATGGCTGTCACACCGCTGGAAGGGGTGATGTCTGCCGGTGTCTCCGTGGTGGTGATGGTATCGCTGCCGCCGCTGTCCAGGGAGGACAGGATGGTGTGCGTGAAAGTATACTGTACTCGCTTGCAGCCCTCGTAGTAGAAGCTGAGAATCTGATCATAGGTATAGCCCAGGGAACCCATCTGCATGGCGCCCCGTTGGCTCATACCCACACCGTGACCATACCGCCGGGCATACAGCACGAAGCTTGCGCCCGTCTGCTCTACCGACCAGAGCTCGTTCTTGCTGGCATTGATGCTCATGCCCAGAGCGGTTTCCAACTCACCGAAGATGTCGAAGGTCAGCGTCAGCTCCCGGTTGCCGCTTTCGGTCGCCACCGTGACGTTGAAGTCCAGCATAGTGTACAGCCGACTGGGGGAAGCGAATTTTGGTGTATGGGGCGTAACGCCGTTGATGCGCATTACGCTCACGCCGGAGGTGGAATATCCCTGGCTGCTCAGCATGGCCTCCGCTTTGGCCTGCAGCAGCTTTTTCAGGGCGGCATTCTGATCCGGATGGGTGTTGTCGGCATAGACCGTAACCTTCCGGTAGACGGAGGCCGCGTTCATCCTGTCAAAGGGGTCGTCCTTGATAGTCAGGTAATCGTAACCGGAGGTACCCCACACATTGGCGGCAGATTCGGTCTGGCCGCCGTTGGAAGCGGTATAAAAGGTCTCCGTCAGGCTGTCGCCGTTCATCAGCACAATGCCTTTGGTGGCGCTGACCGCTTCGGTGCAGCGGGCGGTGGTATCGCTGTTACCGTAGTAGACCTGATCGTTGGTGGTGTCCACCACGTCGTACAGGGCGGATGTGCGGATGTTCATCTTGTTCAGCGTGTAGGTGCGTGCCGCTACCGCCTGGGCCTTCAGCGCCTCCAGCGGGGCGGAGTTGCCCATCTCGTAGGGCACCACGCCGTTGAGGTAATATTCGATGTACACATGCAGAATAGGATACAGCCTGTATGCCCCGCTGTAGGGCTGGGCCTTCAGCTGCAGGTCGCCGGGGTACAGGTTGTCGGAAATCCTGGACTGGTCGATGCTCAGTCCGCTCTGGCCGGTGGTCTGATGACGCCGCAGATGCATCTCCGACCCCATGTCGTAGGTGATGCCGCCCACGGTCATGGTCATCTGCCCGGTGGCCTTGCTAAAGCTGACATGCACCCTGTCGCCGCTGCTGAGCGTGACCTTCGCCGCACCCTCTGCGGTGTAGCTGCCTGTGACCGTCATGTCCAGGGCTGTTGGGTTGCCCATGGAGGAAAGATACACCCGCACCATGCCGCTGCGGCTCGAGGCAGCCACCGTCAGCGGCGCGGAATCCACCTGCGTGGCGGCAGCGGTATTCATGGGCAGCAGCGCAAGAGCCAGCATCAGCGCCGTCAGCGCCGCCGTCCATCGTCTGCACCGGTGCATGCATCATCCCTCCTTTCGGCAAGATTCGTCGAAATGCTCATGCAAGCATTGTATCACATTCAACGTACCTGCGCCAGTCCTCCCTGCGCCAAAGCCGCTGAGAATACCTGGCAGGCGGAAAAGAAAGAACCGCCGGTGCAATACCGGCGGCTCAGGGAATCAGGGATTACTCAGCCTTGGGGGCCTCAGCCTTCTTGGCGCGGGGCTTGCGGGCGGGCTTCACGGGAGCCTCGGCGGTCTCCGCGGGAGCAGCCTCGGCCTTCTTGGTGCGGGGCTTCCGGGCGGGCTTCGCAGGGGCCTCGGCGGTCTCCGCGGGCGTGGCGGCCTCAGCCTTCTTGGCGCGGGGCTTGCGGGCGGGCTTCACAGGAGCCTCGGCGGTCTCCGCAGGCGCGGCGGCCTCAGCCTTCTTGGCGCGGGGCTTGCGGGCGGGCTTCGCAGGGGCCTCGGCAGGCTCGGCGGGCGCCTCAGCGGGCGCAGCCACAGGCTCAGCGGGCTCAGCCTTCTTGGCGCGGGGCTTGCGGGCGGGCTTCACAGGAACCTCGGCAGGCTCGGCGGGCGCCTCAGCGGGCGCAGCCACAGGCTCAGCGGGCTCAGCAGGCTCGGCCACAGGCTCGGCAGGCACTGCCTCCACGGGCTCAGCGGGAGCTTCCACCACAGGGGCGGGCTCGGTCACAGGCTCCGCAGGGGCATCAATGGGCGCTTCAACCTTTGTTGGGTTAGCCTCCGCATCGCCGTCGGAGGATTCCCCTTCAGCAGAAGCGGAGTTGTCGTTGCCCAGCAGCGCCCGGTACAATTCGAGGTACTTGCCGGCGGAATTGGTCCAGCTGTAGTCGCCGGTCATGCCGCGCTTCATCAGCTTGTGCCAGATTTCCTTCTCGTTGTGATAGAAGCGGATGGCACGGTTGATGGTATTGAGCATGTCGTGGGCGTTGTAGTTGAAGAAGGAGAAGCCGTTGCCGTCGCCGGTGTACTCATTGT
>JBJEUJ010000003.1:0-4288 GCA_051883775.1 Aristaeellaceae bacterium | reverse complement strand
CGTCCGCCATGGTCGCTTCCCCCGACAGCACCAGAATGCCCGGCATGCCGTGGTTCACGCCGGTGGCTACGTCGGTGTAGAGCCGGTCGCCCACCATGGCCATCTCCGCCAGGGTGAAGCCCGTGCGGTCGAGCGCCTCCTCCACAATGCCCCGGTTCGGCTTGCCCAGCACCACGTCCGGCCTGCGGCCTGTGCTGGCCTCAATCAGCGCCATCATGGCCCCCAGGTCGGGGACAAAGCCCGTCTCCGTGGGGCAGTTGAAGTCCGGGTGCGTGGCGATGTAGGGCTTCCCCGCGCGGATCAGGTCGCAGACCATGCACAGCCTGCCGTAGGTCAGGGTGGTGTCGAAGGCCGCCAGCACGTAGTCCGCGTCCATACCCTCCGTCAGCAGAAGCCCCATCCCTGTCAGCTCCTCCGCCAGCATGGGGTTGCCCATGAGGAAGCCCTTCCGCCCGGGAAAGTGCCGCATGCAGTAGTGCGCCGCCGCATGGCCGGAGGAAATCACGTCCCGGTACTTCTCCGGCACGCCCAGGCGGCGGAGCTTCTCCGCGTACACAGCGGCGGATCTGCTGGAATTGTTGGTCAGGAAGCGGGCGGTGCGACCTGTCCTTTCCAGCGCGGCAAGAAAGTCCAGGGAGCCGCCGATGAGATGGTCCCCCAGGTAAATGGTGCCGTCCATGTCCAGCAGAAAGCAGCGGACGGGAGATAATACGGCCCGTATTTCCTCGTGTGTCATGGCGTGATCGCTCCTGCGCATTTATACGTTGCGGGTGCGGATGCCCTCGATGTTCTCGTACTCTGACAGCCGCAGCACGATGTCCCGGTAGGAGGTGCGGGCGGGCAGGTCAAGGGTGTACAGGTTGGTGTAGAGCTTGTCCTTGCCCTTGTTTTCCACATGGAAGTCCACGTCCAGCACCTTCACGCCCATCTCCTCAAAGTAGGCGTTGATGAAGGCCTGGGTGGCCGCCCGGCGGATGTACTTGACCTCCAGGTGTTTGATCTGGTTCACACGCACCACGCGCTGCATCAGCGTCAGGGTGACGATGACCACGCCGCCCCCTGCCGCCGCCAGCCCGTAGTACCCCATGCCCGCCGCCAGGCCCAGGCAGGCCGTGCACCACAGGGAGGCGGCGGTGGTCAGGCCGGAAATCTTCTTTTGCGCCATGAAGATGGTGCCCGCGCCCAGGAAGCCCACGCCGCTGATGACCTGGGCGCTCATGCGGCCCATGCTGATGGCCACGCCGGTGGAGGTATGCTCCAGGTTCACCGACAGGGTGGCGATGGCGTTGAGGCTGTCGATGATGGCGATCAGCGACGCGCCCACGCATACCAGCACATGGGTGCGCATGCCGGCGGGACGGTTCTTGTGCTCCCGCTCAATGCCGATGACGCAGCCCACCGCCACGGCCAAAAGCAGCCGCAGCCCAACCTCCCACCATGCCATAGGACACACATCCTTTCACAGCCTGTGATTCGATTGAAATAACGCTTTGTTTTGGCAGTCATTATACAGGATTTCAGCCGGTTTTGCAAGCGTTGCCCGGGAAGGGGGGTGGCCCCGGGCGCGGACGGGGCGGGACGGCGGCAAGTCGTATTATATCGTATCTGTCCTGCGGAGCGGAAGAATATTTTTGCGCTTTTCCATGAAAAACAAGGGTTTGCCCCTTGCAAGGCGGGGGCGGGGAGCGTATAATGATGGCAGCGTTGTATTATAAGCCAACAATCGAATGGACAAAGGAGTGTAGCCTGCATGAAAGCCATTGTCAACGGCCGGATTCTTCTCCCGGACAGGGAGGTTTCGGGCAAGGCGCTGCTCTTTGACGGCAGGATCGCCGGAATCGTGGAGGAGGAAAAGGCCCGCAGGGAAGCGGATGAAATCATCGACGCGGCGGGGGCGTATGTGTGCCCGGGCCTGGTGGACGTGCATATCCACGGCTACCTGGGAGCCGATACCTCCGACGGGGACATGGACGGCGTGCGCAAAATGGCCGCAGGCGTGCTGGCCAACGGCGTGACCTCCTTCCTGCCCACCACCATGACCGTGGACTGGGACATCCTGGAGACGGTGTTCCGGCAGCTGCGGCAACTGCAGGAGGAGAGCCTCCGGCCGGACTTCTGCGGCGCGGAGATCCTGGGCTGCCACGCGGAGGGCCCCTTCATCAACCCGGCCCGCAAGGGTGCGCAGGCCGCCTCCGCCATCCTGCCCCCTGACGCGCGGAAGGTGCTGCCCTACAGGGACGTGATCCGGGTGATCACCTACGCGCCGGAGATGGAGGGCGGCCTCGACTTCACCCGCACCCTCCGGCAGGAGAGCGACATCCGCCTGTCCATCGGCCACACCAGCGCCAATTTCGACTGCGCCCTGGAGGCCATTGGCCTGGGGACCAGCCGCGTGACCCATACCTTCAACGCCCAGACGCCCCTGGTGCACCGGGATCCCGGCGTGGTGGGCGCGGCGCTGACGCAGCCGGTCTACTGCGAGCTGATCGCCGACACCTTCCATGTGCATCCCGGGCTGTTCACGCTGATGGACCGGGCCAAGGACGATCACCTGGTGCTGATTACCGACTGCACCCGGGCCGGGGGCCTGGAGGACGGCGAGTACACCCTGGGCGGGCAGCCCATTTTCGTCCGGGGCATCGAGTGCCGCCTTGCCGACGGCACCATCGCCGGCAGCGTCCTCAAGCTCAACGACGCGGTGCGCAACTTCCGCGACCATGCCTCCGTCCCCATGTGGAAGGCGGTGCGGGCGGCCAGCCTGAACGCGGCGCAGTCCGCCGGGGTGGATGCGCGCAAGGGCTCCCTGGAGAGCGGCAAGGACGCGGACATCGTGCTGATGGACGAAGACTGCCGGGTGCTGAAAACCTATGTGCGCGGCGTGTGCCGTTATGAACGATAAGACCGGGAGGATGAAAAAAATGGAGCTGAAGATCAAGGCGCCCCTGGATCCGCAATTCATGCCCATGTCCGTGATGCTGCGGGAGTACGAGCGGCGGGTGGCTGCGGCGGAAGACAAGGCCGACTTTGTGGTCAACGTGGAGCGCAACCAGGGCTACTGCGACTATTACCGCATGGACATCCTGCCCGACGGGGCGGACGACGAGGCCACGGTGGGCCTGATGGACCGGCTGGTCAAGACCCTTTTGTGGTGCCGGGGCGGCTGGAAGATCACGGTGTCCGGCTCCCGGGTGGTGTACGAGCATCTGAAGGCCGCCTACGCCCCCGGCGGCTCCCGGGCCTTTGACGCGGACTTCATGGCCACGGTGTACGAGCGGCCCTTCGAGGTGCATTACGCCGGGGATCCCGCCGCGGTGGCCCTGCGCCGCCAGGCTGCCAGCAGCGTGGGCCGTCACCTGGACGGCTGCCGCATCGGCTTTGACGCGGGCGGCAGCGACCGCAAGGTGTCTGCGGTGGTCAACGGCGAGAGCGTGTACAGCGAGGAGGTCGTCTGGTTCCCCAAGCTGCAGTCCGATCCGCAGTACCACTATGACGGCATCCTCCAGGCCATGAGGACCGCCGCCTCCCATATGCCCCGGGTGGACGCCATCGGCGTGTCCAGCGCGGGCGTGTACATTGACAACCGGATCATGGTGGCCTCCCTGTTCCTGAAGGTGGGCAAGGAGGACTTCGACCGGCATGTCAAGACCATGTACCTGGACGTGGCCAGGGAGCTGGGGGAGAACATCCCCATCGAGGTGGCCAACGACGGCGACGTGACCGCCCTGGCCGGGGCCATGGATCTGAACTGCGGCAACGTCCTGGGCATCGCCATGGGCACCAGCGAGGCCGCGGGCTTTGTGGACAAGGACATGAACATCCTGGGTTGGCTCAACGAGCTGGCCTTCGTCCCGGTGGATGCATGCAAAAACGCCATGGTGGACGAGTGGAGCGGCGACTACGGCTGCGGCGTGAAGTACTTCTCCCAGGACGCGGTGATCAAGCTGGCCCCCGCCGCGGGCATCCAGCTGGACGAGAGCCTGTCCCCCGCCGAGAAGCTGAAGGTGGTGCAGAAGGAGATGGCCGCGGGCAACCCCATGGCCGCGAAGATCTACGAGAGCATCGGCGTGTACTTCGGCTATGCCATCGCCTACTATGCCCGGTTCTATGACATCCGCCATGTGCTGATTATGGGCCGCGTGACCTCCGGCGAGGGCGGCGCGCTGCTGCTGGAGAAGGCGCAGCAGGTGCTGGACGAGGAATTCCCGGAGCTGGCAGCGCAGATTCAGCTGCACATCCCCGACGAGAAGAGCCGCCGGGTGGGCCAGTCCGTGGCGGCGGCCAGCCTGCC
>JBJEUJ010000002.1:0-4330 GCA_051883775.1 Aristaeellaceae bacterium | reverse complement strand
CACATGCTCGATGGGCTTCTCCGGCAGGCCCAGGAAGTACCCGGCGCAGGTCACGTCCGTGGCGTTGACATGCCGGAAGGCCACCGTGCCGATGCGGGGCGTGCGCTCGTCCACCACCTGCTTCTCCCGGCTCTGCACATAGTCGCTCTTGCCGTCCGGGTCGCAGAAGTACATGCAGTTCACCACAAAGGGCGTGCCCACCCGCTCCATCTTCACATGGTCAAACACAATATCGTCGATCACGCCGTTCCTGCCCCGGCCCCGGCGGGTCTTGACCCGCAGGCCGCGGTCGGTGTTGCGCATGAGGCAGTGGTGCACGCAGATGTGCTTCACACCGCCGGCCATTTCGCTGCCCACAGTCATGCCGCCGTGGCCGTTCTCCATCAGGCAGTGGGAAATCTCCACATGCTCGCAGGGCGTCTCGTAGGTGGCGCCCATGTACAGCTTGCCGGACTTCAGCGCGATGCAGTCATCCCCCAGGGAGAAGTGCGCGCCCGCCAGCAGGATGTCATTGCAGCTCTCCGGGTCGAAGCCGTCGGTGTTGGGGCTGTTGGCCGGAGCGTTGACGGTGATGTTCAGGAACTTCAGGTGCTTGCTGAAATAGGGCTGCAGGTTCCAGGAGGGGCTGTTGCGGAAGGTAATGCCCTGCACCGCCACATCCTTGCAGCGGTTGATGAAGAACATCCTGGGCCGCCATGCGCCCCGGCGCACCTTGGGGTTGACCCACCAGTCGCCCTTGTCGCCCTGGCCGTCCAGCACGCCCTGGCCGTAGATGACCACGTCCTCCACATGATAGCCGTAGATGAAGGACACGTACATATCGAGGGGGTTGCCCTCCCAGGAGCCCAGGTTCAGGTCCCTGTCCTCGTCGGTGGACTGGAGCATGCCCGGCGCCACGGGGAAGCGGCTGCGGTCGGTCTCCAGCTGCAGCACCGCGCCTCCGGCGATCTCCAGGCGGATGTGGCTCTTGAGGAAAATGGGCAGCACGTGGTACGTGCCCGCGGGGATCAGCACCCGGCCGTGCTTGGGGCAGCAGTTGATGGCCGCCTGGATGGCGGGGGTATCGTCATGCACGCCGTCGCCCACCGCGCCGAACTGGCGCACGTTCAGCGTGAAGCTCTCCTCCTCCGTGGTGAAGGTCAGCTTCTCCACCTGGGTATCCCCGTCAAAGATCCGCAGGGTGTAGCGGGTATCGGGCCACAGGCCGTAGAGGCTGGTGATCACCGTGTCCGCTGTACCCCAGGGCTGGTCGTTCAGGGTGAGGGTATAGGGCTTGGTGGTATGGTACAGGCCGCCGTCGTCCAGCTGAATGGTGGCGCTGCGGCCGGTAACAAAGAGCTTGGTCACTTCCATGGCTGTATTCCTCCGTTACTTTGCTGCCTGCTGGTATTCCGCCCAGGCCATCATGAAGGGGCCCACGCCCTTGCTGTCATCGCTGACCCGGGGCTCGGACAGGTAGTAGGCCACGGAGCCGTCCCGCTTCTCGCCCGGGCCCAGGCCCGCCACCCAGCAGATGTCCGTCAGCTCCACCCGGCCCTCGGCGTTTACCTTCAGCTTCGTATCCGCCAGCGCCTCAAACACCCGTTTGCCCATGGGCAGATACTTCTCCGGGTTCAGCACGCCCAGCCGCACGCCCTTGAGCAGCGCGTAGGCGATCATGGCGGAGCCGGAGGTCTCGGTGTAGTTACCCTGGGTATCGGAGTGGTCGATCACCTGGTAGAACAGCCCGTCCTCCGCCTGATAGCGCAGCACGCCCCGCAGGCTCTCCCGGAACAGATCCACCAGCGCGCGGTAATGCTCGTAGAGCATCTCCGGGCACAATCCGATGCAGTCGATCAGCGCCATCAGGTACCAGCCGGTGGAGCGCAGCCAGAAGTTGGGGCTGCGGCCGGTTTTCTTGCTGCACCAGGGCTGAATCCTCGCCTCGTCCCAGGCGTGGTAGTTCAGGCCCTTCTCCTCGTCATAGAGATATTTGCGCACGTTGCGGAACTGGTTGGTGATGTCCTGCACATGGGCCATGCCGTCAAAGCGGGCCTCGTACTCCATGTAGAAGGGCTGGGCCATGTACAGCCCGTCCAGCCAGATCTGGTTGGGATAGCTTTCCTTGTGCCAGAAGTTGCCGCACTGGCAGCGGGGATGGGTATTCAGCCTGCCCATGTGGAACTCGATGGCCCTGCGGTAGCGCTCGTCGCCGGTTTCGTCCAGGCCAAAGAACAGCGCCTTGCCGCAGTTGATGCTGTCGATGTTGTACTTGTGGCTCTCGTAATTGGGGATGGAGCCGTCGGGCATGACGTAGGTCTCCAGGTAGCGCAGGACGAAGTCCCGGTAATCCTGATCCCCCGTGGCCCGGTAAGCGTCGATGCAGCCCTTGAGGACGCAGCCGTCCTCATAGTTCCAGTAGGTCTTGTAGGGCTTGTAGGCTGCGAGAAAGGCTTTGGTATAGGCTTTGATGTCCATGCCGATCATCTCCTTGAACGACTTGTTCTTTGATACAAATTATACCGGACAAAGCCGATTCTGTCAACGTAGCTCATCCCTGCCCGGCAGGGATTCCCTTTTTCCGCCCGATGTGCTATAATAGCGCGGATTTCGCATGAAAGGAAGTGACCGGGGTTGAAGCGCATTCCCCGCGGCAATACGGAGCTGATCCTCCACGGCAGCCTGATCCGGGCCATGCTGTCCATTGCCATCCCCGTGGTCATCAACAGCTTTCTGCAGACGCTGTACAACCTGACGGACACCTACTGGCTGGGGCAGCTGGGCAAGGAGCCCCTGGCCGCCATCAACATGGTGACGCCGGTGCAGAACATTGTCCTCAACTTTGGCTCCGGCGTGACGGTGGCCGGTGCGGTGATGATCGCCCAGTACGTGGGCGCGGGGCGGATGGACGCGGCGAAACGCATCGCCAACCAGATCTTCATGGTAGCCATGGCCTTCGCGCTGTGCTGCGCGGGGCTGCTGGCGATTTTCACCCCGGGCATTGTGAACTGGCTGGGGGCGGAGGGCGAAACGCGGCGCATGGGCGTGACCTATCTGCGCATTGTGGTGCTGGACATGCCCTTCCTGTTCCTGGTGAACATCTTCCAGGCGGTACGCCAGGCTCAGGGCGACACTGTGCGCCCCATGCTGCTGAACCTGCTGGGCATCTGCCTGAACCTGATCCTGGACCCCCTGCTGATGATCGTGCTGCGTCTGTCCGCGGCGGGCGCGGCGCTGGCCACGGTCTTTGCCAAGGCGGTGCCGGCGGCGATTGCCTTCATGCTCCTGCGCAGGGAGGACGAGCCTGCCCGGCTGAGCGCCGCCCTCATGCGCCCGGACGGCGCGTCCATCCGGGACATTGTGCGCATCGGCCTGCCCACGGCCCTGGGCGGCAGCTTCATGCAGCTGGGCTTCCTGCTGATGAGCCGCAACGTCCTGGTCTACGGCGTGGACGCCATGGCCGCCTACGGTATCGGCAACAAGGTGAACTCCCTCATTTCCCTGCCCTCCAACGGCATCGGCAGCGCGGTGAGCACCATTGTGGGGCAGAACATGGGCGCGCGGCAGCCGGAGCGGGCGGCCCGGGGCTACCGCATCAGCATGGGCTGCGCGGTGGCGTTCCTGTTCACGGGGGGTATGCTGCTCTCCCGGCCTGCGGTTTCGAGGGCCATTGTCTCCATCTTTGCGGATGATCCTGCCGTGATCGCCATGGCGGCGGATTTTCTCAGCACCATGGCCTTCTGGTGCTGGACCAACGGCGTGCATGACGCCACCTGCGGCCTGTTCCAGGGCAGCGGCCACACGGAGGTGCCCGTAACGGTGAATGTGATCCGGCTGTGGGTGCTGCGCTTCGCCACGCTGTGGGTATGCGAGACGGTGCTGGGGCTGGGCGTGCGGAGCATCTGGCTGTCGGTGGTGGTGTCCAACGGCATTGCCTCGGCCATGCTGCTGGCGCTGTCGCTGACGGGGCTGTGGCGCAAGCCGAAGCTGAAGCTCAACGCCTGAACAGGCTATGCAAAATTGAGCGCGGAGATGATCGCCTGATCGTCTCCGCGCTTTGCTTTTCCTTTTCAGCTATGCGGTCGTGCTGCGCCGGGCTGCCACAACATCCCTGCGCAGGGGATAGCCGCCCCTGCACCCGTTTTCGCTGGCGCAGTTCCCCGATGTTGGCTTTACCTGCCGTTTCCATCGCAGGCGAACTGCGTCGCCTGCTCGGAAACTCGCTTGGTTTTAGGGGAAACGCTGGGCTGCCGCCCAGACCTGCTTGGGGTTCCACCCCAAACCCCGCAAGGGGCATCGGTAGATTGTCAAGCAAGTGCAACACCAAAGAAGACCTCAAAGGGAGAGCGCC
>JBJEUJ010000001.1:0-4341 GCA_051883775.1 Aristaeellaceae bacterium | reverse complement strand
GCGTGAATGAGGACTGAGGTGAACCATTGATGATGCAGGGCTGGAAGAGACTGGTGGCCGTGATGGCTGCGCTGACGCTGGTGATGTCAATGTGCCCCGCGCAGTGGCAATGGACGGCGGCTCAGGCGGAAAGCGCCACCGGCACCATAACGGCGGAGGGCGTGTTTCTGCGCAAGCAGCCCAGCACGAAGGCGGATTACTGGTTCAAGCTGGATACGGGCTTCGTGTGCGAGGTGCAGGATGTGATAACCTCCGACGGCATCACCTGGTACAAGGTGAAGTCTGCCCATCCCACCTCCAGCACCGCCAACACCTACATCGGCTATATCCACGGCGATTATTTCGTGCTGAACTCCGCCGGCGGCTCGGAGGATTCCACGGTGAATGACGAAGCGCCTGCGGGCGGCACCGGCAACACCGGCACGGCAGGCGACACCGGCAATACCGGCAACACCGGCAACACCGGCACGGCAGGCGACACCGGCAACACCGGCAACACCGGCAATACCGGCAACACCGGCGACACCGGCAATACCGGCAACACCGGCAATACCGGGAACACCGGCACGGCGGGCAATACCGGCAGCTACCTGGTGGGCGAGGTGAACGCCGACGAGGTGAACTTCCGCAAGACGGCGGGAGGCGAGCTGATCGACAAGCTGTACAAGGGCAACCGGGTGGAGATCCTCTCCGTGCCCGCCACCACCACCGCCAACGACTGGTACAGGGTGCGCTACAACGGCAAGGAGGGCTACATCCAGGCCCCGTTCCTGACCGTGGTGGGCACCTCCGCCACCGCGCCGGACGACTATGGCTTCGTGAAGCTGATTCTTTCCTCGGCCAACCTGCGGGTGGCTCCCGGCGGTACCATTGCGGCCCAGTGGACCACCCCCGGCGAGGTTTTGCCTGTGACCGGCCCCACCCAGAGCAGGGACGGCTATGACTGGTATCCTGTGCTGTACAGGGGCGCGTACTACTTCGTCCGGGAGGACTGCGTGCAGAAGGTGACCTCCACCGACGGCGGCTCCACCTCCACCGACGGCTCCACCGTCACCGCCAAGGGCTACCTGATGACCACCAAGGCCGGCGTGAACCTGCGCCTGCAGCCCGGCGGCGATGTGATTCAGCAGATTCAGAAGGGCGTTGTGCTCACCCGCCTGTCCGACCTGGTGACAGCCGGCGGCTACAGCTGGTACCTGGTGCAGCTGGACGGCGTGCGCGGGTATATCCGCAGCGACTGCGTAACCTTCGTCAACGGCAACGGCTCCGCCGCCACGGCCACCCCGCTTCCGGTTGTCACCGCCACCCCCGCCGTGCCCGACGGCGCCTACGGCTACGTGATCACCACCGTCAAGGGCGTGAACCTGCGCACCAAGCCCGCGGGCGCCTCCCAGGAGCAGATTGACAAGGGTGTGATTCTCCCCCTGACCGGCAATGCCGTGGTCAGCGGCAAGTATACCTGGTATCCCGTCCGGGCCGCCTCCGGCCGCACCGGCTATGTCCGGGGCGACTGCGCCACGCCCTGCGCCTCCGACGGCACGGTGACCACCGCGCCCACCACGCCTCCGGAAAGCGCCGTTACCACGCCGCCGGCCACCGTCACCACGCCGCCGCCGGCCACTACCTACGGCTATGTGATGATTACCTCCAACGGCGTGAACGTCCGCAAGACTGCGGGCGGCACGGTGGTGGGTCAGGTGAACAAGGGCACCGTGTGGCCCATGACCGGCGCCAGCACCACCAAGAACGGCTACACCTGGTATCCCATCAACGCGGGCGGGCTCACCGGCTATGTCCGCGGCGACCATTCCTTCAAGCTCTCCCCCACCCAGGAGGCCAGCTATCTGGCGGGCAACGGCGTGCCCGAGGAGAACGGCTCCTCCACCGTGGTCACCCAGTATGTGCAGACCATCCTGAACGACGTGAACCTGCGGGCCTCCGCCTCCAAGGACGCCAACGCGCCCTACAACGTGCCCCTGGGCACGGTGATGGCCTACAACAGCAGCCAGTCCGTGGGCGGCAGCCTGTGGTACCGCGTGGTGTATGACAACACCGAGGTGTGGGTGCTGGGCACCTGCGTGAAGGTGATGACCCAGGCGGAGTACGAGGCATACCTGGCCACCAAGCCCGCCTCCACGCCCCAGCCCTCGGTGGTCAAGGGGTACATCAAGACCACCTCCGACGGCGTGAACCTGCGGGCCACCGCCGGCGGCGCCAAGATCCTCGGCCGCCTGGACAAGGGTGTGGTGCTGGCCTACAGTGAGAGCGTCACCACCCGCAACTACACCTGGTACTGCGTGCAGACCTCCCTGGGCACGGGCTACCTGCGGGGCGACTGCGTGGAAATCTGCGACAGCAACGGCGAGACCGTGGTGCTGCCCACCACCCCCGGCAGCTCCGGCAATTCCGGCCAGGAGGCTTCCTACACCACGCTGCGCAAGGGTTCCACCGGCACCGCTGTCACCAACCTGGTGACCGAGCTGAAGCTGCAGGGCTACTACACCGGTGAGATCACCAGCTCCTACACCACCGCCGTGGAGACGGCCGTGAAGAAATTCCAGAGCGCCAACGGCCTGACCGCCGACGGCATTGCCGGCAGCCAGACCCAGCACAAGCTCTTCGGCACGGTGCCCATCGGCGAGGGCGACAACAGCAACCTGACCATGACCATCTATCCCGCCGAGAAGATCGACTGGTACACCGGCGGCATCCAGACGCTGTGGGCCAAGGGCTCCAGCTACAAGGTGTACGACGTGAAGACGGGCATCGTCTGGTGGGCGCGGCGCTGGTCCGGCGCAGCCCACGCCGACGTGGAGCCCCTGACCGCCGCGGACACCGCCCGCCTGTGCAAGATCTACGGTGTGGACAGCGCGGACGAGATCGAGTCCAAGAACCTGTGGGAGCGCAGGCCCTGCCTGGTGACCATTGGCAGCCGTACCTTCGCCTGCTCGCTCTACGGCATCCCGCACAACTATCCCGAGGGCGATACGATCCCCAACAACGACATGAAGGGTCAGATCTGTATCCACTTCACCAACTCCAAGACCCACCTGAGCAACAAGGTGGACACCGAGCACCAGGAGGCCATTGAGTACGCCTGGAAGAACGCCCCCAACGGTTACAAGTAAGCCGCCGGGCGAACCCCCATCAAGCAAAAAAGCAGTGGCTCCGCACCAGGGAAAGGTGCGGAGCCGCTGTGCGTCTGCCGGGGAATGCGTGGAGGGAAAGCGCGGGAATCATTCGCCTGCCGGGCGGGAAAAAGCCAACGGCTCCGCAGGGAAAGCATCTGCGGAGCCGTTTGGTTCATGCAGCGAGCGGTCAGGTCGCCCAGGGCTGGGTCTGGCTGCGGACGGTTTGCCAGGGATGGGTCAGGGCCTGCTCCATCAGCAGGGCGAAGTAAGCGTCCTGGAGGCCGTCGGCCAGGGAATAGGCGGGGGCGTCGGACTCGCCGCGGCTGAGGCTGCCCATGCGCTCCATCAGCAGGGCGATGGCCAGCTCGTCATCGTTGAGGCGGGCGTGGGGGTAGGGGTTGCGCCACAGCCAGCGTCCGCCCAGCTCCAGGCCCAGGCAGCCCAGGTCGTTGTTGTTGAAGGAGCCGCGCTCGTGCCGGGTGAGGGTCTGGCAGAGGGGGAGGCCGTCGGGGCCGATCCAGCGCAGGGTCAGGTCGTCGATTTCGCCCTGATCGCCCTGGAGGGTGAACTGGCGGGTGCGGATGAAGGAGTGGTACTGCACGCCGCTGAAGTCGAAGAAGGCGGTCTGGCCGCCGTCGAACTGGAAGGTGAGGCGGTCGCGCTTTTCGTTGCGGACGTCGCCGTCGGAAATCATGCCGGGGCGGGCGTCGGTCTGCCGGACGGGGAAGAAATGCCTGCAGCCGGTGAGGGCCACGTTGTCAAAGCCCGTGCCGAGGAAGCCGCGGATGAGGCTGACGGCGTGGTAGGTATGCACGGCGGAGAGGTTGACGTTGCTGATGCGGCCCAGCATGCCGTCCTGGGCGGCGTTCAGCCAGGCCCGGTACAGGGGCTGATCCAGGTACTGCTCAGCCACCTGGACGAGGGCGTGCTTTTCCTGCGCTGCGGCCCAGACCCGGTGCAGGCCCTCCAGGGTGGTGGCAGGGGGCGTTTCGCACAGGATGGGAATGCGCAGGTCCATCAGGCGCAGGAGCGCATCGGTGGAGACGGTCTTGGAGATGCTGAGGATGATGTAGTCGGGCTTGTCCTGGGCCAGCTCCTCCATGGTTTCAGCCATGCGTCCGCCGAAGCGCGCCTGCCATGCGGGACGCTTGGCGGGGTCGCGCAGGTAGGTGCCGGTGAGCTGGAAGCGGTCGGGGAGGCTTTGGGCGAT